>JAXGQA010000009.1:0-62027 GCA_040766645.1 Christensenellales bacterium | reverse complement strand
GAATGGTGTGACAACTTATTCTACCAAGCGGCTGCGTCCATGTCCCTTTCTTCATGACGCTTTTCCAAATTTGCGCAATTTATGATACCTTATCGGATATGGCTCCTTTCGGTAAAGTTTTGTCTGTTAACTCAACAATACCTCATGAGCCCGTATCCTGCATCTCTATTTTCAAGGTGCAATTGTCCAATATGTATTGTAGTCCTACACCGCCGCCCAATAATACGGGGCAGGTTTATTGACGAAACGCAACACATATAGTATATTAAAAATATATTTGTTTTAGGCACAACGGCAATTCGCACTTCTTGACAGCAAAAGGCGGGAACGGGCTGCCGGGATCCGCGTCCGCAGCATAAGTAAACCAGCAATCCACAACAGAGATGAAGAGATTCGTGGGTTGGCGGCAGGCACGGCTTGCCTCTGACCATTTTTGGCATAGCCATATGGAGGACATGCTTCTGGAAGCATCAACTTTTTCAATCAGCCTGAAAAGGGAGGGTAGACTGGGGCATCAAAGGAGAGCCGGGCGTCCAGCAGCCGTCCGGCGGAACGGGATGGAGCGCGATTGATCAGGGAACTCTTAAAAAGCACGGAAAAGAGGAGAGGTACTTATGAAAAAAGTCATCAACAACCCCGAAGAAGTCGTAAACGAGATGCTGGACGGCATCGTCAAGGCGCATCCTGAATACGTGCGCGTCATCAAGGACAAAAAAGTTATCGTGCGGGCGAACCTGACCAAGAAGGTTACGCTGGTCAGCGGCGGCGGCAGCGGGCACGAGCCGTCCCACGGCGGATTCGTCGGCAGGGGCATGCTGGACGCCGCGGTAGCGGGCGAGGTGTTCACCTCCCCCACGCCGGACCAGGTGTTTGAGGCCATCAAGGCTATCGACCAGGGCAAGGGCGTGCTGATGGTCATCAAGAACTACACCGGCGATATCCTCAACTTCGAGATGGCTGGTGAGATGGCCGAGGCCGAGGGCATCGAAACGGCCAGCGTCGTGGTAAACGACGACGTGGCGGTGGAGGACAGCCTCTACACCACCGGCCGCAGGGGCATCGCGGGCACGGTGTTCATCCACAAGATTGCCGGGGCCGCCGCCGAGAAGGGCATGGAGCTTTCCGAGGTCAAGCGCGTGGCCGAGAAGGTCATCGCCAACGTGCGGAGCATGGGCATGTCGCTGACCCCCTGCACCATCCCCGCCGCCGGCAAGCCGGGCTTCGAGTTGGCCGAGGACGAGATGGAGATAGGCCTGGGCATCCACGGCGAGCCGGGCACCCACCGCGATAAGATTCAGGACGCGGCCGGCATTGTCAAGCAGCTGGCCGATAAGATACTGGGCGACCTGCCGCTGAGTTCGGGCGACGAAATAGCGGTGATGGTTAACGGGCTGGGCGGCACGCCGCTGATGGAGCTCTACATCGCCAACAACGAGTTCCGCAAGATACTGGACGCCAAGGGCGTCAAGGTCGCCAAGACGCTGGTGGGCAACTTCATGACGTCCATCGAGATGGCCGGCTTCTCGCTGACCGTCCTTAAGCTGGACGCTGAGCTCAAGGAGCTTTTGAACGCGCCGGCCGACACGCCGGCCTTCAAGCAGCTTTAATCGCGCGATGGGGCGGCAGGGCATCGTCCTGCCGCCTTATCTGTGTTTTCCGCAGTCCTAATACTTACAGAAGGAAGAGAAAGCTAATGGGTTCTGTGCAATCAGTAATCAAGTTCATTGACGCCATAAGCGACGCTATCATCGCCAACAAGGAATACCTGACCGATCTGGATCGCCCAATCGGCGACAGCGATCACGGCCTGAACATGGCCAAGGGGTTTACGCTGGTCAAGGAAAAGCTCCCCACTCTTGAAAACGAGAGCATCGAAGGCCTGTTCAAGGCGGTGGCCATGGCGCTGATTTCCAGCGTGGGCGGTGCGTCCGGTCCGCTGTACGGCACCGCGTTCCTGCAGGCGGCCAGGGTGATGAAGGACAAGGACGAGCTGCACAGGCAGGATTCGGTGCAGATACTTGAGGAGGCTATCGCGGGCATCATGAAGCGCGGCAAGGCACAGAGGGGAGAAAAGACCATGCTGGACGCGCTCATCCCCGCGCTGGATACCTTAAAGTCGGAGATAGCCGCCGGCGCGACCCCCAAGGCCGCGTTCACCAAGGCCGCGGCGGCGGCGCTGGACGGCGTCGAATACACCAAGACCATCATCGCGACCAAGGGCCGCGCGAGCTATCTCGGAGAGCGGAGCATCGGGCATCAGGATCCGGGTGCTACCTCCAGCTGGATCATGCTGGACACCATCGCCAAAACCATTCCGGAGGGCTGAATCGATGGTGGGCATCGTCATCGTATCCCATAGCGAGAAGATAGCGGAGGGCACGGCCGAGCTGTGCGCACAGATGTCGCAGGGCGTGGTCAACGTTGTCGCGGCGGGCGGGACCGACGATCACCGGATCGGGACCGACGCGGCCAAGATCGAAAAAGCCATTCTGGAGGCCGACGCGGGCGACGGCGTGCTGGTGCTGGTCGATTTGGGCAGCGCCGTGCTGAGCACCGACCTTGCCTTCGACCTTTTAAGCGAGGAGGTTCGCGCGCGGGTCGCTCTGGCCGACGCTCCGCTGGTGGAGGGCGGCGTGGTGGCCACCGTGGAGGCGTCCATGGGGAGCGACCTCGAAGCGGTAAAGCGCACGGCCGAGGAGAGCCGGGAGCTGTCCAAGCTGGAATAGGGACAAGGAGGATATGCAGTTGAAAGGGATCGCGGCATCGGGCGGGATCGCACTGGGCAAAGCCTTTTTATATGTGAAGGAAACACCAGTCATCCCGCAGGGCAACATACCGATGGGCGACGTGCCGGCCGAGGAAGCAAAGCTGGATTCGGCCCTGCAGGCTACGCGGGAGCAGCTGGAGGCGCTCCGCGACAAGGCGGGGCGGGAGATGACCAGGGGCGAGGCGGAGGTGTTCGGGGCACACCTGATGTTCCTGGACGACCCCGAGTTCGCCGGCGCCGCCCGCGCGCGCATCCGCGAGGGGCTGACAGGCGCCGCCGCCGCGGTGCACGCGGTGACCGAGGAGCTTATCGCCGAGTTTTCGGCCATCGAGGACGCGTACTTCCGGGAGCGCGCGGCTGACGTCGCCGACGTGGGCGCGCGCATCGTGCGCAACATACTGGGCGTGCGCGAAAAGGATCTGTCCGCGATGGAACCGGGCAGCGTTTTGATCGCACACGACCTGACGCCGTCCGAAACGGCGCAGCTTGACAGGGACAGGGTCGCCGGGTTTGCGCTGGACGTGGGGGGAAAGACTTCGCACACGGCCATCATGGCCCGCTCGCTGGAACTGCCGGCGGTGCTGGGGCTTACCGACATTACCAAAAGTGTGCGGGACGGACAGCCCATAATAGTGGATGGGAGCGCGGGTGTGGTCATCATTGACCCCGACGCAGCCACCACCGAGGAATACGCCGAGAAGCGGAGAGCCCACCTGAAGGAGCAGGCCGAGTTGATGGCTCTCAAGGAATTGCCGGCCCAAACGGCCGACGGGCACAGGGTGGAGCTGACCGCCAACATCGGCAATCCTAAAAACGCCGACATAGCGCTTGAGTACGGCGCGGAGGGCGTGGGGCTGTACCGCACCGAGTTTCTGTTCATGGACACCGACGCCATGCCCGGCGAGGACGTGCAGTTCGAGGCGTACAGGCAGGTCCTTGAAAAGATGGGGGACCGGCCGGTCATCATCCGCACGCTGGACATTGGCGGGGACAAAAAGCTCGCATACCTCCCCATGGAAGACGAGATGAACCCGTTCCTGGGGCTGCGCGCCGTCCGGCTCTGCCTGCAGCAGCCCGGACTGTTCAAGACGCAGCTTCGGGCCATATTGCGGGCCAGCGCGTTCGGGAACGCGCTGATCATGTTCCCGATGATATCGGGTGTCACCGAGGTGCGTCAGGCCAAGGCCGTGGTCGAGGAGTGCAAGCGCGAGCTGGAGCGTGAAGGCGTCGCTTATGACCCCGGCGTTCGGGTGGGCATCATGGTGGAGATACCGTCGGCCGCCGTCGCCGCCGACATCATCGCACCGGAAGTTGACTTTTTCAGCATCGGCACCAACGACCTGTGCCAGTACACGCTGGCCGTGGACCGCATGAACCAAAAGGTGAGCTATCTTTACGATCCCTTCGACCCGGCCATACTGCGCCTCATCAAGATGGTGATAGACGCATCCCACGCACACGGCATCTTCACCGGGATGTGCGGGGAGATGGCGGGGGACGAGAAGGCGGCGCAGCTGCTGGTGGGTCTGGGCCTGGACGATTTTTCGATGAGTCCGTCCTCGCTTTTAAAGGTCAAAAAAGCGATACGCGGCACGACGCTGGAACAGGCCAGGGCGCTGGCCGAAAAGGCGCTTACGCTGGACAGCGGGCAGGCCGTCCGGGAATGGCTTGCCGCCGCGAAATAAAAATACAGATACGGAGAATTGTTGCATGAAGCGGGAACAAGCGACCATAATCAACCCGTCCGGGCTCCACGCGCGCCC
Source organism: Christensenellales bacterium (assembly GCA_040766645.1). Taxonomy (GTDB): domain Bacteria; phylum Bacillota; class Clostridia; order Christensenellales; family UBA1431; genus UBA1431. The sequence goes on along the minus strand of JAXGQA010000009.1, from coordinate 57,497 downwards.
GGCCAGCGTATTCGTCAAGGAAGCGAACAAGTTCAAAAGCGACATCGCTATCATCAGCGGGGAGAAGCGCATCAACGCCAAGAGCATCGTCAAGCTGATGTCCACAGCGCTCAAACAGGGAACCGACATTGTAATAGAGGCCAGCGGTGAGGACGAGGAGCAGGCCGTGGCCGCGCTGATAGCGCTGCTGAAGGACGGGTTCGGGGAACTAGGTTGAAAACTGTATGAACTGAATATTGCTTTGGGCGCATCCCAAACGGCCCCCGGCACGTCCCGGAGGCTGTTTCTTTTTGGGAAAATGCAGATGTTTATGGGAATTATTGCCTGAAAGTGTATCGGATTGCCGATTACGGATACACTAATGCCTAAAAGGCGCGGTGTGCATATAGCTTAACGGACGCAAAACGAAGCTGATAACGCGGCCGTCCGCAAAAAATGCAGCTATACAAGGAGGCCGAATGATAAAGATAGACACCAAACGGCTGCCGGCGTATTTGGTCATAGTGCTGTGTTTGTGTATTTTGGGACTGGCTTTGCAGGGCTCCCTGCGGGAGGTCCTGGCCGACCGCGCCGTGTCCATGGCGACGGCCACACCGGCCCCAACGCTCAAGCCAACTCCCAAACAGACTCCTAAGCCCACACCAAAGCCCACACCCAAGCCGACCCAAAAGCCGGCCCCCGCGATCGATTATTCCAAGTCCGACCTTGAGCTTTTGTCGCGCGTGGTCTACGCGGAGGCGGGGAGCGACTGGTGCAGCGACGAGATGCAGCTGCTGGTCGCCAACGTGGTCATCAACCGCATGAACGACCCGCGGTTCCCGGACACGCTGCGGGGCGTGGTGTACCAGCGCGGGCAGTACGAGTGCGTTTCCAGCGGCATGATAAACAAAAAGCCCAACAAGCGCGCCATCAAGAACGCCAGGCGCGTGCTTAACGGCGAGCGGTTCTGCCCGGCCAACGTGGTGTGGCAGAGCGAGTTCAGGCAGGGCAAGGGCCTCTGGAAAAAGGTTGGAAACCAGTACTTCTGCTATTAGCCATAAAATAGTTCTTGCACAAATTCAAAGGAAAATGTACAATAAATGCACCGAAGGGAACGATCGGGGGAGTTGCCGATGCTAACGAAAGTCCATCGCGCCCTTGCCGATTATCCCGTTATCGCGACTGTTTATACTACGCCGGGCGCAAGGTCCGATTCCATCAAAGTGGCACTGGATTCGGCGGTGAACATACTTACCTTCGTTCGGGGCAGCGTGTTCGGCATGGAAGCCGAAGTGGAGGACATCCACAAAAGCGGAAAGCTCCTGTTCGTGCACATGGACCTCGTCAAGGGCGTGGCCCGGGACGAATACGGCATCCGCTACATCGCCCAAAAGCTGGGCGCGCACGGCATCATCTCCACGCACGGGCACGTGCTCAAGCTGGCGCGCGAGGAAGGGCTTTTGACCATACAGCGCACCATACTGGTGGACACGGTCGCCTTCGTGAACAACGTAGAGATCATCAAGAGCTACCGGCCGGACATGGTCGAGGTCATGCCCGGACGCATCCCCGAATACATCGAAAAGCTGTGCGCGCAGATAAAGATACCGGTGATAACGGCGGGGATGGTGCACACGCGCGAGCAGGTGGTGGCGGCGCTGAAGGCGGGTGCGCTGGGCGTGACCACATCGGAGCGGGCGCTCTGGAGAGACGAATGAGCCGGCTTTGAACTGAATAGCAATATATAAAGTATATCGTTTCCATTGGGTGGATTTTGGAGCCATAGGAAAGAAATGCTTCGGCATTCTTTGCTTGGCTCCTTTCTTTTTCCCCGGACACAGTCAGCCGAAACTCAGGGCAAACGCGGTTTTGCCGATTTCTGACGCCCCGAAAGCTATGGATAAACCGGGTTCGTTTATCCAGTCGAATAAAAAAGATTGCGCGGGCCTTGGCCAGCGCACAGAAGGAGGTTTCCATGAAACAGTACGTTTTGGTCATCGACGAGGGGACGACGGGAACGAGAGCGCTCATCTTCGACAAGGATTTTGCCATCGTTTCGCAGAGCTATGAAGAGTTCACGCAGTACACGCCCGCCGAGGACAGGGTGGAACACGACGCCGAGGAAATCTACGACAAGACGGTGAAGATGTGCAGGATAGCGCTTGATCAAGCCGGCCTCACGGCCGCGGACATCGGGGCCATCGGCATCACCAACCAGCGCGCCACCAGCGTGGTCTGGGACAGGAACACGGGCAAGCCGTTTTGCCGGGCCATCGTGTGGCAGGATTCGCGCACGGGCGACAAGTGCCGTGCCATCAACGAGAGCGAATGGGGCGAGCTGGCCCGCAAGGCCACCGGCTGGACGGTCGCGCCGGTGTATTCCTCGCTCATGCTCAACTGGATGATAGAAAACGTGCCCGAGATACGCGAGGCCATCGAAAAGGGAACGGCGCTTTTCGGCACCATCGACGCCTGGCTCATCTGGAAGCTGACCGGCGGCGCGGTCCACGCGACAAGCTACTCCAACGCCTCGGTCATGGGGAGCTACGACCTGTACGCAAACGATTGGTATAAGGACTTCCTTGATTACCTCGGCGTGCCGGTATCCATCTATCCCGAGGTGCGCGAGGACTCGGGCGACTTCGGCGTCACCCTGCCCGAGATATTCGGCGCGTCCATACCCATCACGGCCGACATCGCCGACCAGCACTCGGCGCTTTACGCGCAGGGCTGCCGCGAGGCCGGGCAGGCCAAATGCACCAACGGCACCGGCACTTTCCTGGACATCAACATCGGCGAGACCTGCACCACCCGCGAGGGCGGCATCAACACGGTCATCGCGTGGCGTATCGGCGGCAAGACCATGTACGCGGTGGAAGGGTACGTCAACGTGACCGGCTCGGCCATCCAGTGGCTGCGCGACGGGTTGGAGGTCATCAAGACGGCGCCCGAGTCGGAGGAGCTGGCTGCCAGCGTGCCCGACACCAACGGCGTGTTCTTCGTGCCCGCGCTGACCGGTCTGGGCGCGCCCTTCTGGGATCCGTTCGCGCGCGGGCTGATCATCGGCATCACGCGCGGGACCACGCGGGCGCACGTCGTCCGGGCTGCGCTAGAGGCCATCGCGCTGCGGACCAGGGACATCACCGACGCGGTTTCCGCACAGACCGGCGTTAAGATGGAGGCCATCAAGATAGACGGCGGCGCGTCCAGGAACAACCTGCTGGCCCAGATGTTTGCCGACTTCATCGGCTGCAGGGTGGAGCGCCCCAGCTCGGTGGAGGCCACCAGCCTGGGCGCCGCGCAGATGGCGGGGCTGGCCATCGGCCTGTGGACCGAAAAGGACTTTGACAAAGCGGTGGTCAGCGACAGCGTGTTCACCCCCCAAATGGACCCGGCCAAGCGCGACGAGCTGTATGCCAACTGGCAGAAGGCGGTCGAGCGCAGCAAAAAGTGGCTGGATTAAACGCTTAGAGCCGCGGGCAGCGCAGGGGAGACGCTCCCCTGCCGCCCGCATGCGGGAGGGAAGGATTAATAATGGTCGATCTGTTCAATGCGCTGCTCAGGCAGAAGGAACAGCTCAAGGGATACGATGTGCGGGCGGAAGTCCGCGACGGAGACATACTCTGGCTCGAAGGCATGGCCCGGACCTGGACGGACGTGGTGGCCATCGGGCATCTTGCGGCGTCGGTGCCGGGGGTGCGGCAGGTGGTAAACCACTTGCGGGCGCTGCACGAAAACCCGCCGATGCACGACCGCGCGCCCATCATCGCGGCCGGCCGCGCTATCGGCGAAATAGACGAGGTGGACGTGCTCATCATCGGGGGCGGCATCACCGGCTGCGCCGCGGCGCGCGCGCTTTCCAAATACGACCTGCGCATACTGGTGGTGGAGAAATGCTCGGACATCGGCGAGGGGAACACAAAATCCAACAACGGCATGATCCATTCGGGGTACGATTCCAAACACGGCACGCTGAAGGCCAGGCTGAACGTTGAAGGGAACGCGAAATACGACAGATGGGCAAAGGAGCTGGGATTCAAGTTCTGCCGCACAGGCTCGTTCGTGGCCGGGTTCGATGAAAACGACCGCAGGCATATGGAGGCCTTTTGGAGAACGGCAGGAAAAACTGGCGTGCCCGGCATCGCGATCATCTCGGGGGACGAGGCCCGCAGGATCGCGCGCCCTATCTGAGCGATGAGATACAGTTCGCGCTGTGGACGCCCTCGGCGGGTACGTGGAGCCGCAGGAGGTGACGCTGGCGCTGAAGCCGAGAATGCCATCGACAACGGCGCGCGCATCCTGCTGGACACCGAAGTAGGCGCGATAGACGTAAGCCCGGCCGCCCGCACCGGGGTTATCACCAACCGCGGCGTGATTAGCGCACAGCATCATAAACGCGGCGGGCATCTGCACCGACGAGATAGCGGCTATGGCCGGGGACGAATACTACACCATCCACCCGCGCCGGGGCACGCTGGTCATACTCGACAAGAACTACAAGGGCAGGCTGGTACAGTTCGTGGGCACCACGCCGACCCAACCATACCAAGGGCGGCGGACCTACCCAAACGCCGGAGGGGAACCCGCTGTGGGGGCCGTCGGCCATCCGAAGTTCCTGACAAGGAGGACTACGCGCGGTGGACGCCGACGACCGCATCGGCTTCATCATGGAGAAGGGCTTCAAACTGACCAAGGGCTTTACGATGAACGGCGTCATCACCTATTTCAGCGGGACACGGGCCAGCACATACAAGGAGGACTTCATCATCGAGCCTTCGCGCAAGGTCGAAAACTTTATCCACGTGGCAGGTATGCAGTCCCCGGCAGTGGCTTCGGCGCCGGCCGTGGCCGACATGGTGGAGGACATCTTCGTGGCGATGCACCCGGGGCTGCGCGAAAAGGCGGACTATAATCCCTACCGCACGCCGCCCAAGGAGTTCAGGCACTGCACGCCGGAGGAGCGCGAGGCGCTGATACGGGAGGACCCGCTTTTTGGGCATGTGGTCTGCCGCTGCGAAACGGTGACCGAGGCCGAGATCGTGCAGGCCATGCAACAGGTCCGCGCGCACCATGGACGCGGTCAAGCGGCGCACCCGGGCAGGGATGGGGCGCTGTCAGGGCGGGTTCTGCTGCCCGCGCGTCATCGATATCATGGCGCGGGAGTTGAACATCTCCCCGCTGGAGGTCACCAAGAACGGGCCGGGGTCCGAAATGCTGTACGCGCTCTCCCGTGTTCCCGAGGAGGTGCGCCCGATGAAACGGATAAAGACGGACGTGGCGGTGATAGGGGGCGGGCCGGCAGGGCGGCGGCGTGGAAGCCAGGCGCCTGGGCGCGGAGACGCTTGATCGAGCGGGACCACGAGTTGGGGCATACTCCAGCAGTGCATACGACGGGTTCGGGCTGCTGCGCTACGGAAGAGGCTGTCCGGCTGCCAGTACGCGCAGCGCTACATCGACGACGTTGAAAGTTCGGGCGTGCAGGTCCTCACCGACACCATGGTGCTGGACCTGACCCCCGGCAGAGAAGTTATCGCGGTGAACAGCAGCGACGGGATGGTCCGCGTGGAGGCGGGCGCGATTATCCTGTGCATGGGCTGCCGGGAGCGGACCCGCTCGCAGGTGTTCGCCCTGCTGGGCACGCGCCGGGGTGGTATCTACGGCCGGCGTGGTGCAGCGGTTCATCAACATGGAAGGATTTTTGCCCGGCAGGCGGGCGGTGATACTGGGCTCGGGGGACATCGGCCTCATCATGGCCCGGCGCATGACGCTGGAGGGCATCGGGTGGAGGGCGTTTATGAGGTCATGCCGACGGCGGCCTGACCCGCAATATCGTGCAGTGCCTGGAGGACTACGATATCCCGCTGCACCTTTCGCACACGGTGGTAAAGGTGCACGGCAAACTGAGGTGGAGGGCGTGACGGTGGCGCGGGCCGGCGCGGACGAAGCCCGTGCCGGGCACCAGGAAAGCGCCATATAGACTGCGACCTGCTGGTGCTCTCGGTTGGACTTATCCCCGAAAACGAGCTGACGCAGGGACTGGATATCGAGATGGACCCGGTCACCCGCGGGCCGGTGGTGGACGCGGGGACGTATTCAGACCTCGGCTCCGGCATATTCGCCGCCGGCAACGCGGTGGCGGTATTCGGCCTGGTCGACTATGTGTCCGAGACAGGCGTGTGCGCTGCGCGGGGCGCCGTAAAGTTCATCCGCAGCGACGCGCGCACCGTGAAGCCGATCCCCACCGTGGCCGGCGAGAACGTTCTGTACGTCCTGCCGCGGCGGCGGCGCGCCGGGGAGCGGCACCGTGGACCTGTACATGCGTGCGCGGCGCCCGCTGCGGGGCGCGGCGCGGTCACGGCCAGCGCCGGGGCGGAAACCCTACTGAACAAGCGGTATCCCGTGGTGGCCCCGCCCGAGATGGTGCACGTGCGGCTGCAGGGCGAAACGGCCGGCGCGGGGAGCATGCGGATAGACATCCCGAGGAGGTTGTGTAGGATGATGGAAAGAACGTTTACCTGCATCGTCTGCCCGAAAAGCTGCCGGGTGACGCTGCGCGAAAGCGGCGCGGACCTGTCGGTTACCGGAAACGGCTGCGCCCGGGGGCGGAGTACGCGAGAAACGAATATTCAGATCCCATGCGGATGATAACGACCACCGTTGCGGTGCGGGGCGGCCGTCCGCGCCTGCTTCCGGTCATCAGCACGGGCGAGGTGCCCAAGGCCAGCCTCAGGGCGTGCATGGAAAAACTGTACTGCACCGAGGTCCGGGCCCCCGTACGGCAGGGGGATGTGGTTGTTAGCGATATACTCGGGCTGGGTGTGGACATCGTGGCCGCCCGGAACATAAAACAAAGTCCGGAAGTGAGGAAGAGCATATGAACGAGGCAAACATCAGGGCTTTCCTGCAGGAGCTGAAGGAAACGCTGCCCGGCGTGAATCGCCAAAGCGAGGAGGACCGGCTTATCTACGCGCACGGGTGCTATCCGGTCGAATACAAGTGGATATTGCAGGGCAAATACAAATACCTCCCCACGGCCGTGGTCCTGCCCGGGAACGCGCAGGAGGTAGCGGCCGTCGATGCGGCTCGCGCACAGGTACAAAAGGTGCAGACCATACCCTTCGGTGGCGGCTCGGGCATCGTCGGCGGGAGCATTCCCGAGGACGGCGAGATAATAATAGACGTTAAAAAGCTGCGGGACTTCTCCATAAACGCCGTGAACGGCACGGCCACCGGCGGCGCGGGCCTTTCGGGCGCGGACTTTGAGAACCTCCTCAACGCGCAGGGCTTCACGGCCGGGCATTACCCGCAGTCCTTCCAGAGCGCGGTGCTGGGGGGCATGGCCAGCACCCGTGCAGGATCCCTGGAAACCTTCTCCACCAAGTACGGCAAGATGGACGACATGGTCAATTCCCTGGAGGTCGTGCTGCCCGACGGGCGCATGCTCAAAACGCCGTCCGCGCCCAAGCGCTCGACCGGACCCGAGCTGAAGGAGCTGTTCCTGGGGGCCGAGGGCGTGTACGGCATCGTGACGGCGGTGGAGATGAAGATATACCCCGTGCCCGAAAAGCGCGCGTTCGAGGCGTACACCTTTCCGACCACGGCGCAGGGGCTGGAAGCCATACGCCGCTTTGTTCAGGCCGGCATCCGGCCGGCGGTGAGTCCACCTGTACGACGAGGTCGAGGCAACACACAAGATAGGGCACTACGGCTTCGAGGAAGGCTACGCCCTGCTGATAATGGGCTACGAGGGCCTTGAAAAGATGGTGGACCTCGAGATGGCGTTCGTGAAGGACACCTGCCTCGCGCACGGCGCGCTGTACAAGGGCGAGCAGGCCGGCCGCGAGTGGTTCGAGACGCGGTTCTCCACCAAGAAGATGCTGGATTTCGACGCCCTGCGCGGCGGTACGGCTGACGCCATCGAGGTGGCGGCGCCCTGGGACAGGATACTCGGCGTGTGGGACGGGATGCGCAAGGCGCTCGCGCCCCTGTGCACGGTGGTGGACTGCCACTTTTCCCACGTGTACCACACCGGCGCCAGCGTGTACGTCATCTTCCACAGCGAAACCGGCGGGGATGACTTCGAGGGCGAGCGGCGCTATATGGAGTGCCTGAAGGTTGCCATCGAAACCAGCCTGGAGTTGGGGGGCAACGTATCGCACCACCACGGCGTGGGCAAGGCCAAGGCCGCCTGGCTGGAAGGGGAGCACGGCACCGGGATGGACGTGATGCGCGGCATCAAGCACGCGCTGGACCCGGATCGCCTGATGAACAGGGGGGTGCTCGGACTATGAGAGGATTTACGCTGGAAGCATACGCGGACCGGCTGACAAAGCAGGTGCTCCACATGGACCAGGGCGTGTGCTACAACCCGGAATTCAGGGCTACGCGCCGGATGCACGACTATCCTTCGCGCAAGCTCCAGATAGCGCGCGCCGTGATACAGGGCGAGCTGGAACCCGGCGTATACGCCGCCGACATCGTTTTTTCCAGCATTCTCTCCGGTCAGGGCGAGCGGTGGCAGAACTTCGGGGAGGAGCAGACAGACTATACGTTCGTGTCCATGCTCTGCCGAGAGGCTCTTTTAAAGGCGGGCGCGGGGAAGCGGTACGGCAGGGCGCTCCTTGAGCTGCTCGGGGCCAACGGCGGGCATATCGCCGACGTCTCGGCCGCGGGAGCCGCGTGGCGCGAGGCGATGCCGTTTGACGCAAAGAGCCGTGCCTTCCTTTTTATCGACGACGCGACCGCGGCCTACGCGGCCGACCACGCGCCGGCGCTGGGCCGATATCTGCGCGAATCGGGGCTGGCTTTCGGGAACGCGGCCGAGCCGGTCTTTTCCGGGTATGAGTATTTCGCCTGTGGCCTGATAGACAAGGGGATCGTGCACCTGAACAGCCTCGTGCGGACCATAAAGGACGCGGGCTTTGATTCGGTCCTCACGCTGAGCGGCCAGAGCGAGTTCCTGTTCAAGAGGATGATGCCCGCCGTGGGCGTCGAGCACGGGCTGAAGGTGACAAGCGTGCTGGATATCCTTGCCCCCATCCGGCTGCCCCGCCCCGGCTATGTGTACGCGGGAAGCTTTTACGCGCGCATGCTGCGCAGGGAAGCCGACATCAACGCGCTGTTCCCCAACGGGGACGAGCGCGTGGCCCGCACATCCACTGAGTTCAACCCGGAGCTGGAGGCCGATAACCGCGTCAACCGGGTGACCATGTGGCAGCCTCCGCTGTGCGCGGAATTCGCGACGCCGGGGTACGACGAGGCGTTGCTTGACGGCATCTACAGGGACGCCCTCGGGCAGATGGGAAATCCTTCGCTGATAGTGGCCTTTGACCCCCATGCGTACAACGCATTAAGGACCCGCGGATTTGCAGGGCGGGCCGCATACTTTGCAGAGTTTATTTAAAGCTTGTGACAACCCTCATTTACACGGCGCCCGTTCCCATCTTAAGGGATACGGGCGCCGTGTTTTGGGCGCGGCAATGGCTGAAACGGGAATAGGGCGGGGGCGGGAGGGCAGACTAGGGGCCAGAATCGGATGTTTTGGAGGTGCTTTATGCAAGCCAAAAAAATGAACCAGCCCAACCCGGGGATCCGGTGCGTCGTCAACACTTGCGAATATTATATGAACGGCGACCACTGTTCGGCCGAGCGTATCGAGGTGCAGCCCCGGAACGCTTCCAACTCCGACGATACCGACTGCGCGACCTTCACCAAAAAGGGAATGGCCTAGCTGGGGAAGAAAAAAGCCGCCGGGCAAGGGCGTCCCGGCGGCTTTTTCTTTTTGGGCCGTTAGGATCCGGCGTATCCGGGCATACTGAGCATAACGCTTCTTTTCCGGGGTGCATCATGCGCGCAGGCTTGCCCAAAGGATTGCTTTTTTACAGGTACAGTCCTTTTTTTACAACCTTTTTTATCGAGCTGGGGGCGGAGATCGTCGTATCCGGGGACACGTCCAAGGCTGTGCTGGACGCCGGGGTGCGCCATTGCGTCGACGACGCCTGCCTGCCCGTCAAGGTGTTCCACGGCCACGCCGCGTCGCTCGCAAACGACTGCGACCTGCTGGTGGTGCCGCGGTTCATGCGGATACGCGAGCGCGAGTTCATCTGCCCCAAGTTCTGCGGGCTTCCCGAGATGGTGATGAACAGCGTGCCCGGTCTGCCGTCGGTGACCGCAGCCCCCATCTACGCCCAGACCGAGGCGCCTTTTTATCGCTGGGCCAGGGAAACGGGGGCGCTGGTGACGCGGGACCGCGCGCGCGTCAGGCGCGCGTTTGCGGCTGCGCTGGAAAGCCTTAATAAGCACAGGGCCGGCATCCGCGACCGGGGGTATCCGCTCACCGTCGCGCTTTTAGGGCACCCGTACAACGTATACGACACGTTCGTGAACATGGACCTGGTGAATAAGCTCCATGGTTTGGGCGTGGGCGTCATTACCGAAGAAAATCTGGACGCGGAGGCCATCGACGCCGAGGCGCAGCGGCTGCATAAGCGTCCGTTCTGGACGTTTGCGAAAAACGCCTTCGGGTTCGCGGTGCACATGGCAACAAACGGGCTGGTGGACGGGCTTGTATATGTGTCCAGCTTTGCCTGCGGGATTGACTCGGTGGTCACCGAGCGCATCAAGCTCTACATAGGCGAAACGCCGTATCTCGTTTTAAAGCTGGACGAGCATACCGGCGAGGCGGGCGTGGATACCCGCATAGAGGCGTTTGCGGATATGCTCAGGAGGAGGAAGGCAAATGGTGCTTACGTTCCCGCATCTGGGCAACGCGTATCTCGCGGTCAAGGCGCTGTGTGACGGGCTGAAAATCAATTACGTCGTGCCGCCCATCAACAGCGCGGAGGCGCTGCGGCTGGGCGCCATGTGCTCGCCCGAGGAGATATGCCTTCCCTTCAAGATAAACATGGGGAATTACCTGCAGAGCATGGAGATGGGCGCGGACACCGTGGTCCTCACCGGGAGTTGCGGCCCCTGCCGGTTCGGGGAATACTGTCAGCTGCAGGCCGAGCTGATGCGCTCCATGGGCCGCGACATCGAGTTTATCGTTCTAGACAAGCCTTCGGACATCGGCTTCCCGGAGCTGTTGAAGCGGATAGACCGCATCGCCTGCCACAGCCCGCACGGACGCGTCGGGCGCTACCGCGCGCTGAAAAACGCGCTGGCCGTCATCCGCCGTGCCGACCGGCTGGATGCCAGGGCCCATATGCTGGCCGGGTACGAGGCGTGGCCGGGGGAGTGCAAGCGCCTGAAACACGAATGCCACGCGGAGGCGGCGCGGCAGGAAACCCCGGAAGCGATGCTCAAAACGCTGCGCGCGTACGGGAGGGCGCTTGACCGGGTGGAGCTGGATTTCGATAAAAGGCCGGTGAAAATCGCCATCATCGGGGAGATATACACGATAATCGAGCCGTTCGCCAACCTGTATATCGAGGACAGGCTGATGGATTTGGGCGTGTCCACCCGGCGCCGGCTCAGCCCGAGCTGGTGGATGGGGCACCTTGCCGGGGCGGCGCTGAGGCTTTGGCCCTCCACCCTGCAGCGCGCCGCGCGCCCCTATCTCGCGCAGGGCATCGGCGGACACGCCGTCGAATGCATCGGCGAGGCGGTGCGCGCGCAGGAGGCGGGGTTTGACGGAGCCATACAGGTGTTTCCGGTCGGGTGCATGCCCGAGATCGTCGCGAAGTCCATACTCCCGCGTATCGCCAAAGAACGGGACTTCCCCATAATGTCCCTGACGGTGGACGAGATGACGGGCGAGGCGGGGTACGCTACCAGGCTGGAAGCGTTCGTGGACATGCTGGAGAGAAGAAGGAGCAAAAATGTATCTGGGTGTTGACGTCGGCTCGGTGAGCACGGACATCGTGCTGCTGGATGAAGAACTGAAGGTCCTTGACAAACACTATTTGAAGACGCAGGGAAGTCCCGTGCGGGCGGTGCAGGAAGGACTCCTGCGCGTCCGCCGGCGGTTCGGGGACGCGCGGATAAAAGCGGCCGGAGCGACGGGCAGCGGGCGGCAGGTCGCCGCGGCGGTCATGGGCGCGGACGCGGTCAAGAACGAAATAACCGCGCACGCCGTGGCCGCGCTGCATCTGGACCCCGGGGTGCGCACCGTTATCGAGATTGGCGGGCAGGACTCCAAAATAATCGTATTGAAGGACGGCGTCGCCGTGGACTTTGCCATGAACACCGTCTGCGCGGCGGGCACCGGCTCTTTTCTGGATCGGCAGGCCGAGCGGCTGGGCATCCCCATCGAGGCGTTCGGAGGCTACGCCCTGCGCGCAAAAACGCCGGTGCGCATCGCCGGGCGGTGTGCGGTGTTTGCCGAGTCGGACATGATACACAAGCAGCAGATGGGCTACGGGGAGGAGGACATCATCGGCGGGCTGTGCGAGGCGCTGGTTCGCAACTACCTCGCCAACGTGGCCAAGGGCAAGGACATCTGCCCGCGCATACTCTTTCAGGGCGGGGTGGCTGCCAACGATGGGATGCGGGCGGCGTTTGAAAGAGCGCTCGGGCAGCCGGTTACCGTGCCCGAGCACTACGACATGATGGGCGCGATAGGCGCGGCCATGCTCGCGCGGGACGCCGTCCGGGAGACCGGGCAGAGCCGGTTCAGGGGCTTTTCAATCGCGGGCGCGCGCTTCGATTCGGAGTGCTTCGCGTGCGCGGGGTGCGAAAACCGCTGCGAGGTGGTGCGGATACGCGCCGACCTCAAGCCGGTGGGGTGCTTCGGGGACCGCTGCGGGAAGTGGAGCGCACAGGCGCAGCAGAAGGCGACCTGACCGGTCAGGCGGCGGCCTGTTTCCGCCTCCAACGCCAGAGCATCCAAAGGCCGACGGGCAGCAAAATCATGGCGCCGCAGGCGACGAACCCCGGCGCCGCCCCGGCGTGCTCGGCCACGGTGCCCGAAAAGAGGTTGCCGATCGGGGTGGAGCCCCCGAATACCCACGCATACACGCTCATCACCCGCCCCCGGTATTGGTCGGGGGTGTTCAGTTGGAGGGTGGTGTTGGCCGTGGAGGTAAAGGACACGAAGCAGAACCCGGTGGCCGCCAGCCCCAGCGCCGTGAGGGGGTAGGCCCCGGTCAGGCCGGTCAGTACCAGAAGCGTGCCGATAAGGAGCGGAAACACGTTGAGCACGGTCTGGCGGGGGCCGTTTTTGCACATGGCGGCGACCAGCATCGCGCCTGTGAAGGAGCCTATGCCCACGAAGGACATCAAAAGCCCGTAGCCCGTTTCCTCCTGATGCAGCACGGCCTTGGAGAATACGGGCACCAGCACGTTGTAGTTCATGGCGAAGGTCCCGACGATCAGCACCAACACCAGCGTCTTTAGCAGCAGGCGGTTTTTGCGGATGTATTGCAGCCCTTCGCCGATGCTTTTGAGCATCCCGCCGTTCATGCTCCCGTTTCGCGCCACGGGGCGGGGCCTGATGAAAAGCAGGCTGACGATGACGGCCAGAAAGCTGGCCGCGTTGATGGTGTAGCAGACCGCGATCCCGACCGTGCTCATCAGCACGCCCGCGACCGCCGGCCCCAGCACGCGGGCGACGTTGAACACCGAGGAGTTTAACGCGATGGCGTTCATCAGATCCTCCTTGCCCACCATCTCGATGACAAAGGCCTGCCGCAGCGGCATATCCAGCGTGTTGACCAGCCCGAGCACCGTCGCCGCCACCAGCAGGTGCCAGTACTGCACGCTCCCGCTCCATATGAGTATGGATAATGAGAGCGTGACCAGCAAGGCGCCGGTCTGCGTGCATATAAGCAACGTTTTTTTGGGAAAGCGGTCGACGATGACGCCGGCAAACAGCGAAAAAAAGAGCATGGGCAGAAACTGGAGCGTGCCTGTCAGGCTCAACAGGAAGGGCGAGCCGGTCAGCGAATATGCCAGCCACGGCTCGGCCACGTTCTGCATCCATGTGCCGATGAGGGAAACGGACATCCCCAGCCAGTACAGCCGGAAGCTTTTGTGCCGGAGCGCGGCGAAAGGATTGCTCAAGCTGCTGTTGCGCGGTACGGCCATTCAATAACGTCTTCTTTCGGAAAAAATCCGCGGGGGCGGTGGGCACAATTTATGAAGTTGCCCTGATAACACAACTTTAACACTTCACGGCAGACGAAACAAGGCCCGCCCCGGATGTCGGGGGCGGGCCCTGCAGCGAATGGGAGGGGTCAGTCGATGGCGCGAATGGTTTCCACGATGCTCATGCGCCTCAGGCGCTTTAAGGTGGGCAGGGCCGCAATGAAGCTCACGAGGAAGGCGCCCAGCGCCGCATAGAGTATGGCAAAGTAATTCAATTCTATCTCGGTGATGTAGCGGTTGGACAGCCAGGTAAAGAACGCCCAAAGGAGCAAAACTCCGATTAAAACGCCGTATACAACGGATTTTAAACTGTAGAGGAAGCTCTCGTAGAACACCAGCCGCCGCACCTGCCGCACCGACATCCCGACTGCCTGTAACAGCCCGAACTCGCGCCGCCTCAGTATCAGGTTGGTGCTGATGATGTTGATGATGTTCAGGCAGCTTATAAGGCTTATCACGCCCACGAATCCGTAGATGCACAGGACAAACAGCAGATACAAGTTTTGGGTATCCCGGTCGTTCCGGCCGGTGTCGTTCACCGAAAGGGCCGCGTCCACCGACTGGATGCGTTCGGTCAGCTCGGGCACGTTCTCCCCGCCCGCGTCTACGTATATTGCCGGGACAGCCTTTTCAATACAGGGAAGCTTCTGTGCGACCGCCTGTGCGTTCTCCTCGGGGACCAGCAGCACCAGCAGCGCATCATAGCCGCTGGGCACCTGGTACCAGGGCATGCTGTCCAGTTCGGCGTAGACGGGCAGGGCCACCTGCCGGACTGCGGCCTTGGCCGTGCTTTGTTCATACGCCACCTTGAAGGAAAGGTCCTGACCGGCCTTCAAACCGGGGAATATCCTCCCATTGTACATGGTGATGCGATTGTTGCTGTCGTACCTCGATATCTGGAAATGGTTGTATACGAGCACGCCCCCGCTCCGTACCCACGCGTCGTAATCGACGGAGGTTCCCAGCCGTGCAAAGGCGTCGCGACCAATGACTTCCACGGCGGTCTCTACCGCTGGGAGCTCCTTGCCGTCCGGACATTCTCCGCTCGGCAAGGTAAAGATGGAGTATCCGCCCTTAGAAAGCGCCTCATTAAGCGCATCGAACTCCACCCCGGCGTAGAAGCTTGCGGACTTTCCGATATGTATGCGCTTTATGCCGTCCAGCGCCGCTATTTTGGGAAACGCAGTCTTCAGCGCGGCTTCGTCCTTGGCGTATACGGTGATATCCACGTTATTCTGGCTGGACGAATGCTCAAAATCGCTGGAAAAGACGGCCAGCAGGCCGGACGCGCAGAGGAACAGGGCCACGCAGATGGTCATGGACACGAGCACGGTGCGCGAGCGCTTGCCGTTGCGCTTCATATTGCGCAGGCTCAGGTCCCCCGAGAAGCCGAACACCAGCCGCGCGAGGCGGTTCTGCCGCGTGGCGCGACGGGGGAGTTTAACCAGCCGGTTCCCGCGGGTCACCTCCACCGGGGAGATGCGGGTGACCGCCCGGAACGGGTTTATCACGGCGATGAAGGTCGCCGCCAGGCCGATGGCCACGCTTATCGCGCAATAGAGCGGGGAGACGGCGAGGTATATGGTGGGCAGGCCGGCAAAGTCCATGCTGTTGACGATGAATATGAGGCCGAGCGAAGCGGCCGTGCCCAGCAGCAGCCCCAGAGGTACGGCCAGCACCAGCATGAACCCGACCTCCTGCGTGAGCATGCCGAGTATCTGGCCGGGGGTGGCCCCCGCGCAGCGCAGGAGACCGAAGTCGGTCAGCCGTTCGGTCACCGTCAGAGAGAAGGTGTTGCGCACGATGGATACGGCGGCCAGTCCCACGATCATCGACACAAACACGAACACCGCCGTGATGACGGGGAAAAACGGGACGCTGTCGTCCTGATAAAAGTCGGTGTTGAGGTAAAACAGCAGGGTGTTGTTCACCTTGAGTGAAGCGATGTCGGGGGCCAGCTCGGCGGCGAGGCCGCTCAGGGATACGCCGGTCTTGGCGGACAGATACACGACCGCTATTTTGGAGGTATCCTCAGGATAGGCGATGGCCGTGCCCGAACTGTTGGAGAAGTCGTACGCCTGGGCAGGCTGGCTGCTCTCCATGATGCCGACCACCGTATATTCCCTGGTTTTGGCGTCGGTCAGTTCCAGCGTGATGTCTTCGTTGCCGTACGTTTTGTCCTCTGTCGAAACCGCCTTGTGCACGGAATCGTAACTGAGGTCGGGGACAGGTACGGTGCGGTTGCCGGCGGTAGCCCGGTACTTGCCGGTCTTGAGCGTTATCTTATCGCCCACCTTGGCCGAATCCATAAGCTCGGCCGCGCGGCTGGACAATACGATCTCGCCTTTTTTCTCGGGCATCCGGCCCTGCGCCAGCTCTATTTTGGAGATATTGTCCATGCCCGGCCCGCACTGCAGCACGGCAATGGCCTGCGGGAAAGGGTCATTTTCCCCGCCGGGCTTGATCTCCGCGTAGGAAACGTCGTAAAGGTACGCCGTGTTCTCCACGCGCTCGTCGGTCAGGAGCTTGCGCATGGCGTCCGGGCTTTTGAGGGCGACGCGGATGTGGTAATCGCCGGAAAACTGCCGTGCATCCTGCACCATCGTGTGGGTCAGCGTGGAAAAAAAGTTGCCGATGCAGGCCATCAGCGCCAGCGCCAGCGCGATGCCGAGTATGGTCAGCGTGGTGCGGTTTTTGGACGCCTTGATGTACCGGAAGGCGATGTTGGGCTTCATAATCCGCAGACCTCCTCATCCACGATGCGCCCGTCCGACATGTGGAGTATGCGGTCGGCGTAGGACGCGATGTTCTTGTCGTGGGTCACGATGACGAAGGACTGGTTGTACTTGCGCGCGGACTCGCGGAACAGGTTGATGACCTCCATGGCGTTTTTGCTGTCCAGATTCCCGGTCGGCTCGTCGGCAAGCACGATGGACGGCTTGTAGATGAGCGCCCGGGCCACCGCGACGCGCTGCTGCTGTCCGCCCGAAAGCTGGTTGGGGAGGCTGTTTAATCTGTCGGTCAGGCCGACCAGGGACACGATCTCATCGAAGTACGCCGTGTCGCCGCGCTGGTTATCCAGCAGCAGCGGGAGCAGTATGTTTTCTTTGGCGGTGAGCACGGGGATGAGGTTGAAGCTTTGGAAGATGAAGCCCACCTGCCGGCGGCGGAACACGGCCAGCTCCTTTTCGCTCAAAGTGGTGAGGCTGACGTCGCCCACCCGGACCGTGCCGGCCTGCGGGCGGTCCATCCCGCCCAGCATGTGCATCAGCGTCGACTTCCCGCAGCCGCTCGGTCCCATGATGGCCACGAACTCGCCCTTATGTACGGCGATATTCACGTTATTGAGCGCCTCCACGCGGATCTCGTCGACCCCGTAGGCGTGGGACAGGTTTTTGGTTTCAAGGATCATTGCATTTCCTCCCTTGGCATGCCGTTTTACGCAATACAGGATAACACCCCTGTCTTGCAATACGGTGACAGGGCGCCTTACATTTTTGTAAGATTTGAAAGGGGATTTTAGTGAGCGGATTTGGGGAAGGTAAGCTCGAACCGCGTGCCCTGTTCTTTTCTGCTCCTGACGTATATCTCGCCGCCGTGACGGGCGACGATGGATTTGACCAGCGCGAGGCCCAGCCCCGCGCCGCCCGCGTCGTCGTCCTTGCGGCTGTAGAACGCGTCGAAGATGTGCCGAATCTGCTCCTCGTCCATGCCCTCGCCGGTGTCGGTCAGCGTCACCCAGACCAGAAAGTTGTTCTGTCCGGTGGACAGGCGTATCGCCCCGCCGGGGGGCGTGTGCTCGACGGCGTTTTTCAGGAGATTCTCAAAGGCCTGGGTCAGCCATTTTTCGTCCTGCGGCAAAAGGAAATCGGCCTCGGCGTCCAGCGTGAGCGCAACGCCCTTCTGTGCGGCGATCTCCTCGAACGTGCCCATGGCGGCGCGCAGGGTATCGGCGAGCGACTGCGGGCGCTTGTCCATCACGATGCTGTCCGCCTCCAGCCGCGCGATCTGCAGAAGCGTGCCGATGAGCCATTCCAGCCGTTTGAGCTGCTCCTGCCCGCGCGTCATGAACCGCTCGGCGTCGGCGCGGGGCATGCCGGGATTGTCCAGCATCAGCTCGAGATACATGCTTATGGAGGCGATGGGCGTTTTCATCTGGTGGGAGATGTGGGAAACGAACTCTTTGATGTATTCCTTTTGCGCTGCGCCCGACGCGACGGTGTGCCGCGCCTCGTTCAGGACTTTATAGAGCGCGTGCTGCACCGCTCCGGCCGGGCCGTCCTCCAGCGTGGAAAGCTCGGCCGCGTCCTCCGATTCCGCCACCTGTACGATTTTATACAACGCGTGGTATAACCTCCTGTGCTGCCACGCGAGGTACAGCGCCACGCAGGAGGCGAGGGCCGCCGAAAACAGCAGGAGCACGAGCGCTGCGCTGTCCGCGCGGCCCCCCCTGTAAATGAAATAGACAACGGGGGGCAGAAAGAAAAAAACGTATTTCAGCGCCGCGGTAAAAGAGCGTTTCCCGTAAAAGGAGGGCGTGCTCAAGCGCCGGTCACCTCCCGGTCCCACATGTACCCGGTGCCCCGCACGGTCGCGATGGCGCCGGGGAAGACGCCGTCCAGCTTTTCCCGCAGCCGCCGGATGCTGACGGACAGCGTGTTGTCGTCCACGAACTGGCCTTCTGCGTCCCACAGCGCGCCCAGAAGCTGCGCGCGGGTGAGCACCTGCCGGGGATGGTCCATGAAGATCCGCAACAGCCGGTATTCGTTGCGGGTAAGTGGAACGGGCGTCCCCTGCGCGTGCAGTTCGCCTGCCTTTGTGTCCAGCACCAGCGGGCCGGACACCAGCCGGTGTGCCGGCGCGGCGCCCGCGCGCCGCAGTATGGCCCGGATGCGCGAGACCAGCTCACGGACGCGGAAGGGCTTGGTGATGTAATCGTCGGCGCCGCGGTCCAGCCCCAGCACGATCTGGTATTCCTGGTCGCAGGCGGTTAGAAACAGCACCGGGGTCTGGTGCCGTTCCTTTATTTTGACGCAGTAATCCAGTCCGCTGCCATCGGGGAGCATCACGTCAAGTATGATGATGTCGAACGCCTCGGCCTGCAGAAAGCCGTCGGCCTGCGCCAGGGTTCGTGCGCGAAGCACCTCGAAAGCTTCGAGGGTCAGCGCGTATTCGAGGCCCTCGGCCAGCGCCCCGTCGTCCTCCACCAGCAATACCCTGGCCATAAAAAATCGCTCCTTTTGCATAGTTTGTAACTATAATAGCACAAAATAGGCATGCCATACCGCGTCCCATAAAAACACAGTTTATAGTATAATAAATAAACGGAGGTGCGGACCATGGATGCATTGGAGTTTGCCGTCAACATGGAGCTTGCCGGGCGGAAGTATTACCGGCAGCAGGCCGAAGCGAACCGGGACAACCCCCTGCACGTCATCTTTTCCATGCTGGCTGACGACGAGCGCGCGCACGCCGATATACTCAAAAAGCACGCGGAGGGACAGGCTTACGCGCTCACCGAATCGCAGGGCTATGAGCGCGCCAAGGACGTGTTCGCCGACCTGGAGGATTTCCGGAGCGAAATAAAAACGCTGCCCACCCCGGCCGATTCCTACCGGCTGGGCCTGGATATCGAGCGGAAAAGCATTGAGTTTTATGAGGAAATGCGAAAAGACGCGCGGAGCGAGGAAGAAAAGGCGCTGTTTGACTATCTCATCGGGCAGGAAAAGGAACACCACGCCATTATGGAGGAGCTGGTTGTGCTGGTGGACCGCGCCGAGTCGTGGGTGGAGTCGGCCGAATTCGGGCGCAGGGAAGAATACTGAAGGGAGTGTGCGGGATGACCGAGAAACCCGGCCTGCCCGGCATGGACGAAACGGTGTGCGACTGTCTTTCTGTTACGGCCGGGGACATCGCGGAGGCGGCGGGAAATGGCGCGGACACGGCGGACGCTGTCTGTGCCGCGACCGGCGCCGGCGCGGTCTGCGGCCGCTGCCGGGAGAGCGTGAAAGCGTTGTTGGATATTTTGGAGGATGCCTGAAAAGGCATTTTTCCGCCATGCTGCCATGCCGATGGGCTGGACACTGAAGATTCAAGGCCCCTTCACGTTCGTGCGGGGGACTTGTTTTTGCGTGCGAGGCTGGTCAGAGGGCCGGAATTATAGTACCATGGCTATGCGAAAAAAACGGCGGACGGGGTGGATATCAGTTGGAATTTCTGCTGGGCAAAAGCGTTTGGGTCTATCTTTTGATATTTTTAGGGAAGATACTGGAGGTCACCATAAGCACGTCCAGAATGGTGCTCATCAACCGCGGGGAACGGCTCAAGGGGAGCGTGCTCGCGTTTTTCGAGATCGCGCTGTGGCTGCTTATCACCGGGACGGTGGTGGTCGGCCTGACCAGCGATCCCTTTAAGGTGCTGGTGTTCGCGCTGGCCTTCGCGGTCGGGAACTACCTTGGCTCCTGGATGGAGGATAAGCTCGCGTTCGGGCTGAGCACCATCGAGATCATTTCCCCGGGAGAAGGCTGCGAGCATGAGATGCTGCAGACGCTTCGTTCAAGCGGGTTTGCGGTGACGGTGATGGACGGGCAAGGGAAGGACGGCCAGAGGAAGGTGATGCTCATGCACATGAAGCGCAAACGCATACCCGAGGCCATGAAGATAATCAACGAGACGCGCGGAGACTGCCTGATAACGGTGACCGACGTGCGCGTGCTCCGCGGCGGCTACATCGTGAAGTGACGCGGCCGGCGCGGGAGGGGCTTTGCGGCAGATAAGGATGGACAGAACGATAGAAGAGGCCCGGGTTACTCCGGGCCTTTCTTTTTGATGCCCATATTTTCCAGTTCTTCGGGCGTCCATCTCTTTTGTCCATATCCATTTGAACAGCAGGCTGAAGCCGCCAACAACGATTTGCGGCAATGGCGCCTGCGGGAAAGGCATCCACTCCAATCCCCTCCCTCCCAAATACCATAATTTTACATTTTATCAACAGCGCCGCGGAACCGGCGAAGAACTTTTGTTTTGCTGGAAGGTTTTTCCGGGAGCAAACCGGCATCAATGTGCTGTCAGCGGACAATAATGTTTATTTATAGGCACGGGTCCGGTGATGTAAAATGTTTGTAACTTCCAGGGAAGGGAAGCTTTGCGCATGGCGCCGTGGATACTGTCAAAAGAGAACGTTGCCGGTTATGTTTTGAGCCGTACCGCGCTGTTCCCCCAAGACGCCGCCCTGAATGTACATGCCGTCGGGGACGGGGCGACGTGGGAGGACGGGGACGGCTACGTCAATTTCGTTTTCCGCGTGTGGGACAATAATCGCTCCTTCGTGATCAAGCAGGCCCGGGGCTACGCCAGGGCCTGGGGGGAGGAGGCCGGCGAGCCGCTCACCGTCGAGCGTAACCGGCTGGAAGTGGACATTCTGCGCATACGCAGCGCCATCTGTCCCCAGTATATCCCCAGGGTCTACCATCACGACCCCGAGAACAGCATATTCATCATGGAGGATCTGTCCGGCATGCAGATCATGCGGTTCGGGCTGAACAGCATGACTATATTCCCCAACTTTCCCCGCCAGATCGGCGAATATTTCGCGTCCTGCAATTTCTTCACGTCGCTCGAATACCTCCCCGACAGGGTATTTCGGAAGCTCCAGGCCAAGTTCATCAATCCCGATATGCGGGAGATCATGGAGTCGTTCATATTCCTGCCCCCCGACCCGGGCCGCGTGCGGGGGCTAAGTGACCCCGACCCGCGCGAATGCGCGCTGGGGCCGTTCTTGTGGCAGCGCGCCGGGGTTCGGCAGGGGATGGTCCGCATGCGCAACATCTTCATGCGCCGGACCGAGTGCCTCATCCATGGGGACCTGCACACGTCCAACATCTTCCTCGATCAGGAGAATATGAAGGTGTTCGACATGGAGTACACTATAATGGGGCCGGAAGCGCACGACATGGGGTACCTTACCGCCAACTGCATCTCCGAGTACGCGGCCTTCCATTTCCGCCGCGAGTTCCCGGACGCGGACTGCGGGCGTTTCCGCGCGTACATATTGACCAAGTTCCACGACATCTACGCCTGTTATGAAAAGAGCTACCGCGCGATTTTCAGGGAGTACGCAAAGCCCCTGTACCGCGACCTGCCGGGGTATCTTGACGAAAAGCTGGGGGCCTTCGTGCACGACATGGCCGGGTTTGCCGCCTGCGCGAATTTCTCCCGCACCACCGCCCTGTGCGGCTATCCTGATTTCGACGTTATCAAAGACATCGACCTGCGCGTCGCGGCCCGGCGGCTCTCAGCGCTTATAGCGGTGAATCTTCTGGAGAACCGCGACAGGGTGCGGACCATAGACGATATGCTGTGCATCATGATGGAAACGGCCAGACAGTTCATGGCCGCCGCATAACAGACAACAGGAAGGAGAAAGACTTATGGAGCTCAAAACGGCGGACAAGCCCCGGTATATACAGGAATTCGTCCCGGGGAAGCAGGTAACGCTCGCCCATCTCATTTCCAATCCCAAGCCCTCCATATACAAGAAGCTGGGAATGGCGTCAGAGGGCAGGGACGCCATAGGCATAATGACGATAACGCCTTCCGAGGGGGCCATCATCGCCGCAGACACCGCGTCAAAGGCGGCCGACATCGAGGTCGGGTTTCTGGACCGGTTTAACGGCTCGGTGGTGATAACCGGCAACGTGGCCAGCGTCGAGTCGGCGCTCAGGGCCGTCATCGCCACGCTGCAGGAGATACTCGATTTTGCTCCGGCGAGCATAACCCGGTCCTGACCGCATGAACCGTGTGATGCTCATCGGCAGGACCGGCGCGGGAAAGACCACGCTGATTCAGGCGCTGGAGGGAGAGCGCTTGAAATACAGCAAGACGCAGGCCGTCCAGTATTCGGACAAATACATCGACACGCCCGGGGAATACAGCGAGAACCGGTGGATGCGCGGGAACCTCCACGTCGCGGGCACCGAGGCCGACATCGTCGCGTTCGTCCAGTCGGCTGTTGACACGCAGACAATTTTCGCAAACGGGTTCCGCTATTTTTTTACCATTCCCGTCATCGGGATCGTTACCAAAATTGACGACCCTGCGGCCGACGTCGGATACGCGCTGGAGCAGCTGGCGCTCACCGGCGTTGAGGATTTTTATTGCGTCAGCGCATACACCGGCGAGGGGCTGGAAGAGCTGCGCGCGGTCCTGGAGGGGAGGACGCCGCCCGGACGACTGAACAAGAATGTCTAAGTGGAGCGCAAGAAAATCTCTTTGACCGCCGGGCGGTTTTGTGGTAGGATGTAAAAAACTGAATATGTGGATCGGGTGCCTGCCAATTGCAGGATAATAGGAAAAACGCAAACGTTGCAGCCCCCGCTACTGTATGGCCGACGAGCCGGGAACGATGCCACTGTCCAGTTGGACGGGAAGGCCCCGGGGAGGATGAGGCTGAGCCAGGAAGCCTGCCCGGACCGCGAAATTGCCAGGTACGGCCTGCGGAGGGCGGGGAGTATGTTTTTTTATTGAGTGAAAGACCCTTTTGCGCGTACTTACGATGCGGGAGGGTCTTTTCTATGGGAGGACAAAAGCGGCGTTTCGCGGACGCTGCGGATCCTCACCTTCCTGCCGGTTCTGCCGCAGCAGGGGACGCCTCTTCGCCGCTGTTGCGGCGGCCCCCGGCAAACAGAAAAGGCGCCTTCGCAGGGCGAAAGCGCCGGAGGTGCCGGACAGAAACTCAGCCCTGCGCGCGCAGCCTCGTGTCTTTGGTTTTGTCGCGGAATTCCGAGGGCGTGAGGCCGGTCTTCTTCTTGAAGACGCGCGAGAAGTAGTTGGGCTCGTTAAAGGAAAGCTCCATGGCGATGTTCATGATGGGGATCTCGGTCCGGAGCAGCATTTCCTTGGCCAGCTCGATGCGCCGGTCGGCGATGTAGGAGACGAAATTGACGTCCATTTCGCGCTTGAATATCTTGCTGAGGTGATAGGTGCTGATGTTGGCGTAGGACGCGACGTCGTTCAGAGTGATGTTCTGCCCGATGTTGCGCTCGATATAGTTGAGTATGGCCCTGAAATCGCTCCTGTCGTACTTGCTGGAGTAAATCAGGGCGTCGAAGGTGGCGTGACCATGGAAAGGAGCTTGTAGTAGATGTCCGAGCGGTTGTCGTAGGGCGCGAAGCGCTCCGAGGCAGGCGATCTGGTACTGGTGCTTGGCCTCGATGTCCAGGCCCATGAACATGGCTGTTTCCGCGATGCGGTTGGCGATGTTCAGGACGATGCGGGAGATGGATCCGAGGTCGGTGAAGCGGACATAGATATCGTCCAGCATGTTGCGCAGACATTTGACGGTATCGCGGTACGCGTAGTCGCGCATGTGCTTGCTCAGCTTGTCCAGATACTGTTCGTCGCGGCTGGCGCGGCGGCGGGCGGCCGGTCGTGCAGCAGCGCGCCCACGCAGTCCACTATTTTCTCAGGGCGCACAGGCTTCAGCAGGAAGTCGTTGACCTTGACCTTGATGGCGCGGAAGGCGAACTCGAACTTGTTGTATGCTGTGGTGATTATGACCCGCGCGTCCGGGTACTTGTGCTTCAGGTTCTCGCAGACGTCGAGGCCGTTGATGCCGGGTATGTTGATGTCCAGTATGACCAGGTCGAAGGCTGTTTATCGATCATGGCGATGGCATCGGTGCCGTCGCCGCTTCGGCGATAAGCTCGATGTCCTGAAAATGCTCCCGCAGTATCTTTGCGAGCACAATGCGCTCAATATCTCGTCTTCGACTATAAGCACCTTGGCCATGAGATCACCTCATCTTCAGGGGCAGAGTGATGACGATCCAGGTGCCCGGCGTAACCGTCGTCCACGCTCACGATGTTCAGGAGGGCTTCTCCGTTGTAGATCTGGTTGAGCCGCCTCGCGACGCTGTAAATGCCGAATCCGCTCTCGTTCTGCCGTAGGCATTCCGCCCGTCCAGTATGCGCTTGATGCGGCCGCTGTCGATGCCCTTCCCTGTTGTCGGATATCTCGATGACCAGGCTCTTGCCGGAGGTGTGCGCCCGTATCGCGATATCGCCGCCGTTGGTCTCCTTCTCTATAACGTAGTTGATGCAGTTCTCCAGAAACGGCTGGATGGTGTTGTAGGGGCACTCCAGCCCCATGAGGTCTTCGTCGATGTCCAGCGTGTAGCGCAGCCGGTCCCCGAACCGTATGGACTGGAGCTTGAGATAGTTCTTGATGAACTCTATCTCCTCGGCCAGCGACACCATGGTGGTGCGCGTGCGCTGGAGGGTGTAGCGCAGTATCTCGGCGAGCGCGTACATGGCTTCTTCGGTCTTGGGCGCGTTCTCGAGAAAAGCGAGCCGGCCGACCGTGTTCAGCGCGTTGAACAGGAAATGCGGGTTGACGTTTATCTGGAGCGATTTCCACTCCATCTCCTTGAGCGCCTTTTCCAGCTCGATGCGCCGGTGGGTCTCCTCGATGAGCTTGCGCTGCTTGAGGTTCAGTTCCTCGCGGTCGTAGTGTATGAGCCGGCTCTGGACCAGATAGTTGGCGATTTCGTAGAGCATGTTAGCCGCGGCCAGCAGCCGCTCATAGGAGATGGTGGGGATATCCGAGGCCGCCGCCACCAGCTCGGGGTCGTCCAGCCAGTCCACGCGCTTGTCGATGATGTTGCTCAGCTTGTCCTCGTCCTCGGGCGGGAGCCGGACCTGACCGCAGAGGATGGCGCCGATGTAGGTTCCGTACACGATGATGGGAACCGCGAAATCCACCAGCCCCGCGTGACATTTATATATGTAGGGACGGGACGCTATCGCCGACTGCAGCCCACCGTGGGCGTCACACTCGTAGCACAGCTCGCGGCAGTTGTTCCGCTTGCGCAGCTGGACGCAGAAGTTGGAAAACCGGCTGTACCCGGTGACCGGCGCGCCGCGGTAGTCCACCGTGACGGCGGCGAGGCTGGTCGCCATGGTAAAGTAGTTCTGGATGCTCTCCAGAATGTCGATGTCTATATAGTCGGAAACCTGCATAATGGTTTTCATCGTATGCGGTATCCCCCTCCTTGCAAAAATTTTCCAGGAAGGTGGGGCGGGGCTACTTTTTTGCTGTCAAATGAGAAAAAATTGTTCTGCCTGCTGCACAACGGTGCAACTACATATTAAAGCACATATCTTAAGCTTCGTAATTGTTATTTTAACATAACCTGTCTTTTTTTTTCAACCCACATAAATGTATCTCATCCAGCCAATACTTTGCATATGGCCTCCCGCTATAATGATTCCAATAATCATACCCCCCGCGGCGGCCGTATGCTTTTGTACCCCCCGCGGCTCAGGTCCGAAGAATCGACACCTTTTTACACAATGCGCAGAACCAATAACTAAAGGAGGTAATTGCACATGACGAAGGAAGCACTGGGCATGGTTGAAACCAAAGGTCTCGTAGGTGCTATCGAAGCCGCGGACGCGATGGTTAAATCCGCCAACGTCGCGCTGGTAGGATACGAGAAGATAGGTTCCGGCCTTGTCACCGTGATGGTCCGCGGCGATGTGGGCGCTGTCAAGGCAGCCACGGACGCGGGCGCCGTCGCGGCCGAAAAGGTCGGCACGGTCGTATCCGTGCACGTCATTCCCCGCCCCCACGCCGATGTGGAAAAAATTCTTCCCCAGGGCGACTGATCAAATTCGGTCTTACCCAAACCTTTTAACCTGAAACACAACTGTACTTAGGAGGTTAAACCATGAAAGAGGAATTGATGAACCAGATAATGGAAGAGGTAATGAAGAAGGTTGGCGACGCTCCTGCCGCGGCCCCCGCGAAGATCGGCGAATGCAGCCTTACGGAGTTTGTCGGCATCAATCCCATCGGCGACACCATCGGCCTGGTCATTGCAAACGTGGACGCCCACCTGCATGAGGCCATGGGGATCGACACGAAGTACAAGTCCATCGGCATCGTGGGCGCCCGTACCGGCGCAGGCCCGCACATTTTTGCCGCGGACGAGGCGGTCAAGGCGACCAACACAGAGATCCTCAAGATCGAACTCCCCAGGGACACCAAGGGCGGCGCCGGCCACGGCAGCCTTATAATCTTCGGCGCCGAGGACGTTTCGGACGCGAAGCGCGCCGTCGAGGTGACCCTGAACGAGATCAACCGTACTTTCGGCGACGTGTACGGCTCAGATGCCGGCCACCTCGAACTCCAGTACACCGCCCGCGCGAGCTATGCGCTCAACAAGGCATTTGGCGCGCCGCTCGGAAAGGCGTTCGGCATCAGCGTCGGAGCTCCTGCCGCCATAGGCGTGGTTATGGCCGACACGGCGCTCAAAGCGGCCAACGTCGATTTGGTGGGCTATTCTTCACCTGCAGGCGGGACCAGCTTCTCCAACGAGGTCATCGTGTTCGTATCCGGCGATTCCGGCGCTGTCCGTCAGGCCATCATTGCCGCCCGCGAAGTCGGCAAGAAGCTCCTTGGCCCCATGACGGGCGAGACGCTGAAGTCCTCTACCACACCTTATATCTGATAAGGGACAAAAGTACGACGAGATCAGAACTTTGGCAGGAAGGTGAAGAAAATCATGAAATCAAAGCGCTTTGAATATTTGGCGCAACGACCCGTCAACCAGGACGGCTTCGTACAGGAGTGGCCGGAGGTCGGCTTGATCACCATGGACAGCCCTTTCGACCCCAAACCCAGCATCAAGATCGAAAATGGATGTGTAACCGAGCTCGACGGCAAGAAGAGGGCCGATTTCGACATGCTCGATACTTTCATAGCCGATTATGCGATCAACCTCGACTACGCCGAGGAAGCGATGGCCATAGACTCCGTAAAGTTCGCGAAAATGCTTTGCGATGTCAACGTGCCGCGCGAAGAAATAATAAAATACACCACGGCCATGACGCCCGCCAAGGTCACCGAGATCATGTCCAAGATGAACGTCCTGGAGCTGATGATGGCGCTGACCAAGATGCGGGCGCGCTTGTTCCCCTCCAACCAGTGCCACGTCACCAACGTCAAGGACCATCCCGTCCAGATCGCCGCCGATGCCGCCGAGGCCGCGCTGCGCGGATTCGACGAGCAGGAGACAACCGTCGGCATCGTACGCTACGCGCCCTTCAACGCCATGAGCATCATGGTCGGCGCGCAGGTGGGCCGCCCCGGCATACTGACCCAGTGCGCCGTCGAGGAGGCCACCGAGCTGCTGCTGGGGATGCGGGGCTTCACGGCCTACGCCGAGACCGTGTCCGTATACGGCACCGAGCCCGTGTTCATAGACGGCGACGACACGCCGTGGTCCAAGGCCTTCCTGGCCTCCTGCTACGCTTCCCGCGGCCTGAAGATGCGGTTCACCTCCGGCACCGGCTCCGAGGTGCAGATGGGCTACGCCGAAGGCAAGTCCATGCTCTACCTTGAGGCGCGCTGCCAGTATGTTACAAAGGGTGCGGGCGTGCAGGGGACGCAGAACGGCTCGGTCAGCTGCGTCGGCGTTCCCGCGGCGTTCCCCTCCGGAATCCGCGCCATCCTCGCCGAGAACGTCATCGGCGCCATGCTGGACCTCGAAGTCGCGTCCTCCAACGACCAGACCTTCACGCATTCCGACCTCAGAAGGGTCGCGCGTTCGCTGATGCAGATGGTTCCGGGTACCGACTTCCTGTGTTCCGGCTACTCGGCCACACCGAACTACGACAACATGTTCGCCGGCTCCAACTGGGACGCTGACGATTACGACGACTGGAACGTCATCCAGCGCGACCTCAAAATCGACGGCGGCCTCCGCCCGGTGTCCGAGGACGAGGTGGTCGCGGCGCGGAACAAGGCGGCCCGCGTTCTGCAGGCGCTCTATCGCGAGCTGGGCCTGCCTGAGATTACCGACGAAGAGGTTGAAGCCGCGACCTACGCGCGCGGCAGCCAGGACATGCCCGACCGCAACATTGTCGAGGACCTTAAGGCCGCGCAGGGGCTGCTTGAGCGCAAGATCACCGGCATAGACATGGTCAAGGCCCTCTACAAAGCGGGCTATGAGGATGTGGCCCAGAGCATGTTCAACCTGGCTTTGCAGCATGTCTCCGGCGACTATCTCCACACCGCCGCGATTCTGGACAAGGATTTCCATGTCATCAGCGCGGTCAACTACCCGAATAACTACGCCGGGCCGATGACGGGCTACGTGATTAGCGATGCGCGCTGGGATGAGATCAAGAACATCCCCAGAGCCATCAGCCCGGACAGCATTAAGTAGGAGGTAAACCGATGAACATTGATGAGAAAGCGTTGAGAAGCATTATCGAGGAAGTGTTGAAGGAATTCGACGCTCCCGCCGCCGCAGCTTCCGCTTCAGCCGGCACAGTCCCGAAAGGGGAAGTCAAAGGCTTTGAAATCGTCAATCAGGGCGAAGCCCAAAAAGGCACCCGCCCGGACGAGGTCGTCATCGGCTTGGCCCCTGCTTTCGGCGAATCCCAGACCAAGACCATTATAGGCCTGCCCCACTACGACGTCCTCAAGGAAGTCATCGCGGGCATCGAGGAGGAGGGCGTGTCCTATCGCTTCATCCGCGTGTACCGCACCAGCGACGTCGCATTTGTGGCCCACGACAGCGCAAAGCTGTCCGGCTCGGGCATCGGCATAGGCATCCAGTCCAAGGGCACGACGGTCATCCACCAGAAGGACCTGCCCCCCCTGTCCAACCTGGAGCTGTTCCCGCAGGCCCCGTTGCTGGACGCCGCGACCTTCAGGGCCATAGGCAAGAACGCGGCCAAGTACGCCAAAGGCGAGTCCCCCGCTCCGGTGCCTGTCAGGAACGACCAGATGGCCCGCCCAAAGTATCAGGCTATCGCCGCTTTGCTTCATATCAAAGAGACCGAGCACTGCGATCCAAACAGGAAGCCTGAGGAACTCAAGGTCATTTTTAAGTAAAGTGGAGGTGTCATGATGAATCAGGAGCAATTGATACAGGCGGTCGTCAGGGAAGTCATGGCTTCTATGGGCACCGCGCCGGCTCCCGCCAAAAAAGCCGCGGCTGGCGGCGTGACCAGGGATCAGTATCCCCTCGGGGAAAAGATGCCGGAGAAGGTCGTAACCCCCACCGGCAAGAAGCTGGCCGATCTGACGCTGGATAAGGTCATCAGCGGCGAAGTCACCGCTGAGGACGTGCGCATATCGCCCGAGACGCTGGAGATGCAGGCACAGGTTGCTGAATCCGTGAACCGCCACGCGTTCGCGCGCAACCTGCGCCGCGCCGCCGAGCTGATAGCGGTCCCAGACGAGCGGCTGCTTGAGATCTACAACGCGCTGCGCCCCTACCGCTCGACCAAGCAGGAGCTTTACGCTATAGCGGACGAGCTTAAGGGCTACGGCGCCAACATCTGCGCCGACTTTGTACGGGAAGCGGCCGACGTGTACGAGGCGCGCGGACGCCTGAAGAAAGACTGATTATCTAAATCCCCATTTGCCTTTCCGCCCCTTCTGCCAGAAGGGGCGGAAGAAGGGCAGGGGCGCCGGGTGGGCCGGGCGTTATCAGGCGCACACCATTTAGGCAAGCGTCAAAGCACAACAAGCGGAGGGTTACCATGAAGATTGTTGCGGGCATTGATATAGGCAATGCCACGACCGAAGTAGCTCTGGCCCGGATACACGGCGACAAACGGGTGGAATTCCTCGCAAGCGCCATCGTGAACACCACCGGCATAAAGGGCACGCGGCAGAATATACACGGCGTGTTCCAGTCGGTGACTGAGGCGCTCAACAAGGCGAATCTGAAGATAAGCGACCTGGACCTCATCCGGGTGAACGAGGCGGCACCCGTTATCGGCGATGTGGCTATGGAGACCATCACCGAGACCATCATCACCGAGTCCACCATGATTGGGCACAACCCGTCCACGCCGGGTGGCGTCGGCGTAGGCATCGGCAGGACCGCGCTTTTGGACGAGATAGGCAACCTGCCTGCCGGGGAGGACGTCATCGCCGTCATTCCAAAGAGCGTGCACTTCGAGGAAGCCGCCGCCAAGCTCAACGACTGCGCGCAATTCTACAACATCACCGGCGTCATCGCGCAGAACGACGACGGCGTGCTGATAAACAACCGCCTGAACACCAAGGTCCCCATCGTGGACGAGGTCATGCTTATCGAGAAAGTCCCGCTGGGGATGACTGCAGCCGTGGAGGTGGCGCAGGCGGGGAACGTGGTGGAGGTGCTCTCCAACCCCTTTGGCATCGCCACGCTGTTCGGGCTGGACTCGGAGGAAACGCGGCAGGTCGTGCCCATCGCGCGCGCGCTGATCGGGAACCGATCGGCCGTCGTGATAAAGACGCCCAAGGGCGACGTGAAGGAGCGCCGCATCCCGGCCGGCGAGATCATCTTCAGCGGCAAGGGCACCGCGCGGATAGATGTGGAGGAGGGCGCGGAGCGCATTATGCAGGCGCAGGCCAAGGTGCTTCCGCTGGACGACGTCCGCGGCGAGGCCGGGACCAACGCCGGCGGCATGCTGGAGCGCGTCCGCCACGTGATGAGCAATCTGACCGGGCAGCATCCGTCAGCCATCAGGATACAGGACGTGCTGGCCGTGGACACCTTCGTGCCCATGAAGGTGCAGGGGAGCCTGGCTGACGAATATTCGCTGGAAGGCGCGGTGGGTATCGCCGCCATGGTCAAGGCCGACCGCCTGCAGATGGAGATGATCGCCAGGGAGTTGGCCGAGAAGGTGGGCGTCAAGGTGGAGGTGGGCGGCGTCGAGGCCGATATGGCCATACGTGGCGCGCTGACCACGCCGGGCACCGACAAGCCGCTGGCCATCATCGACATGGGCGCCGGCTCGACCGACGCGTCCATCATCACCAAGGCCGGCGAAATCACCTCCATCCATCTGGGGGGCGCCGGGAACATGGTGACCATGCTGATAAAATCCGAGATGGGCATCGATGACATATCGCTGGCCGAGAGCATCAAGCAGTGCCCGCTGGCCAGGGTGGAGAGCCTGTTCCATATCCGCCACGAGGACGGCACCGTGCAGTTTTTTGAAAAGCCGCTGGATCCCCGCACGTTCGCGCGCGTGGTCATACTGACCGGTGAGCAGATGGTTCCGGTGGACAGCAAGCTTCCGATGGAGAAGATAAGGGCTATCCGGCGCAGCGCCAAGGAAAAGGTGTTCGTCACCAACGCCCTGCGCGCCCTGAGCAGGGTCAGCCCAACCGGGAACGTGCGCGACGTGGGCTTCGTGGTGCTGGTGGGCGGCTCGGCGCTGGATTTCGAGATACCGCAGATGGTTACCGAGGCGCTGGCCGAATTTAACATCGTCGCGGGACGCGCCAACATACGCGGCGTCGAAGGGCCGCGCAACGCGGTCGCCACCGGGCTGATACTATCGTTCGAAGGGTGATGCAGCCGATATGCTTGAGAATTACATTATGGCCGATCCGCCGGCCATCAGGGTATACGTCGCCGGGGATGCCGGGCCCAGAGAGCGGTTTGTTGAACTGTTGCACGGCATCGAGGAGGAGGGCGTGCCCTACCGGTTGGAGGAGACCGGTATCGCCGATGTGAAGGCGCTCAGCTACGAGGCGGCCATCAGCTCCAACCTCGCGGTGGGGCTGGGGATAACGCGGGACAAGGCCGCGTTGCACTTTGAAAAGCTGCCTCCCGACAGTCCTCTTTACGTCATCGACCGGGAGATAGACAAAAACCATCTCCGCGACCTGGGGAGCAATGCGGCCCGGCTTGTCAAGCGGATGCCGCTGAAGGATATCGAACAGCGAAGGAGGGAGTCCAATGTCTGAAAAATCCCTTGGACTTATTGAGGTCCAGGGTCTGGCCGCCGGTATAGAAGCCGCGGACGCCGCCGTAAAATCAGCCAATGTGGCCCTTTTGGGCTACGAGGTAAAGAAAATGGGCGGCATGGTCACCATCAAGGTGGAGGGCAACGTGGGTGCCGTCAACGCGGCCGTTCAGGCTGCCACCGCCGTCGCGGCGCGCTGGAACAGCGTCATTTCCTCCCACGTGATACCCAGGCCCAGCAAGGACCTCAAAAAGATGATAATAACGCCGGACACGGTCGGAGCCGAAAAGCCCGAGCCGGAGAAGGCGCCGGCTGTCCAGGAAACGCCGGCGGCCGAAGAAGCGCCCGTCGCCGAGGCGGAGACGGCAGTCGAGGCGGAGCGGGTCTTTGAAGCCGAGCCTGCTATAGAGGCCGAGCCTGTCGTTGTTCAGGCAGAACCGGTAATCGAGGCAGAGCCGGCAGCCGAGGCCGAACCGGTAGCCAAACCCGAGCCTGTCGTTAAGGCGGAGCCGGTGGCCGAAGCGGAGCCTGTAATCGAGGCCGGCCCTGTGACCGAAGCGGAGCCGGCGGTCGAGGAAACGCCGGTAACCGAAGAAACGCCGCCCGTTGCCGAAGCCCTGCCGGCGGCGGAGGACGCCCCGGAAAAGCCGGCAGCCAAAGCGCCGCCCAAGCCGCGAAACAGGCCGACGGGCGGGTCGAGGCCCAGAAAGAAAAAATAACGCCGCCAAAAGCGCGGGATAAATCACAGCAACGGAGGACAGCAAAATGAACGAAGCATTGGGAATGATCGAGACCAAAGGACTGGTCGGGGCCGTCGAGGCCGCAGATGCCATGGTCAAAGCCGCCAACGTCAGGTTGGTGGGATACGAGCGTATCGGGTCGGGACTGGTGACCGTCATGGTCCGCGGCGACGTGGGTGCGGTCAAGGCGGCGGTGGACGCCGGCTGCGCCGCGGCAGCGCGGCTGGGCGAGGTGGTTTCCACGCACGTGATACCCAGGCCCCATACGGATACGGAAAAGCTCATACCCAGGTCGGTATAGGAGGGGTCGGAACCGGATGGCTATTTCAGCGGAGCAAATCGCATTGATCACCCTCCGGGTGCTCGAAAAGCTGGGCATGCGGGAGGAGCTGGCAATCCCCGTCGGCGTTTCCAACCGGCATATCCACCTTTCCCGGGAGGACGTGGATACGCTGTTCGGCAAGGGATACAGGCTGACCCCCGTAAAGGACCTCAAGCAGCCGGGGCAGTTTGCCTGCGCCGAAACGCTGACCGTCAAAGGCCCAAAAGGCTCTATCGACAAGGTGCGCGTGCTGGGTCCGGAACGTCCCCAGACGCAGCTGGAGATATCGGTCACCGACAGCTACGCTTTGGGCATCAGGCCTCCGGTGCGCATGTCCGGCGACCTCAAGGGGTCGGAGGCGTTCGAAATAATAGGCCCGGCCGGGACGGTCTGCAAGGACGCCGGGGCCATCGTGGCCCTCAGGCATATCCACATGACGCCCGAGACAGCAAAGGCGTACGGGTTTACCGACCGGCAGTTGGTGGACGTGGAGGTGGGCAGCGAGGACAGGAAGACCATTTTCAGGAACGTTCCCCTTCGGGTCACCGATACGTCGGCGCTGGAGATCCATCTGGACACGGACGAGGCCAACGCGTCGGGCGCGGTGAACGACAGCCTCGCGAGAATCGTTTGTTGGGGAGAGTGACGCATGGACCTGACCGCGGCCAACGAAGTGATAGAGGAATGCCACAAGCTGCTGACGGAACAGCGGTGCAATCCATATGAGGGGAATCTTAAGGCCGGGGTGGACCTGGGCACAGCCAACATCGTGATAACGGCGGTGGACCAAAATGACAGGCCGGTCGCCGCGGTCCTCGAGGAGGCGCGCGTGGTCCGGGACGGCGTGGTGGTGGACTATATCGGCGCCACGCGCATCGTGCAGCGGCTGAAAGACCAGATAGAGCGTATCGTCGGGCGCGAGCTGACCCGCGCGGCCTGCGCCATACCGCCGGGCATCATAGCAGGCAATGTCAAGGTCATCGCCAACGTGGTGGAATCGGCGGATTTTGAGGTGGACAACGTGGTGGACGAACCCACGGCTGCGGCCACCGTGCTCGGGATACGGGACGGCGCGGTGGTGGACGTGGGCGGCGGCACGACCGGCATCTCCGTCATAAAGAACGGCAAAGTGGTATACACCGCCGACGAGGCCACCGGGGGAACGCACATGAGCCTGGTGCTGGCCGGCTTCCACAGGATATCGTTCGAGGAGGCGGAGGTCATCAAGAAATCGCCGGAGCATGAGCAGGACGTTTTTCAGATCGTGAAACCGGTGGTGCAGAAGATGGCGTCCATCGTCCGCGGATTCGTGCAGGGGCAGGACGTGGAGACCATCTATGTCGTGGGCGGCGCGTGCTGTTTTGAAAAATTTGAAAGCGTATTTGAGCAGGAGATCGGGATACGGACCGTCAAGCCGGCCCATCCGCTGCTGGTCACGCCGCTGGGTATAGCCATGAACTGCAGGGGGTGAAACGCGTGGACAAAGAAGAACTCAGGCGCCTGATAGAGGAGGCCGTGGACGCGGTCCTGGCGCGGGCCATCGTGGACGCGGTGATAGCGCGCTACAACGCGAGGCCCATTAAGGCCACCGCCTTTTTTACCGGCGCGCTGCTGGATATACGGTATGTTATGGACGCCATGCGCGCCCTTCAGGGCGACGGCTTCGAGATCAAGGCCGTGCTGTCCAAAGCCGCGGGGCGGCTTATCGGGGTGGACGCCGTCAAGGACGCGCTCCGGACCGATGAGGTCTATCTCGAGGACCAGGCGTCCGGTGCAGTCTGGGCCGAGGCCGAGCTGATACTGGTCCCCACGCTGACCGTGAACACGGCGGCGAAGGTGGCCAATTGCGTCAGCGACACGGTGATACCCGACGCCATCTCCAAATCGCTGATGATGGGCAAGCTGGTCATCGCGGCGCGGGAGGGGTGCTGTCCCGAGTGCAAGCAGCGCATGGAAAAGTATGCGGGGAAGATACCGCCCGCCTACGCTGCGGCGCTCACCGCCAACCTTCAGATCATGCAGAAGTACGGCGTGATCTTCACCAGCGCGCAGAATTTTGAGGCCTGCGTCCGCCAGATCGCATTCAAGAGGCTCAGGAGCCTTGGCAACATGGGGACGCAAGAAACCAAGCGGCCCGCGCAGGCCGGCGGCGTGATCCGGGGCAAGAAGATAATCGGCCTGGGAGACTTGAACGGCATAGCGCCCGGAGGGCGCGCGGTGGTGGGCAAAAACGCCATCGTCACCCAGCTGGCCGAGGACTACGCGGTCAAAAACGGCATAACCATCGTGCGTTCCAGACAATCCGTTTGAGGAGGGATTTCGTTGTATTTGGGCAGAGTAGTGGGCAGCGTCGTTTCCACCCGCAAGGACGAACACCTGACCGGCGCCAAGCTCCTCATCGTCCGTCAGCTCACGGTCGACGACGCCAAAAACGAGCTGAAGGAAGACAGGCGGACCATGGTTGCGGTGGACACCGTGGGCGCGGGCGCGGGCGACGTCGTCCTGATGGCCACGGGCAGCCCTGCGACGCGCAACATCAAAGGGGTCAGCAATATGCCGGCCGACGTTACCATTGTGGGCATCGTGGATTATGCCGAGCTCCAGGGCTGAAGAAGGAGTGGCAGCAATGGCCAGATTATACACCAAAACGGGCGACACGGGAACGACCGGCCTTTTTGGCGGCTCCCGCGTGGAGAAGGACGACCTGCGGGTCCAGTGCTACGGGACCATCGACGAGAGCAGCGCGATGATGGGCCTTGCCTATTCGCTCAGCGATGACGCGCAGGCACGCCAGCGCCTGAACACCATCCAGAAAAGGCTCCTCGCGATGGGCGCGGAGCTGGCCAGCGACGATAAGGGCAGGACGATGCTCAAGGACAGGATATCCGGGCAGGACATCGCATACCTCGAGGCGGTCATTGACGAATGCATGGAATCCGCGGGTCCCATGCAGGGATTCGTGGTTCCCGGCGCCAACAGCTTCTCGGCCGCGCTGCACAGCGCCCGGACCATCGTGCGCCGGGCCGAGCGCTGCATGGTCGCGCTGTTCCATGCGGGCGGGGAGATCCGCGAGGAGCTGTGCAAGTACGTCAACCGCTTGTCCGATTGCCTGTTCGCCATGGCCCGCAGAGAGGAAATGCTGTGCACCGTGCGCGAGATAAAGGATAAGGTAATCGAGCAGCTGAACGCAAACAGCGGCGGCCTGCCTCCGCTCACTCTGGATACGGCGCGTCAAATGGCCCTTTATGCCGAAGAGAAGGGAAATATGATGCGGGTCCCCATCGTGTTCGCGGTGGTGGACAAGGGCGGGAACCTGATGCTCCTGAACCGGATGGAGAACGCCTTGCTGGTGAGCATAGACGTTGCCATAAAAAAAGCCTTTACAGCCAACGCCATGAAGCTCCCAACCGACGTGGTAGGCGAGCTCAGCAAGCCCGGCGCCGCGCTTTTCAGCCTCGATAAGACCAACGACGGCAAGCTGATCCTGTTTGGCGGGGGATACCCCTACGAGTCTGGCGGCGAGGTCGTCGGAGGCATCGGCGTGAGCGGCGGCACCGCCGAGCAGGATATGGAGATTGCGACATACGTACTGTCCAGAATACAAGGGAGGAAAGAGTAGATATGGAAGCCAGAGAAACAGTGCTTGTGGACATCATAAAAAAGGTGCTGTCCGTGGTGGACGCCGTGGAAAACGGTGCCGCGGGCGGGGCGTCGACCCTCCCGGAGGGCGTGTTCAGCTCGATGGAAAAGGCGATAGAGGCCTCGGTCATTGCCCAGCAGGAGTACATGAAATGTACGCTCAATGACCGCGCGCGCTTCATAGAGGCCATGCGCAGAGAGCTTTCCATCGATGAAAACACAGAGAAGATGGCCCGCATGGCCGTGGAAGAGACAGGCATGGGCAACTTTGAGCACAAATGCATCAAGAACCGGCTGGCCATCAACAAAACGCCCGGCCTGGAGGACCTGCGCACCGACGCGTTCACCGGCGACGACGGGCTTACGCTGGTGGAATATTCGCCGTTCGGCGTCATCGGGGCCATCACGCCCACCACCAATCCCACCGAAACCATCATCTGCAACTCTATCGGCATGCTGGCCGGAGGCAACAGCGTGGTCTTCTCGCAGCACCCGCGGGCCAACAAAGTCTCACAGTTCGTGGTGAGCATCATCAACAAGGCGCTGCGCGAGGCGGGCGCTCCGCCCAACCTCGTGACCACCATTTCCAACCCGACTATGGAGGAAGCGTCGGTGCTGATGAAGCACCCGGCCATACGCCTGCTCTGTGCGACCGGCGGCCCCGGCGTGGTCAACGCCGTGCTTGCCTCCGGCAAGAAGGCGATAGGGGCCGGTGCGGGGAACCCACCGGTGCTGGTGGACGAAACGGCCGACATCGAAAAGGCGGCCAGGGACATCGTGGACGGCGCAAGCTTCGACAACAACCTCCCCTGCATCAGCGAGAAGGAGGTCATCGTCGTCGATTCCGTCGCCGACTATCTCATTTTCAACCTGCAGAAATACGGCGCGCAGATGTTAGACATGGAGACGGTGGCGGCGCTGCAAAAGCTGGTCCTGACCGATAAGGGCAAGCCCAACCCGGATTTTGTGGGCAAGAGCGCCAAATACCTGCTGGAACAGCTGGGCGTCCCCGGCGCGCCGGACACGCGCGTCCTGATTTTCGAGACCGACAGGGACAACATCTTCGTGAACGAGGAGATGATGATGCCCATACTCCCCATCGTGCGCGTGGAGGACGTGGACGAGGGGATTGATCTGAGCATTAAGGTCGAGGCCGGACGCAGGCACACCGCCATCATGCATTCCAAGAACGTCGATAAGCTCACAAAGATGGGCAAGCTCATCCAGACCACCATCTTCGTGAAGAACGGCCCCTCCTACGCCGGCATCGGCGTGGGCGGCGAAGGCTACACGACCTTCACCATCGCCGGCCCCACCGGCGAGGGCCTGACTTCGGCCAAAACCTTCTGCCGCAAGCGCAGATGCGTGCTGGTGGGCGCGTTTGAGATCAAATAGAGGGTGATTTGAGATGAACCTTGCCGGTCTTGCGGAAAAAGCGGGCATCGTAGGCGCTGGGGGAGCGGGGTTCCCCACCCATGTGAAGCTGAACGCCAAAGCGGATACCGTTATTGTCAACGGGGCCGAGTGCGAACCCCTGCTGCGCGTGGACCAGCAGCTCCTGGCGGTTCGCCCCAAAGAGGTGCTGGACGCGCTGGCCGCCGTGGTGGAGCATGTGGGCGCTGAGCGGGGCATCGTGGCGCTGAAGGAACACTACCACGATGCGGCCGAAGCTGTAAGCGCACGGATTGCGAATTATCCGAAGCTGAGCCTCTTTAAGCTGGGGAACTTCTATCCCGCCGGGGACGAGCAGGTGCTGGTGCACGATGTCACCGGCCGGCTGGTGCCCGAGGGCGGGATACCCTTAAACGTCGGCGTCGTGGTCTGCAACGTGGAAACGCTCCTGCAGCTCGCCGAGACCCTCGCGGACCAGCGTCCGGTCACCGAAAAATACGTCACCGTTACCGGCGCGGTCGCGCATCCCGTGACGGTGCGCGTGCCGCTGGGCATCACCGTCTGCGAATGTATCGAGCTGGCAGGGGGCGCCACGATAGAGCATTTCGTGGTGATAAACGGCGGGCCGATGATGGGCAAGCTTCTGCCCGGAGTCGACGAGCCCGTCACCAAGACGACCAAAGGACTGATCGTGCTGCCGGCCGACCACGTGCTGGTGCGATCGCTGGGCAAGGACATGGGCAACATGCTGCGTGAGGCGCGCACGGCCTGCATGCACTGCAGTCTGTGCACCGAGGTTTGCCCGAGGCGCCTTATCGGGCACGACATGCAGCCCAACAAGCTGATACGCATCGCGAGCTACGCCACGCCCTGTGCGCCCGACGATACGCTGACCACCGCGTTTTTGTGCAGCGGTTGCCGCCTGTGCGAATACGCCTGCATCATGGACCTGCAGCCGTGGAAGCTGAACGCGCTTTTAAAGGAACAGCTTGGGAAAAAAGGCGTTAAGAACCCCCACCACAACCAGCCCGAGCGCGCGCACCCCTGTTACGCGTATAAGAAATTCCCGATAGGCAGGCTGATAAACCAGCTGGGATTGTGCGCATACGATGTCCCCGCGCCATTGGGCGACGCCGGACGATCCTTTGGACGTGTGGAGCTTTTGACCCGCCAGCATGTGGGCGCGCCGTCCGAGCCTGTCGTGGAAAAGGGACAGGCGGTGCACAAGGGCGAGCTTATCGCCGCCATACCCGAAGGGAAGCTGGGCGCGAACATATTCGCCAGCATTGGCGGCACCGTGACCGGCGTCGGGCCGGACAGGATCGTTATTGAGGCGTAAACGCCTTTGTAAATACAGACAGGAGATGTGATACCCGTGAATAAGGCGATCGGTCTTTTGGAGCTGAAAAGCGTTCCCATCGGCATCCTCGCTGCGGACGACATGCTCAAGGCCGCCGATGTGGAGCTGCTGATGGCATCCCCGGTTTGCCCCGGCAAATATATCGTTATCATCAGCGGGAAGGTAGGCCCGGTCCAAAGGGCGATAGAGTCCGGGCGGCAGGCCGCGGACGTATTCCTGATAGAGTCCAGCGTCATCAACAATATAAGCCCGAGCGTGATACCGGCCATCAGCGGGCTGGCCATGCCCGATAAGATGAAGTCATTGGGCATGCTGGAGAGCATTTCGGCGCTCACCTGCATCGTGGCCGCGGATACGGCGGTGAAGACTTCCGACGTGGAGCTGGTCGATTTGCGCATAGCCCGGGGGCTGGGCGGAAAGAGCTTCGTTATCTTCACGGGCGAGGTGTCCTCCGTCCGCTCGGCCATGGATTCCTGCCTCAGCGAATTGCAGGCGGGCGGGACCGTTACAAGCCACAGCATCATAGCAGCGCCTCATCCGTCGATAAGCAGTTGCCTTGGATGATGCCGCTGTGAGGTGACCTCCACACGCAAGATGCCCGCGATAACAGACTGGCGCTGTCGTGGGCATTTTGCATCCTTTTTGGACGAGCTTACCGCATCAGCGCGCGCAGGCTCCGGGTGTAGGGCGGGCGCGCGATGCCCCTTTCGGTGACGATGGCGGCGATATGGTCCCCCGGCGTTACGTCGAACGCAGGATTATACCCTGACCCCTCGGGCGCGCAGGCCACGCCGCCGGGGCACACGACTTCGAGGGCCTCCCGCTCCTCGATGGGGATGTCCACACCGGTAGGGCAGTCCATGTCGATGGTGGGGGTGGGGGCGGCGATGTACATGGGGATGCCAAAGTGCCGCGCGAGTATGGAAAGGCCCAGCGTGCCTATCTTGTTGGCCGTGTCGCCGTTGGCGGCCACCCGGTCACAGCCCGTTATCACGGCGTCGACGCGGCCCTGTGCCATTACGGCGGCGGCCATGTTGTCGCAGATGAGGGTCACGTCCAGGCCGCTTTGGGTCAGCTCGTAGGCGGTCAGGCGTGCGCCCTGCAGCAGGGGGCGCGTTTCGTCGGCGATGACCCGGATTTCCATGCCCCGTTCCCTGGCGAGGTAGACGGGGGATAGCGCTGTGCCGTAGCGCGAGGTCGCGAGGACGCCCGCATTGCAGTGGGTGAGCACGGTGTCGCCGTCCTTTAGCAAAGTAAGCAGGTTTTCGCCGATGGCGCGGTTGATGTCCGCGTCCTCCTTTTCGATGGCGCGGGCCTCGGCCTCCAGCGCCGCAACGATGTCCGGGACAGGGCGGCCCGCAAGGCGCCGGGCAACGCCGGTCATGCGGTTTACGGCCCAGGTGAGGTTGACCGCGGTGGGGCGGGCTTCAAGCCAACTTTTTCGCGTCGCGCAGCAAGCGTCCGCAAACGGCCGCACTGTCCGACGCCGGCGCGGCCTGTGCGGCGATTACCAGCCCATACGCCGCGCTGACGCCGATGGCCGGGGCGCCGCGCACCCGCAGCCGCTTAATGGCCTCTATCAGCGCGTCCACGTTTTCGATAGCCAGATAGACCGTCTGCCCGGGCAGCAGCGTCTGATCCAGTATGATAAGCCTGTTGTCCCTATATTCCAGCGTTTTCACATGCTCCATAAGGCTGACCTCCGCGCGATACTTCTATCCGAATTCATCTTAATACAACGGACAGGCGGCC
Organism: Christensenellales bacterium; assembly: GCA_040766645.1. Classification (GTDB taxonomy): domain Bacteria; phylum Bacillota; class Clostridia; order Christensenellales; family UBA1431; genus UBA1431. The sequence continues at coordinate 15,467 of JAXGQA010000009.1, read as the reverse complement.
CGCAAGGCCGCCCCAGAACGATGACAAACTGCGTTTGCCATCGGTGTCTCGCCCCGCTTGTACCGCGGGCGGGCAGCGGGGCGCTTTGCTTTGGCTTGAGCGTCCTGTTTTGTCGGACTTTTACCGTGCATGTCGTTAAAAGTCCCCGTAACTTTGTGCCGTATAACGTTAAAAATTTTAAAGACCGCCGGCATACCGCCCTACAAACTCTTTTCTGCCAGCGACGCCAATTCGCTGCGCTCCACCTGCCTCAGAGTGACGTGGCCGGTGATGGCGTGCTGCTTCATCCGCTCTACGACGTAGACCAGACCGTTTGATTTGGAGTCCACCAGCACGTTGTCGATCTGGTTGTCGGAGGGGTCGCCCAGGAAGATGAACTTGGCGTGCTCGCCGGCGCGGGTAAGCATGAGCTTGGCGAGGTGCGGAGTTATCTCCTGCGCTTCGTCCACGATGACGACGGCGTCGGGGATGGTCCGGCCGCGCATGTAGGTGAAGGACTTTATCTCGAAGACGCCACGCCTCCGGAAGTCGTCTATAAACGGCTCCACCTGCAGGCTGTCATCCAGCCGTTTGAGCTTTTTGCTGCGGCCGTTGTCCTTGTCCCCGGCCAGCAGGCTGTCTATCGCGTCGTAAAAGCTCCCCATCCAGGGCTTGAGCTTTTCCTCCTCGGTGCCAGGGAGGTAGCCGATGTCGTTGCCGGCTGGGACCGTGGGCCGCACGAACACCACCTTGCGGTACTCACGCTGCTCGAGCACCTTTTCAAGAGCCACAGCCGTCGCGAGGATGGTCTTGCCGCTGCCCGCCCCGCCGGTGATGGACACGAAGGGGACCTGCGGGTCCATCAGCAGCTCAAACGCCATCTTCTGCTCGAGATTGAGGGGCCTTAAACCCCACGCGGAGTGGTTGTCATAGCGCAGGGGCACGAGGTGCGTGCCGTCAAAGCGTGCCAGCGATGTGCGGGATGGATCCTCCCTGCGCGTGATGACCGCGAACTCGTTGGGGAGCATCTGCGCGTTTTTGGGGGGCTTGAGGCCGCCGTCGTATATCTTCTGGATGTTTTTCTGGGAGAGCGTAAGGGCCTTGTAGCCCGAATACAGCTCATCCGTCTTTATTTTATCCGTTTCATAGTCCTGTGAAGTGACGCCGCAGACCTCGGCCTTGATACGCAGGCAGACGTCCTTGGAAACGAGTATGGTCTCGGTGCCGGCCGACTGTTCCTTCACCTGCACCGCGCAGGCGAGTATCTCGTTGTCGTTGTTCCGCGCGGAAAAGGTCTGCTGCTCCAGTATCCCCGGCTGCGGGAATATGACGCTCAAAACGATGCCCCCGCCCAGCCCGATGCCGTCGGTGACGCACTGGCGCCCGAATCCGTCGATGGTCCGGTGCAGCGTGCGCACGGCCTCGCGCGCCTGATAGCCCGCTATGCCGTCCCGCGTTTTGAGGTGGTCGAGCTCCTCCAGCACCGCGACGGGGATGTAGACGTTGTTGCCGACAAAGTTTGTAAAGCTCCACGGGTCGTGCATCAGCACATTGGTGTCCAGGATGTAGTTTTTTCTTTTTTCCGGCCTGTTCATGAGCGGGTCCCCCTACAAACAAAATAGGCCGTCCTGAAAAGACGGCCTTCCAGACACGCTGCGCAAAGTGCGCACAGCGCCCAAAGGTGCATAATAAGCGTCAGATTGCAAAAACGTCAAAATACAACACCCACATGATTCGGTTATACATATTATATCGTATTATCCGGCAAAAATCGTTTCCTCCGTGTAAAAAATCTTTAACCGAATGGGAACAAACAAGGCGGTTGACAAACCGCCGCGGCATTTGGTATCATACCGAATATCAATATATAAACGCGTTGACAGGGCAAACATGCTGGCAAAGCGCCAAAGAGAGCTGTAGAAAGCTGAAAATACAGCGCGCGGGCCAGACGTGGACTCTCCCTCGAGCAGCCGCCCGAAAACCGGTCCTCCGGCGAGTAGAAGCGGACGGGTTTCTTGCCGTTATAACAAGAGGGCATTGGAATGATGCCGCAGAGTGGGCGCTTTTGGCGCCAATTCAGAGTGGTACCGTGGAAGTTATATCGCTTTCGCCTCTGGCAGTCGTCAGGGCGGAAGTTTTTTTATTCATCAGAGGATTTATCAAAGAAAAACGCGCCACAGCGCGGTCACATGCGGGGAGGAGATCGATATGAAAATCGCGTTTTCGACACTTGGATGCCCGGATTTCGACTGGCCGGACATTTACTCCATGGCCAAGGACCTCGGTTTTGACGGCATCGAGATACGCGGCCTGGGCAAGGACATCTTTGCGATACAGGCGCAGCCATTTACCGGGGAGCAGCTGTCCAACACCATAAACAAGCTGGCATCGCTTCGGCTGGAGATACCCTGCCTGTCCTCGGGATGCTGCCTGAAGTTCGCCGACAAGGCCGAGGAGAACCACAGCGAGATCGTCCAGTACATCGAGCTGGCCGCAAAGCTCAAAACGCCCTATATCCGCGTGCTGGCCGACCTCGAGCCGCACCCCACCGGCGAGGTGGACGACGAGGTGGTGCTCAGGGCACTGCAGCGGCTCGTGCCCATAGCCGAGGACAAGGGCGTCACCCTGCTGGTGGAGACCAACGGCGTGTACGCGGACACGAGACGGCTGTGCACGCTATTGGACCACATCACCAGCGACGTTGTGGGCGCGCTGTGGGATATGCACCATCCCTACCGGTTCGCGGGAGAGTCCCCCGGCAAGACGGTGGCCAACCTGGGCGCGTACATCAAGTACGTGCACGTCAAGGACTCGGTCGTGGAGAACGGGACCATACGGTATAAGATGATGGGGAGGGCGACCTGCCCATCGAGGACATGATGCGCGCGCTTCGCTCCATCAACTTCGAGGGCTACGTGTCGCTGGAATGGGTCAAGCGCTGGGCGGCCGGGCTGGAGGATGCCGGCGTAGTGTTTCCGCACTTCATCAACTATATGGAGCGGTTCACCGAAAAGCCGGCCGCGACCGGCCGGCTCTTTGATAACAACCGCAAGACCGGCAAATACGTGTGGGAGAAGGATACGCTCATCGACCTGACCTTCCCGCAGGTGCTGGATCGCATGGTCGAGGAGTTCCCCGATCAGTACGCGTTCCGCTACACAACGCTTGATTACACGCGCACCTACCGGGAGTTCCGCGACGACGTGGACACCTTCGCCCGCGCGCTGATCGCCATGGGCGTCAAGACCGGGGACCACGTGGCCATCTGGGCGACCAACGTGCCCCAGTGGTTCATTACCTTCTGGGCCGCCACCAAGATTGGCGCGGTGCTGGTCACGGTGAACACCGCCTATAAGATACACGAGGCCGAGTACCTTCTGAGGCAGTCGGACACGCACACGCTGGTCATGATAGACGGCTTCAAGGACTCGGACTATGTGGGCATCATCAGGGAGCTCTGCCCCGAGCTGGAGACCGCCGAGGCGGGCAAGCCGCTGTATCTCAAGCGCCTGCCGTTTTTGCGGAACATCATTACCGTGGATTCGCAGCAAAAGGGATGTCTTACCTGGGAACAGGCCATGGCCATGGCCGACAAGGTGCCGGTGGAGGAGGTCTGGCGGCGCGCGGCGGCCTGCAACAAGCATGACGTGTGCAACATGCAGTACACCTCCGGCACGACCGGCTTTCCCAAGGGCGTCATGCTCACCCACTACAACGTGGTCAACAACGGCAAGAACATCGGGGACTGCATGGACCTGTCCACCGCCGACAAGATTATGATCCACGTGCCCATGTTCCACTGCTTCGGCATGGTGCTGGCCATGACCGCCGCCATGACCCATGGCGTGACCCTCTGCCCGATACCGTATTTCTCCCCCAAGCTCTCGCTGGAGTGCATCAACAGAGAGAAAATCACCTGCTTCCACGGCGTGCCCACCATGTTCATCGCAATGCTGGAGCACGAGGACTTCGACAAGACCGACTTTTCCAGCGTTCGTACCGGCATCATGGCCGGAAGCCCCTGCCCCGTCAAGGTCATGCAGGACGTCGTCGAAAAGATGAACATGTCCGAGATCACTATCGTGTTCGGGCAGACCGAGGCGTCGCCCGGCTGCACGCAAAGCCGCGTCGACGACCCGTTGGAAGTGCGCGTCGCCACAGTAGGTCGCGCGCTGCCCGGCATCGAGTGCAAGATAGTCGACCCCGAGACCGGCGAGGACCTGCCCGACAACGTGGACGGCGAGTTCGTCGCGCGGGGCTACAACATCATGAAGGGGTATTATAAGATGCCCGAGGCGACGGCGGCGGCCATCGACAAGGACGGCTGGCTGCACACCGGCGACCTCGCGCGGCGGGATGAAAACGGTAACTTCAAGATAACCGGCCGCATCAAGGACATGATCATCCGCGGCGGCGAGAACATCTATCCCAAGGAGATAGAGGACTTCATCTACACTCATCCGCAGGTGTCCGACGTGCAGGTCATCGGCGTGCCCGACAAGCAGTACGGCGAGGAGATTATGGCCTGCGTCATTCTCAAGGAGGGCGCCACGCTGACCGAGGAGGAACTCAAGGACTTTGTGCGCACGCACATGGCCAAGCACAAGACCCCGCGCTACGTCGACTTCGTCAAGGAGTTCCCGATGAACGCGGCCGGCAAGATCCTCAAATACAAGATGCGCGAGGAGGCCGTGGAAAAGCTCGGCCTGCAGGCGGAGAAGAACATCGTTACCGCTTAATCGGAATAACGGACGCAGACGACCGAATCCCCCATCCGTCACGGATGGGGGATTTTTAGCGGAGCACGCCGGGGTAGCTGACCACCTCGGCGGTGCTGGCCGCCTGCCCTACCCGGCAGGGATTTTCCCAAAACGAGCGTTTTCAGTTTGACGCGGCCCGCGCACACGCCCGCCGAAAGACCGGCGCAGCCGCTGCGGATGATGAGGTCGTATACAGAATCGCTTACCAGTCCCTCCTCGATGGACCGGGGCGCCGCTCCAATGCGGCGGCCCCTGCGAAACGGCGCTTTCTTATATCTTCCCGACGAGATTCAGGCTGGGGGTCAGGGTCTCCTCGCCGGGTTTCCACTTGGCCGGGCAGACCTTGTCGCCGTGCTCGGCCACGAACTGCGCGGCCTGCAGCTTGCGCAAAAGCTCCTCGGCGTTGCGGCCGATGCCCATGCGTGCACCTCGTAGGCCTTGATGATCCCGTCCGGGTTGACGATGAAGGTGCCGCGCAGCGCCTGGCCGTCCTCCTCCGCCAGCACCTCGAAGAACCGTGCCAGCGTGAACACAGGGTCGGCCAGCATGGGATACCCGATCTCCTGACAGTGTCCGAAGCGTCCGCCCACGCCTTATGCACGAAGTGGGAATCGGCAGAGACCGAGTAGATTTCGGCGTTCAGCCTGAAATTCGTCGTAGTGGTCGGCCATGTCGCCCAGCTCAGTCGGGCACACGAAGGTGAAGTCAGCCGGGTAGAAGAAAAGATGCTCCATTTTTCCCAGCACGGAGTCCCGGGTGACCTCCTTGAACTGGCCGTTATGATATGCCTGCACCTTAAAATCCTCGAGTTCTTTCCGATCAGAGTTTCCATGGATCATTCCTCCTTGTGGTTTGTCGCAAACCATAAGTTAATGTTTGCTAACAATAGCCTATACGCATAATTTTGAATTGTCAACCATTTTCGTATAAATTAATATAAAAACTTTTCCAGAGGATTGGGCGCGTATGATATAATGAAAAAAATAAATGATAATACACGGCTTACAAGGAATATGGACATGGAAAAACTGCCAAAGGAAGAGTCGGTCAGGCGGATACAGGCGCTGTTTGACGCGCTGGACGCGAGCGGGAAGGACTGGGACACGGCGCTGGTTATCGACCGGGTGAACCAGTACTATTTCACCGGAACGATGCAGGACGGCATACTGGTATTGAAAAGAGGCGGCGCCGCGACCCTTTTCGTGCGCAGGAGCTATCAGCGGGCGCTGGAGGAATCCTGCCTGAATGACATACGCCCCATCAAAAGCTACCGGGACATGCTTTCCGTGCTGGACGGCGCGCTGGGCGACACGTTTATCGAAACGGAACTGGTCCCCGTCGCTGTGCTGGAACGGATACAAAAGCATTTCACGATGGATGCCGTCTATCCGCTGGACAGGCTCATCCAGGGGCTGCGGGCGGTAAAGAGCGCGTACGAGCTGGCGTTGATGGAGGAGGCCGGGCGCAGGCACGACAAAGTACTGCGCGGGCTGGTCCCGAACCTGCTGAAAGAAGGCATGAGCGAGGCGCAGTTCATGGCCGAGCTGTATCGGGCGATGGTGGGGCTGGGGCATCAGGGCCTCATTCGCTTTTCAGGCTTCCAGACCGAGATCGCCGTCGGCCAGTTCGGGTTCGGCGAATCGACGCTGTACCCCACCAACTTCGACGGTCCGGGCGGGATGCGCGGGATGTCGCCCCTGCTGCCGACGGTGGGCAGTCCGGACCGGGTCCTGAAAAAGGGAGACCTCGTGTTCGTGGACATGGCCTTCGGGTTTTGGGGTTACCAGACCGACAAGACGCAGGTGTATGCGTTCAAGGGCAGGCCGCCCGAGGAGGCGGTCCGGCTCCATAACGAGTGCATGAAGGTGCAGGCGGAAACGGCCGCGCTTTTGAAACCGGGGAACATACCCTCGCAAATCTATACGGCTATAACGGCAAGGCTCAGCCCGGAGCTTGCGGAAAACTTCATGGGCGGGAAAAGCCGGCGGGCGCCCTTCATCGGGCACGGCATCGGGCTGTATGTGGACGAGCACCCGGTGCTGGCGCTGGGGTTCGATGCGCCGCTCCAAAACGGCATGGTGCTGGCCCTTGAGCCAAAGGCCGTCTCCCCGCCCTACGGCACCGTCGGGGTGGAGGAAACGTATGTCGTGACCGACGCGGGCGGGCGCTGCATCACCGGCGGGGCCGCGGAGATCATGGAGATATAGGCTGGCTGCAAACAAAAAAGCTGTGGATGCTCCACAGCTTTTTTATGCTTTTAGGTGGCTTTATCTTTCAGCCGTCAACTCCTGGGCAGGAAGGACCTCGATCTCGTCTCCGGCCCGGACCACGCCTTCTTCCAGCACCTTTACGAAGATGCCCTCGCGCGGCATCACGCAATCGCCGGTCAGCCGCCGGATCTCGCAACCCATGTGGCACTCCTTGCCGATCTGCGTTACCTCGACCAGCGCGCCGCCCACGCGCAGCCGCGTGCCCACCGGCAGTTGGTAGAGCGTGATGCCCCGCGTGTTGATGTTCTCCGCGAACGCGCCGGGCGCAAGGTCCATGAGGCCCGCTGCCTTCACCTTTTCGACGCTCTCGTCGCCCAGGAGGCTGACCTGGCGGTGCCAGTCGCCCGCGTGGGCGTCGCCCTCGATCCCGTGGCCGGGCAGAAGACGTATCTCCGGGACCGGCTTTTTGACTGTCCCCTTTTTCACGCTGATGTTCACCGACGTGACTGTCGCCATATTACCACCCTTTGCATAGTTTTTATTCCTGCCTCTCAAACGTGCCGCTTTTCCCGCCCGTTTTTTCATCAGGCGAATGTCCTTTATCACAATGTCCTTCTGCATGGCCTTGCACATATCGTAGATGGTCAGCGCGGCCACGGTCACCGCCGTCAGCGCCTCCATCTCCACGCCGGTCACGCCGCGGCAGGACACCGTCGCCTCGATCTCGATGCAGTGTGCCGCCGGGTCGGGCAAAAGCGGATGTCCGCCCCGGTGATGTTGATGGGATGGCACATGGGTATGAGGTCGGGCGTGCGCTTGGCGCCCATGATGCCGCCCACCTGCGCGACCGCCAGCACGTCTCCCTTGCGCATGCGCCCTTCCATGACCGCCGCGAAGGTCTCCGGGTCCAGCCGGACCGTGCCGCGGGCCGTCGCGGTGCGCTCGGTGACTTCCTTGCCGCCCACGTTTACCATGCGCGCCCGGCCTTCGCCGTTGAAATGGGTAAACTCCTGCATAGGACTCCATAACGCCGCGCGCGGCGGCGGCCGTCCTTGACGGCGGGCGGCGCGCCGGTATTTTGCATCCGGGTCAGGCGTGGCCACGCCCGAAATAGCATACAGGGTAATGGCAGACGTCGCAGAAGCTGCACAGCCCGCCTTCGCCCATGGGAATAAGCTCTTTTTTGTGATGCGCTCGCCCGCGAATATCCGGGGCAGAAGCACGTCGAAGCTGGTGGTCTCCGGTGCACCGAAACGCCGGGGAGGCCGACCAGCACCGTGTCGCCGTGGTAGGCCATCAGCACCATGTTCCCCGGCTGCGCCGGTACGCCGTGGGTCACGACCTCGGCGCCGCTCTGGCGGATGGCCGTGGGCGTGAGGTCGTCCGGGTCCACCGACATGCCGCCGGTCAGCACGATAAGGCCCGCGCCCCCGGCAAGATACCGCGCGATGGCGTCGGTGATGGGCAAAAGCGCGTCGGGGCAGAGGGTGACGCCTATGATTTCCGCGTCGAAGCGGGAGAGCTTCTCTCTCAGCTTGGGCTCAAACCTGTCCTTGACGCGCCCGCTGTATATCTCGCCGCCGGTGATGATGATGCCCACCCGCATGGAGCGGAAGGGAAGGACCTGCAGCACGGGCCACGCCGCCTTGCCGGCATCGACCGCGCTTTGCAGCCTGTCCTGGGGGGTGACCAGCGGGATGATGCGTATGCCGGCCAGCGCCCGGCCGGGCTGGACCTCAAAGTTATTGGGCAGGCAGGCGACGGCGACGTCCTCCACCGCGTTCATGGCGTTCAGTCCGGCCCGGTTGATCTTGAAAAGGCCGTGAATGGCCGAGGTCACAGTGATCTTGCCCTCGGACGGGGGACCGTATTCCGTGTTGGGGCCGGCAGCCGCCCGGGTCAGCGCGAGGGCCGCATCCTCCTCGTGGACCAGCCCCGCGTTCTCCTCCCAGACATATATGTGGGACTTGCCCATGTCCAGCAAAACTTCCACGTCCTCCGGCGCCACCACGTGCCCGCGCCTGAAGCGGGGGCCTTTGGAGCCGTCCGGAGCAATCTGCGTCATGTCGTGGCAGATGACATGGCCGATGGCGTCCTGCACCGCAAGCTTTTTCATGTCCTGCATCCTGCCCCCCCCGGCTGAAATCTGACTGGGACGCCCGCCCCGAAAGGAGGAAGATTCTCCCCATATCAGTATAATAGCACAATCCCGCCGGGGGCGTAATCCCTTTTATGTACAGGCATAAAAAAGGTGCGGCCGGTATGCGCCTATGCTTTCACCATGTTGTCAAACAGCGCTTTCAATTCCCGCGCCGCCTTGGCAATGTCCGGCGCGGAGATGACGGCGGACACGACCGCCAGGCCGTCTATCCCCGTGCCAGCAAAATCGGGGACGCGGTTTTTGTTGATGCCGCCGATGGCCACGATGGGCAGCCCGACGGCGGCCCGGATGCGTTTGAGTTCGTCGAGGGTGGTGAAATTGGCGTCCGCCTTGGTGCCGGTGGAGTACATGGCGCCGACGCCGAGGTAGTCCGCGCCGTCCTCCTGCGCCCGAAGGGCCTCCGCCAGCGTGGCGGCCGAAACGCCCAGCAGCTTGTCCGGGCCGAGGATGCGTCGCACGTCGGCGGCGGGGATATCCTCCTGTCCCACGTGCACGCCGGCGGCGTCAATCGCCAGCGCGATGTCCACGCGGTCGTTGATGATGAGCGGGACGCCGCGCGCGTCGGTAATGGCCTTGATGCGGACGGCAGTGTCGTAGAATTCGCGGGAGGACGCCGTCTTTTCCCGGAGCTGAACCAGCGTGGCCCCTCCGGCGACGGCCTGCTCGACCGCCGATTCAAGCGACGGCGCGCGCATCAGCTCGCGGTCGGTAACAAGATACAGCGTGTAATCCACGGTGGGTTTCATGGCCTGGCCCTCCTGCGTGATTTATGAATTAAACGTATCACTTATTCCATGGCCCGGTCAATATTCGTCCGTTGCTTGGGAAAACCTAGTTCCCGAAAGGAGGCGGAGAAATGCAGACGGCATGGAAGGGTGCGGTGAGCTTCGGGCTTTTGAACGTGCCCGTTAAGATGGGGGCGGCCACCCGACGCGAGAACGTTTCGTTCCGTCAGCTGCACAAGACGTGCAACACGCCCATCAGCCAAAAGCGCTTTTGCAGCAAGTGCGGGGTGGAGGTGCCCTACGAGGAAATCATCCGGGGGTACGAATACGAACCGGGGCGCTTCGTACTCATCACCGACGAGGAGCTTGACGGCCTCCCCGTAAAAAGCGCCAAATACATCGACATCGTTGATTTTATCCAATTGAGCGAGGTGGACCCCGTGTATTTCGATAAGACCTATTACCTTTGGCCCGAAAAGGGCGGGGAAAAGCCGTACGTCATACTGCGGGACGCCATGCGCGAAACCGGAAAGGCCGCGGTTGCCAAGGTGACCATGCGCAACAGGGAGCACCTGTGCCTGGTGCGGCTGGTGGAGGATGCGCTTGCGATCAGCATGATGTTTTTTGAGGACGAGATACGCGGCACCGCAGATCTGGGCATTGCGGAAATCGCGGACAAGGTCGAAGTCCGGCCCGAGGAAATGGAGATGGCTAAAAAGCTCATCGAAAACCTGACGGCAAAATTTGAGCCGCAAAAATACCACGACGCGTACCGGGAAGAACTGATGAAGCTTATTCGCGCCAGGGTGGAGGGACGGGAGGTCGTGCAGGTGGACCAGCCCGAACCAGAAACGGCCGGGAACGTGGTCGACCTGATGGAGCGTCTGCGCCGGAGCGTGGAGGCCACGCAAAAGGAATCGGCAAAAAAGGAAACGAAAAAGGCGCCGTCCAAAAGCAGGAAGAAGGCGTCGGTTGGGAGCTAGACCGAGGGGAGACGCTGCCTTTTCGCATAGACCGGCGCGAACAGGTCCCCCGCTTCCCGCAGCCGCGCTTCCATGTTGCGGATGGTAAACTGTTCGGGCGCCGCGCCGCCGGCAAGCTCCTCCCACGTCACCGGCGCGGACACGGTGGCCGTGGGCGTAGCCCGCACGCTGTAGGGCGAGGGCAGCGTTTTGCCCCGGCTGTTCTGTACGGCGTCCAGATATACCCGGTCCCCGCGCCTGGCGATGATGCGCTCGGTGGTGAAGCGCCCCGGCTCGGTCCGCTCAATGTGCGCGCACACCGATTTCAAAAAGGCGCGCACCTTTTCGTAAGGCGTCGGCGCTATGGGCACCACCACGTGCACGCCGGTCTTGCCGGACAGCTTGGGGATGGCCCACAGCCCGTACGCGTCCAGCGCCGTTTTTACGAGCAGCGCTGCCGCGACGGCGTCCGGGAACGCTGTGTTGCCCGACGGGTCGAGGTCGAAAATGGCCACGTCCGGGCTGTCGAGGTCGGGCAGGCGCGAGAACCACGCGTGCGTCTCGATGCAGGAGCGGTTGGCCATGTAGATGAGGCTGGGCAGGTCGTTGACCAGGCACCAGTCTATGGTCTTTTCGGCAGAGGGGAGCTCCACGCTTTTCAGCCATTCGGGCGCGTCGTCCGGGCGCTGTTTCTGGAAAAAGGTCTTGCCGTTTATGCCGTCGGGGTAGTGCAGCATGGAGAAGGGGCGGTCCTTGAGCCAGGGAAGTATGCAGGGGGCCATGCGGATGTAGTAGTCGATAAGCTCGGCCTTGGTCCCGCCGATCTCGGGGAAATAGATTTTTTCGAGGTTGGTGACGGTCAGTTCCCGGCCTTCAACCTCATATGTGCTCTTTGTTTTCATTTAAGTTCCTCCGGAAAACCGGTGATAACGGGCGCGCGCATCACGCCCCCGGCAGTGTACTCTAAAAATTTCACCTCCACGGGCAGTACGGGCTGCACCCAGCGCGCGCCGGGGACGGCCGGGACACGCCCGAAGGGGCAGGGGCCGGGTATTCCGGAAAGCAGCTCCTTGAGCGCTCGCAACTGCGCCTGCGTCAGCCCCGACCCCGCAAGGCCGATGTAATCAAGGCTGCCGTCCTCGCGCGGCAGACCAATAAGCAGCGAGCGGATGCGCGCAGGGTCTTCCTGCAGATAGCCGCCCACCACGGCTTTTTGGCGTCGGACGCATTTTGTCTTCTGCCACGCGTCCGTCTTTTTGCCAATGGCGTACGTGCTGCCCATTTTTTTTGCCACCACGCCCTCCAGCCCCTCGGCCTGTACCGCCGCGAACAGCGCCCTGCCGGCTTGGGGCACGCTCTCCACGCGATGCACAAGCGCGGAATCCAACGTGAGAGCGTCCAGCGCCGCGAAGCGCTCGGTCAGCGGCAGCGGGCAGAGCGTTTGGCCGTCCAGCCACAAAAGGTCGAACGCCATGTAGCGCACGGGGACGGCATCGGCCGCCCGTTTTATTTTGGCCGGGGACGCGACCAGGTCGCGCCGCAGCACGCGGGGGAAGTCCGGTTTGCCGTCCGCGTCCGGCGCGATGATTTCGCCGTCCAGCACCGTGCCGGCGGGAAGGCCGGACAGTGCCGCGCAAAGCTCGGGATACTGCGCCGTACGCTCGCGGAGCCGCCGGTTGAAAAGGCGGACGCCGCCGCCCGGATACGCGTAGGCCAGCGCGCGCACGCCGTCCCACTTCACCTGAAAAAGCGTGTTTTGATCGTCGAAAGGCTCCGCGCGCCGGACAGGCTCCATCGGGGCGACCGGCCAGTCCGCTTGGGTGTATCGCATGCAAACCTGTCCCTTTTTTCCGTATTGTGGCGCAAGCGGGGCCGGGGCATACGGGCCGGCACGGTTTCCCCGTATGCGGGAACTCTATGACGCGGTGATAGCGGCATACCCGGCGGCGTGACTGGAGGCGCACAACAGCCTGTGGGGGGCTGCGTGGCATAAACAAAAGAGAAGCCGGAACCGTGTCCCGGCTTTGGCTGTATGCGTTTAATCTATCCGCCGATACCGGCCCGGAGTAATCGGGCATGAAAAGGCGCTTGTTGCCCGGATTTGACTTCCGCCGTGCCGGGCAGGGGGTAGGACGTCATGGATACGACCTCGGCGGTGTATTCGTTCCCCGCCGTGCGTCTGATGTCGATGGCCGCTTCTACCGACGCTCCGCCGGGCTTTTGCGCGCAGACAGTCATCCGGCAGCCTTCCGCGGCCCCCCCGTTTTCGCCAAGAGGGGACCAGTATACGGTGGAGCCTCCCCGCAGGGTCAGAGTCCTGCCGTGGTTGGTGACGCTGCCGTCCCGCGCCTCCCGGGTCAGCAGCGCGCCGGTGTCCACCCGTATCTCCGCCGTGAAATCGACCGGCCCGGAGCCGCTCCGGCGCAAAAAGCCTATCTCGAAGGGGAATCCCGGCACCGAGCTCATCAGCGGCGAATAGCGCCCCAGCGGCGTTTTTACGCGGGGCGCCCGCCCGACGGCCTTGCCGCCCGCCGCGGACGCTGTTATGACGAGGTCCTCGGAGGCGTCCGGGCCGGCGATCAGGACCAGAAGCCCCGCGGCTAATAGAAGAACGGTCAGCGCGGCGGCGACCGGCCATAGAATGCGGCGCGGCACTTTTTTATGTTTATGCGCGGGCGCGCGCAGCGCCAGCACCTTTTCCTTCAGCGTGGGATCTGCCTGTATGCCGCGGACGGCGTCCGTAAATTCCTGCGGTTTCATATCCTCTTCCTCCTTTTCCCATTCCAGCTTCAGCCGCTCGCGCCCGCGCATCAGGCGCATCTTCACGGCCGGGCGGGTCAGCCGGAGCATGCGGGCTATCTCCTCCACCTTGTACCCCTCGACGTAGTGCAGGCAGAGCACGGCCCTGTATTTGGGCGGCAGGGCCAGCGTCAGCCGCAGTATGTCCGCGTGTCCGGGATCAATTTCGGGCAGTTCGGACGCATCGGCGCGCAGGCGGTTCTGCCGCTGCCGCGCCCTTTGCGCGTCCCGGCACACGTTGGAGGCCACCCGGATGAACCACGCCTTTTCGTGCTCCGCACCGTTGAACGCAGGCCGCCTGCTCAAATACCGAAGAAACGTGGTCTGCACGGCGTCCTCCGCGTCCGCCCGGCTGCACAGGAGAACAAGGCACAGCCTATATAGCATGCTGCCGTATGCGTCGTATTTCTCCTCCAGATCGCTTCCCGGCGGTTTGGCTGAAAAGGACACCCTATCACTCCTTTTGCATGGAACACGCGGGAAAGGCCCAAAAGGTCACATCTTTATGCTTGATTTTAAAATAGCACGCGCCGGGCAAAAAAGCACCCGCTCCTGCGAGCGGGCGCTTCTCACGGTGCCGTCAGATTTCTGGGATTGGATTGCTTTTTGTCGTTGCGGGTCTGGTTCTGGTTCTCGCGGGTCAGCGGCGTCTGGCCGTTGGCCTTTTCGCTGCGAACGCGCTTGGGATCGATCTGGCTGTCCTTGGGCATCCCGGGCTCACCTCCTTTGACGGTAGTATACGGAATGAGGAGGTTTTTTAACGTGGATTTTTTTTGTGTTTGAAACCCGTTCGTAGTACAATACGTTTATGCGGGTATAAGGCAATAAAACGGAGGAACGATAATGAGCGCAGCGAAAAAAAGGCCGAAGAAGGGGAGATGGATCGCCATCGCGGCAGTGGCGGTCGTTTTGATAGGCGGCGCAGCGGTTTGGGCCCTGCGGCCCGCCGTCCAGAACTATGAAAGCGTGACGGCAAAAACGGGAACCATTACCACATACTACTCCTTTTCGGGGAACATAGAGGCACGTTACCGGCAGACCGTCATCTCAGATAAATTCATGCAGATCGCCGACGTCAAGGTGGAGGAGGGCGACAGGGTCGAGGAGGGGGACGAGCTGTTCCGCACCACCGCCGGGGAGAGGGTCAAAGCCACCATCAACGGCGAGGTCGCCAATCTGGACGTGGAAGAGGACGAGCGGGTGGCCGCGGGCGTGCAGCTACTTGAGGTCATCGATTACGACGCGCTGGAAGTGAAGGTCAAGGTGGACGAATACGACGTGGACGCCATAAAGAAGGGCGAGGAAGCCACGGTCTTCATCAGCGCGACCGGCAAGGAAGTCAAGGGCAAAGTAAACGATGTGTCCAGGGCCGGGGAGGTCGCGGACGGCGTCACCTTCTTCACGGCCACCATCGGACTTGAAAAGGACGAAACCCTGCGCATAGGGATGTCGGCCGAGGTCCGGCTGATCGGGGACAGCGTGAAGGACGCCGTAACGCTGCCCATGGCAGCCCTGCAGTTCGACGCCGACAACAAGCCGTATGTATATAAAGCGGACGCGGACGGGAATCCGGTGAAGACCGAGATCGTCACCGGGCTGAACGACGGTACGACGGTCGAGGTGAAAAAGGGGCTGGCCACAGGCGACACGGTGCTCTACAAAAAGCCGGCGCCCACCGACCCGATGGGTTTTCGCGGCTTCAACCAGGACCAGGACAGCGGAGGCGGCTTGGATGGATGAGATACTGAACATGCAGAAAATCTCCAAGAGCTATTACATGGCCGGGGAGGAGCTGGAGGTCCTGCACGACATCGACCTTTCGGTGCGCTCGGGCGAGTTTTTGGCCATCCACGGCCCGTCCGGTTCGGGCA
>JAXGQA010000008.1:0-62122 GCA_040766645.1 Christensenellales bacterium | reverse complement strand
TATGTAGAAATGCGCTTGGGGGGAAAGGGATGAAACAGACGCCCGAATCTATAAAGGCAAAGCTCATCAACATTTTGGAGCTGCCGGCGGACGCGGTGATGGATCTGCCGCGGTACATGCTGGTATCCAACACCAGCCTTTTGGTGGAGAACCATCAGGGGATACTTGAGTACGGCGAAACGCTGATACGCATGGCCACCAAGGACGGTCCGGTGCGCATCGAGGGGGAGGGGCTGGAGCTGGAGGAGCTGAGCCCCGAGGAGATAATGATAAGCGGGCAGATTGACGCGCTCAAGTGGACGGATTAGGGGCGGCGGGGGCAGCCTATGCGGATATGGAATTCCCTCAGGGGATATGTTATGATAAAAATCGAAGGGCTGTATCTGGAGCGTTTCCTGAACCTTTGCATGATGGAAGGCATCGGCATCTGGGGCGTGAGCCGGCGGTCGCGCACGGTCATGTTCGCCCGCGTGGGCGTCAACGATTTTTCGCGCCTTCGGCCGATCGTCAGGCGCACCGGCTGCCGTGTCGCCATAATGCGCCGGGTGGGGACGCTTTTTTGGTTCACGCGCTTCCGGTTCAGAAAGTTTCTTATTGGCGGGGCCGTTGCGGCTTTGGCGGTTCTTTACCTGCTCACATCCTACGTCTGGGGCATTGAGTTCGTGAACGCCGGGCCCAACGAGACCATGGCCTACATGCGGCAGCTTGAGGACATGGGCGTGCGCGTCGGCGTGTTCCGTTCGTCGCTCGATTTAAAGGCCATCGAGCACGCGCTCATCGCCGGGAACGAAGACGTGGTCTGGGCCAACGCGCGGCTGACCGGCGTGAAGCTGAGCATCGAGGTGGCTAAAAAGGAGGACGCGCCCGAGCTCAGCGACACCGGAACACCCGCGCGCATCATTGCCGCCAAGGACGCTGTCGTGGAATCCATCATTGTCCTGCAGGAGAAACGGGTGGCGGAAAAAGGGCAGACGGTGGTCAGGGGCGAGGAACTGATAAGCGGCGTGCTCGATTATACGGAAGATTCGTCGTCCTACGTGCACGCGCAGGGCGAGGTGATGGGGCGCGTGTGGTATACAAAGAAGGCGTCGCTCCCCGTGGACACACTGAACACCAGCGAAACGGGGAACGCGTACACCCTGCGCTATCTCTCGCTGGGCGGCTGGGAGGTGCCGTTGGACCCCGAGCACGCGCCCTATGAGAACGCCCGCGAGGAAACGGCGACCTACGGCCTTTTGGACGAGGGCCTTTTCATGCGGGCGCAGGTGCGGGCCGTGACCTACCACGAACTTAAGGTCGAGACCGTGGAGGCCGACATGGACGCGCTCAAGCTGTCCGCGCAGGCCAAGGCGTGGAACGCGGTGAAGGAGGATATACCACCCAGCGCCGTCATTAAGGCGCGGGATTTCGTGTTCAGCATCCAGTCGGGCCGCCTCGTTTGCGAGGCCCGGGTGGAAACGCTGGAAAATATAGGGAAAACTGTAAAGATAGGCTGATGATAAAGGGGGGAAACGTTTGGAGCTCAAGGGGGCCCAGAGTGGACAGGCAGTGGAAAGAACGCTGTCCGTTGACACCATGGAACAGTTGATAGAGCTGTTCGGGAAGTTTGACGAGAATGTGCGCATCATCGAGTCCGAGACCGGCGTGCGGATAAACGCGCGGGAGCGCGAGGTGACCGTCGCCGGGCCGGGGGAGATGGCCGACGTGGCCGCGGAGGTCATGGCCCGGCTGCTGGATATGATCCGCAGGCGCGAAGAAATAGACAAAGGCCGCATTCGCTACGCCATAGACCTTGTGAAGGAAGGTCGCGGCGAGTGCGTGGGCGAGCTGATGTCCGACGTGGTGGCCATAACGCAGCGCGGTAGGCCGGTGCGCTGCAAGACGCTGGGGCAGCGCAAGTACGTGCAGGCCATCCGCCACAACACGGTGGTGCTGGGGGTCGGTCCGGCCGGCACCGGCAAGACATATCTCGCGGTGGCCATGGCCGTGCTGGCCTACAAGAACAAGGACATCGAACGCATTATACTTACGCGGCCCGCCGTGGAAGCGGGCGAAAAGCTCGGGTTCCTGCCCGGCGACATGCAGCACAAGGTGGACCCGTATCTCAGGCCGCTGTACGACGCGCTGTACGATTTTCTGGGGGACGAAACGTTCAGAAAGCTCCTGGAGCGCGGCACCATCGAGGTCGCGCCGCTGGCCTACATGCGCGGGCGGACGCTTAACGATTCGTTCATCATACTGGACGAGGCGCAGAACTGCACCATCGAGCAGATGAAGATGTTTTTAACGCGGTTTGGCGAAGGCTCGAAGGTGGTTGTCACCGGGGACATCACGCAGACAGACCTTCCGGCCGACAAAAGTTCGGGGCTGCGGCACGCGATGGCCAACCTGCGCGGCATTGAGGGGCTGGACATCGTGATGCTTTCCCACCGGGACGTGGTGCGGCACGAGATGGTACAGCGCATCGTGCGCGCCTACGAGCGCGCGGAAAAGAAAAAATAAGGAGCGCCGATGGGGACAGAGATTTTCAACGAGCAAACGGCCGTCCCGGTCGACGGTACAATGGAGGCCCTCATCAGCGCGGCAGTAAAGCGCACGCTGGATACCGCCGGCTTTGCCCACGCCGTAACGCTGGACATCTTCCTGACCGACGACGACGGCATACGGGAGCACAACCGCGCGCACCGGGGCATCAACGCCCCCACCGACGTGCTTTCCTTCCCGCTGCTCGAATACGAGCGCCCGCTCGAACCCATATACAGCGAGGCTGATTCGGACGGCGCGGGCGGCCTTCTGCTGGGGGACATCGTCATATCGCTGGAGCGCGTACGGGAGCAGGCCGCGCAGTACGGCCACGGCTTTGACCGCGAGCTTGGGTTCATGGTGGTGCACGGCGTTTTGCATCTTCTGGGGTACGATCACGTGACCGGGGAAGGCGAGGCCGAGATGACTGCCCTGCAGGAGTCCGTGCTGACCACGCTGGGCCTTGTGCGATAAGGAGGGTGTTTTTTTGCTCAAACGCCTGCTGAAAAGCTTCAACTATGCCATAGGCGGCATCATGCACTGCTTCCGGACGCAGCGCAACATGCGGTTCCACTTCGTCATGGCCATGATTGCGGTCGCGCTGGGCGTTTTCCTGAACATCACCAAGACCGAAATGCTCATACTGGTGCTCACCATCTTTTTCGTTATTTTTGCGGAGATGGTCAACACCACCGTCGAGGCGCTGGTGGACATGGTCACCAAGGAGTACCACCCCCTCGCCAAGATAGCCAAAAACATCGCGGCCGGCGCCGTGCTTATGGCGGCCCTGTGCTCCATAATCGTAGGCTACCTGCTTTTTTTTGAAAAGCTGCTGCGGTTCAGCTCCTTTTCGCTGAACTACATGCGCAGCCTCCCGCTCTACATCACGCTGGCCAGCCTGGTGGTCGTGTTTCTGACGGTGGTCATGCTTAAGGCCGGGAACCCCCAGAAGGGTACCTATGTCCGCGGGGGCCTGCCCAGCGGGCACACGGCGCTGGCCTTCGCGCTTTTCACGTCCATTGCCTTCGCCAGCAAGGAGCCGATAACCACCACCTTCGGCGCCATCATGGCTTTGCTGGTGGCCGAGAGCCGGATGGAAAGCGGTATCCACTCGTTCATGGAGGTACTGCTGGGCGCCGTAATAGGCGTGCTGCTGACCGTGGTGATGTATCAGGCAAGCTCGCTTTTGCTCGCGTAAGGAGGCTATGGCATTTGATAGACGATAAAAAGCTGGTCGATATGGCTATAAAGGCCCGGGAGAAGGCATACGCCCCGTATTCGGGGTTCCGCGTCGGGGCATGCGTGCGGGGCGCTTCGGGGAAACTGTACACGGGGTGCAACGTGGAAAACGCGTCCTACGGCGCGGCATGCTGCGCCGAGCGGGTCGCGCTGTACGCGGCGGTGGCGGCGGGGGAGCGGGAGTTAACGCACGTCGCGGTAGCGTCGGACAGCGCGGGCGCGACCTACCCCTGCGGCATCTGCAGGCAGGCGATACACGAGCTGGCGCCGGACGCACGCGTGCTCTGCGCCGGACGGGACGGCGCGTTTGAAGCCTATACGGCGAAAGACCTGCTGCCCCACGCGTTTACTCTGAAAGCAAAGGACGAGGAACAGGACCTATGACGGATACGGAATACAGATCGGGCTTTGTGGCCATCATCGGCTGCCCCAACGTGGGGAAATCGACGCTATTGAACGCCATGGTCGGGCAGAAGGTGGCCATCGTGTCCGACAAGCCTCAGACCACGCGTTCCAACATCCGGGGCGTGCTCAACGGCGCGGGCTTTCAGATTATCTTCATCGACACGCCCGGCCTGCAGAAGCCACGCAACAAGCTGGGCGAATATATGGCCCGCGAGACCGCGCAGGCCTACGACCGGGTCGAGGCCATCGTGCTGGTGGTGGACGGAACGCGGCCGCTGGGCCCGCGGGACAGGGACACGCTGGAAAACCTGCGCGCGGCCGGCGCGCCGGTCATCGTGGCGGTCAACAAGGAGGACGCGGCTTCCCGCGAACAACTGGCCGCGCTGTTACAGACGCTGCAGGACGAATACGCCTACCTCGCGCACATTCTGCCTATCTCGGCCCGAAACGGCACCAACATGGACACGCTTACAGACCTGCTGAAGGGATATCTTGAACCCGGCCCGCAGTACTTCCCGGAGGACATGCCCACCGACCAGCCCGAGCGCGTGCTGGTAGCCGAGTTCATCCGGGAAAAGGCGCTGCAGCTTTTACAGGAAGAGGTTCCGCACGGTATCGGCGTGGAGGTGCAGAGCATGGAGCGCCGCGCGCGGGACGGACTTATAGAGGTATTCGCGACCATCTACTGCGAGCGCTCCGGGCACAAGGCCATCATCATCGGGAAGCAGGGGAAGATGCTCAAGGCCATCGGCGAGCGGGCGCGCGCGGACATCGAGTTCCTGCTGGACGCACGGGTGTACCTCAACCTTTGGGTGAAGGTGCGCGAGGGCTGGCGGGACAGCGAGCGGTTTATCCGCGAGCTGGGGTACGAGTAATACTGACAAATTCGCATTGGCGCGCGGGACGGGAGGGACGTGTTTGTCGGCTTTCAAGGTGACGGGGGTGGTGCTCCGTGCGGTCAACTACCGCGATTACGACAGGATACTCACGCTTTTCACCCGCGAAAGGGGCCTGGTGACGGTCTCCGCGCGCGGCGTGCGGCGCACCAATTCGCGGTGGCGCGCGGGCAGCCAGCTTTTTGCCGTCGGCGCATATCTCCTGTACGCGCGGGGGACGCATTACTACCTCTCGCAGGTGGAGGTGGAATCCAGTTGGTACGAGCTGCGAAACGACCCCGGCGCCATGATGCACGCGACCTTCGTCGCGAACGTCGTGGAGGCGGGCATCGTGCCTGACCAGCCCAACGAGGCGCTGTATGCCCTGCTTTTGCGGGCGCTGGCGCTTTACTGCTATTCGGACGCGGACGTGTGGCGTATCACCGGGTACGCGCTGGTGAACGCCATGCGCATACTGGGTTTTGAGATCCGCACAGGCGCCTGCGCCCGCTGCAAAAAGGACGCGCCGGCGCTCTTTTCGCTCGCGTCGGGCGGCACGGTCTGCACGGACTGCAGGGCTTTTGCCCCGGACGCCAAGCGCATAAAGCCTGAGCTTATCGGGGCGATCTCCGCCCTTTCCACAGCGCGCGCGGATGGGCTGCTATCGCTTGACATCGGCCCGGATGTCTTCAGGGAGCTCCTCCCCCTGCTGGTGGCCTACGCGCAGCACCATCTTGAGCGCAATTTCAAATCGGCGTCGCTGCTTTATACTTTTTTCCCCTGATATCCATCATTTTTCAAGAATCGACAGCCCCTTTAAATCACAAAACTAAAGCATGAGCAGGAAAACGGCACGGAAAAACAGCGTGGTCAGAGGATTTTTCCTTATTCTTTTGGCGGCGTTCATTTTGTTTTGCGTAATCTGGATTGTGCTGCATCCGTACGATGAGCCTGCCTACGGCAACGCCGTCTTTGTGCAGGGCCGGGAGGGAGAAGCTTGCCGGTACTTTATGTAGGCATGCGCTCCAGCGCGCGCAAGGAGCGGTACGAGGCGCTGCGCGTGGGTGACGTGGCGCAGGTGTTCATGGAAGGGCATGACATCCAGCCGTTTCTGGACGCCTTCATCGGGCGCGTACGGCCGGGGTGGACGGCCGTTATGCCGGTGGATGTGGTGCGGGCGCTGCACCATATCGTCCCCGAAGGCACTGCCATCGAGATGATGGGCGAGCAAAAATGCATGGTGCAGGGCTTGCTTCCCGGCAAGAGGACGCATCCGCTGGCCTACGCGGCGACGGTGCTGGTCGCGCTGCTGCTCTTTTTCGGCGGCGCCATAACGTTGATGAATTTCCACGCGGACGTGGACATGCCCACGGTGCACGCAAACCTCAGCGCGCTGATAACGGGCAGGGAGGACGTGGGCGCACTGTGGGTGAGCATACCCTATTCCGTCGGCATCGCGCTGGGCGTCATCTTCTTCACCGGTTTTGGCAAAAAGCGCGCCAACCAATTTTTTCGGGTGGAGGAGCACGAGTACCGCGAAAAGGTGGATAAGTACCAGCAGGACGACCAAACGGGGGACACGAGGGAATAATGATAGAGCGCGCAAAGTGATGGTGCTGGCCGGCCTCGGGCAGGGAATTCTGGTGGGCGGGGCGGCCATGCTGATGGTGACCATACTCGATATACTTCCCCGCCTGGCGGTCCTTTCGGGCGTGAAATGGCCCATAAACGTGTGGGCGGGTATTTTCACGGGCAGGATGCTCTTTTTCGTGCGCCGGATCGCTTTTGGGGTTTACGGCGGGGCTTCCGGTGTGGTTGGATGTTTTCGCGTTCGTCTTTTTCGGGGCGTATGTTGGCGTGCTGCTGATGGCGCTGGCCGAAACGCTGGATTTATTTCCGGCGGGTTTGGGCAAAATAGTACCGTCGGCGGCCATGAAAGGCGTGCTCATCATGCTGGTCGTCGGCAAGCTTGCGGGGTCGGTGCTGTATTGGTTGTTCCCGCAGTTCTGGAGATAAAGAAGGGTGTTGGAATGAAGAAGGACGCATATCAGACGATACCGCTGGCCGACCCGAATAACCTGCAGAATCCCGCAGAAAAGGAAGTGCGCTTCAAGCAGTACACGGAAAGGCTGTTTTTGCGCAAAAGGGGAAGGTGTGGCCATGGACCCGGTTCTGAATAAGGAAAATTACAGCGATTACGTACAGAAGAACAGGCCTAAAGGAAGCTTTATACGCGACTGTGTACGGGCTTTTTTTATCGGCGGCGTCATTTGCGCCATCGGACAGGCCATCAATAATCTGGGCGAGGACGTGCTGGGCCTGAGCGCCGACACGGCCGGGATGCTGACCAGCGTGACGCTGATATTCCTGGGCGCGATGCTGACCGGTCTCGGCGTTTACGACATCATCGGCAAGTTCGCGGGAGCGGGCTCCATCGTACCGATAACGGGGTTTGCGAATTCCATAGTGGCTCCGGCCATGGAGTTCAAGCGCGAAGGCTATGTCATGGGCGTGGGCGCAAAGATGTTTTCGCTGCCCGGGCCGGTGCTGGTCTACGGAATCATCCTGTCGGTTGCGGCCGGCGTGATAGAGATATTGTTTTGAAGGTGAGCGGATGAGCAAAAGGACGGGGACGCGGACGTTCGAGCTTTCGGGCGTGTACGCCGTATCCGGCGGCACCATCGTCGGGGAGATGGAGGGCAACGGCCCGCTGGGGAAGCACTTTGATAAAATGCTGAAGGACGACCTTTTCGGAGAGGAGACCTGGGAGAAAGCCGAGTGCAGGATGTTCGGCTACGCGGTGGACACCGCAGTACAGAAAAGCGGCCTCAAAACGGAGGATGTGGACTGCCTGATAGGCGGGGACCTTTTGGATCAGCTCATTTCGGCCAGCTTTGCCGCGCGTTCGCTGCGCATACCCTACCTCGGCGTGTACGGCGCGTGCTCGACCTTCAGCGAGGCCCTTTTAATAGGCGGCCTGCTGATAGACAGCCGGAGCCTTTCCAGCGCGGTCTGCGCGGCGTCCACGCATTTCGCGACGGCCGAGCGGCAGTACCGCATGCCGCTGGAGCTGGGGACGGGGCGTCCGCCCACGGCCCAGCACACCACCACGGCGGCCGGCGCGTGCGTGCTGACCAACGAGAGTGCGGTGGGCGCGCGGATGACCTTCTGCACGCTGGGGAAGGTGGTCGACTGGGGCATAAAGGACGCGAACAACATGGGCGCGGCCATGGCCCCCGCGGCGGCCGACACCATAGCGACCCATCTGCTGGAATCCGAACGCGCGCCGGAAAGCTACGACGTGATACTGACCGGAGACCTCGGGCATCACGGGAGCGAGCTTTTGATAAAACTGTTGAAGCAGCGCGGGTTCGACATCTCGAAAAACCACGCCGACTGCGGCATTGAGATATATGGCGGCAATAAGGAGGTCTGGTCGGGCGGGAGCGGCTGCGGCTGTTCGGCCAGCGTTTTTTCGGCGTATTATCTCAAGCTTCTGTCCGACGCGTCGGTCAGGAACCTGCTGCTGGTGTCCACAGGCGCGCTTTTAAGCCCGACCAGCACGCTGCAGGGCGAGAGCGTGCCCGGGATCGCGCACGCCGTGGCTTTCGAAGCCATACAAGGGGGCGGCTGAATGCAATACGTATACGCGTTTGTCATAGGCGGATTGATATGCACGGTGGGGCAGGTGCTTTTAAGCAAGACCAGCATGACCTCCGCGCGCATCCTGGTGCTTTACGTGAGCCTGGGCGTCATACTGACGGTGCTGGGGCTGTATAAGCCCATCGTCGATCTGGGCGGCGCGGGCGCGACGGTGCCGCTGAGCGGCTTTGGGTATTCCCTTGCCAAAGGAGCCATGGAAGCGGCGCGGGAGGAAGGCATCGTGGGCGCGCTGACCGGCGGCCTGAAAGCGACGGCGGCGGGCATCGCCGCGGCCGTGCTGTTCGGGTACTTAATTGCTGTAATTTTCAATCCAAAAAGCAAAAAATAAAAACAAAGGCGCTGTTAATTTTATATGTTGATTTTCGGCGATGGGTCTAGCCGTGAGGGGCAAAGCCCCGCGGCAATCCAGAAAGGAACGCTGGATTGCTTCGCTGCGGCTCGCAATGACGGGACCGCCAGAGCCTTTAGAGCCAAAACAAAAAATGAAAGACCGATCTTACGGGCCGCCAGCGCGCGCAGGGAGGGCCGTCAGTCGCTCACAAAGCGGTGCTTGCCCTGGTTCTTTGCCCGATAGAGTTTCTCGTCCGTCAGACGGATGAACACGTCCAGCGATTCGCCGTTGTAGAGGCTAATGCCGCCGCTGAGCGTGACTTCGGGGTGGGACATCGTGCTTTTCAGTTTGGACTGGACGCTTTTTGCAAGCGTGCACGCCTGTTCGGGATTGGCGCCGGGCAATATGACGATAAACTCCTCGCCGCCGTACCGCCCGACAATGCCGGTCCCTCGAAAGGCGTCATCAAACGCGGAAGCAACGCGCAATATCACATCGTCTCCGAACTGATGCCCGTATGTGTCGTTTATCGTCTTGAAGTTATCGATATCCGCCATGATGAGCGAAAGGGGAAGCCCATGCTCTCGTGTGCGGCAAATCTCGTTTTCCAGCAGGCGGAGCACCGCGGCATGGTGGAAAAGCCCGGTCATCGCATCCCGCTGCGCCAGGTCTTTGAGCATCAGGTTTTGTTCGTGCAACTGCCTGCGGCTGATAAAGACGGAGATCCGGGACCGCATGGACATCACGCCCAGGAGCCACGCGAACAGGTTGAATATCAGCGTGTTTATGCGCAGCGCCAGCAGCGATTCCGGCTCCGCGCCGACGCAGGGAAGCGCCACCGCGAATCCGGCATAGACCGCCGCATAGAGTACGGCCAGCGGGATGGGACGGACGTAGAGGAACATCGCGACACCCAGCACAGCCATCACATAAACGTGCGTCAGGTCAGCCTCGTTAATGGCGCATAAAGCCAAAACAGCGCAAAAAATCAGCACTACCAAAGCATAAATATACATCACAGCCAGGCCTAAGACGTGGCTGACCGTTTCCGCATGTTTGCGGATGTAAGATATCAGCGGAATGAATACTAAGCTGACGGCGAGAAAAGCGAAAATGACCAGACCTGTGTGAAAAAAATACTGTTGCAGGTAGAGGAGCGGCAGCTCGACGAGGAACAGTACTACGGAGACGACGGAAAGGCGGGAAAAATTATCCGACAATATTTCCTGTTTAAAATCCTCAAGGTATTGCTCCGGGATGTCCATCCTGAGAATTGTCCGCGTTTTTCCTAATGTAGTCCGCAACCGTTTCATAGAATTTCCTCGAGAATAAGCGCATGTCAGGAAAGGGTCATATCAGGCCATGTATCGATAGTATCGGTTGGAGCGAATCAGGTAAGAAAAAGGTAAAATGCCGGTCTGCCCGGTCTGATGCGGAAAAGCCCGGGGCCGCTATTCGTCAAAACGCAGGCTGATGTCCAGCGCGCGGACCGAATGTGTGAGCGCGCCTATCGAAATGAGGTCCACGCCGGTCCGCGCGACGGCCGCGAGGTCGCGGTCGCCCATGTTGCCCGAAGCTTCGATGAGCGCGCGGCCGTTGGCGGCCCGCACGGCCTTTTCCATCTCGTCAAGCCCCATGTTGTCCAGCATTACGATGTCCGCGCCGCAGGCGATGGCTTCCTCAAGCATGGCGAGATCCTCGACCTCGACCTCGATGCGGAGCGTGTGCGGCACCAGTCTTTTTGCGGCGGCCACGGCGTTTGTTATGCCGCCGGCCGCGCGGATGTGGTTGTCCTTTATCAGCACGCCGTCGGCGAGATTAAAGCGGTGGTTGGTGCCGCCGCCGGTGCGCACGGCGTATTTTTCCAGCACCCGGAGACCGGGGGTGGTCTTGCGCGTGTCGGTGATGCGCGCGCCCGTGCCCTGCACGGCGTCGACGGCGGCGCGCGTCCGGGTGGCTATCCCAGAAAGATGCTGCAAAAAGTTCAGGGCCACGCGTTCGCCGGTCAGGATCCCGCGCGCCGGGCCGGAAACCGCGGCTATTACGCCGCCTTTCCGGACGGTGTCCCCGTCGGCGCATACCGGCTCGAAGAAAATGGCAGGATCGATGCGCGCAAATACGCGCGCGGCGACGTCCAGCCCGCATACAACGCCCGGCTCTTTGGCGATGAAACGTCCGGATATCCGCGCGGACGCGGGATGGTGGAAAGCGTCGTTATGTCGCCGGTGCCGATATCCTCGTCCAGCGACGCCTCTATCAGCGCGTCAAGCTTGAAATAATCTATTTTTTATCGCTCCCTTCCTTGACCTCATCGCTCCGGTAATGCGCGCCCACGCTCTTTTCCCGTTTGAGCGCGGCGTCCAGAACGGCCAGCGAAACGGTGGCCATGTTCAGCAGGATAAGGGGATTATGGTCGGTCATGGGCAGGCGCTCCAGCATCTCGTAGTGGGCGCTTATTTCCGCGATGGCTTCGGTGAGTTGGGTCCTGTTGCGCAGGATGCCGCCCTTGAGCGTCATGACGTAGCGTATCTGCGCCTTGATGGTGTCCAGGTCGACCGCCGCCTCGGTTTCGGCGAACGGTTCAAGCGCAGGGCGCCCGGCGCGTCCGGGCACGAAGGCTCCGCCGATGTGCTGGGCGCACCGCCGGCCGAACACCAGACATTCCAAAAGGGAGTTGCTGGCCAGGCGGTTGGCGCCGTGCACGCCCGTGTTGGCGGCTTCGCCGCAGGCGTACAGGCCGGGGACATCGGTGCGGCCGTACAGGTCGGTGGTGATGCCGCCCATGAAATAGTGCTGCACGGGCACGACCGGTATCCAATCCACCGCGATATCAATGTTTCGGCGCAGGCATTCGTGGTATATGGTGGGGAAGCGGTGCTCCAAAAAGCTTCGGGACTTGCCGGTGATGTCCAGATAGACGTTGGGGAGGTCGTGGTTCCGCATCTCCCAGATGATGGCGCGGGTAACGACGTCGCGCGGGGCGAGGTCGGCCATCGGATGGGCGTTGACCATGAACCGCTCCCAGCGGCGGTTCCGAAGCACGGCGCCCTCGCCGCGCAGGGCCTCGGAAATCAAAAAGTAGCGGCCGTTCTGGTCGGGGTGGATGAGGGCGGTGGGATGGAACTGAACGAACTCCATGTTCCCGACCGCCGCGCCGGCGCGCATGGCCGCTGCGATGCCGTCGCCGTTCTGCGTCTTGGCGTTGGTGCTCTTGCGGTAGATGCGCCCGATGCCTCCCGAAGCGATGATGACGTTCCGGGCCCTGAAAAAAATATAGGGGCCGTCGTCGTTCATGGCGGTGATGCCGACCACTTCGCCGTTGTCGTCGGTGCAGATGTCGTACAGGCAGTGATAGTCGTATATGTCAATGTTTTCCCGCCGCTCCGCTTCCGCCAACAGCGTTTTGGTTACGTGATAGCCGGTGGCGTCCCCGCCGCAGTGGACTATGCGGTCGTGTGTATGCGCCCCCTCGCGGGTTATTTGCAGGCGGCCTTTCTCATCCGTGTCGAAAGGGACGTGCATGTCGATGAGTTTTTTGATGTCCGACGGGCCTTCGGTCACCAGCACCCGCACCGCTTCCTCGTTGCACAGACCGGCTCCGCTGAAAAGCGTATCCTTCAAATGGTTTTCCGGGTCGTCCGCCGGGTCGGTGACCGCCGCGATGCCGCCCTGCGCATATATGGAGTTGCTCTCCTCGCGCCCGCCCTTGTTGATGAGGGCGCAGGACAGGCCCGGGTCAAGGTTGAGCGCTGCATACAGCGCCGCAATGCCGCAACCCACGATGACCACGTCGTATTCGAGCGTTTCGAGCGCGTCGATATCGCCCGTAAAAAGGTATCTTCTCATAGAAACGTCCCCTTGCGTGATGCTCCGGCATGCCGGCCCGATAAGTCCGTTAAAAAATCGGCCCGACGTGTGTGCGGGCGCTTCGAGTTTTGTCCGATTATAGCACCTTTTGCGGTCCGTTTCAAGCCGGGGAGGCCGAGGCGGAACAAGGGGTTTGCACTTGTGGCCCAAACAAAGTAAAATAATACCGTATGCGGACAGGCCGGGCCAGGCCTCGCCGCGGACAGAAAAGGAAAGGGATATATAATATGATAGTGATAGAGATGGAAAACGGAGAAAAGATCAAAGCCGAACTGTACGCGGACGCGGCGCCTCAGACGGTCGCCAACTTCATTGAACTGGCGAACAAGGGCTTTTACGACGGACTCACCTTCCACCGGGTGATACCCGGCTTCGTGATACAGGGAGGCTGTCCGCAGGGCACGGGCACGGGCGGCCCCGGATACAGCATAAAGGGAGAGTTCGCCATGAACGGTTTTGAGAACCCGTTGAAGCACGAACGCGGCGTGCTGTCCATGGCGCGTGCGGCTGACCCGAACTCTGCAGGCTCGCAGTTTTTCATCATGCATGCCGACTGCCCGCATTTGGACGGGCAATATGCGGCGTTCGGCAGGGTGGTGGAGGGGATGGAAACGGTGGACGCCATAGCCGGGACCCCGACCGACTGGAGCGACAAGCCTTTGGAGCCGCAGCGCATGAAAAAGGTCACCGTGGTGGAGAATGAAGCGGACGGGGAATGAGGCCGGCATCGGCCCCGCGCTCTGCGCATGGTACCAGCGGGAAAAGCGCGATCTGCCCTGGCGCAAAACGAGCGACCCCTACGCCGTCTGGGTGAGCGAGGTCATGCTCCAGCAGACGCGGGTGGAAACGGTCCTGCCGTACTATCGCGCTTTTCTGGAGCGCTGGCCCACGCTGGAGGCGCTGGCCGCCGCCGATATAGGAGGCGTGCTCAAGGCGTGGGAAGGGCTGGGGTATTATTCCCGCGCGCGTAATCTATTGGCGGGAGCGCGGTACGTCATGCGTGAGCACGGCGGGGCCGTGCCGGCCGACGGCCAAGCGCTGCGGAAGGTTCCCGGCATCGGTGCCTATACGGCCGGGGCGATACAGAGCATCGCCTTTGACCTGCCCGTTCCGGCCGTGGACGCCAACGTCCTGCGCGTGTTTTCCCGGATACTGGCCATGGAGAGCCCTGTGGACACGCCGGAAGGGTATAACAGGATAACGGCGCAAATCCGTGAAGCGCTTGCGTTGTGCAGGCCCGGCGTGTTCAATCAGGCCGTGATGGAGCTGGGCGCGCTGGTTTGCCTGCCCAAAGCGCCGAGGTGCGACATCTGCCCGGTCAGCGGGGAGTGCGTTGCGCGCCGCGCGGGACGGGCAGCGGATTTCCCGGTCAAGGCACCTCCGGCCCCCAAACGCACGATTTGGCTGGCGGTGGGCGTGGTGCGGGATCCGGACGGGAACGTGCTGGCGCGGCGCCGCGTGGGAAAGGGCCTTTTGGCGGGGCTGTGGGAATTCCCCAACTGGGAGATCGCGGCCCCGGACGGCGCGGAGCGTACGCTGATGAACGGGTTGAGCGCGCTCGGGCTGGAGGTCCTGTCCATGCGGGCGGCCGGGGAGGCGCGACACGTGTTCACCCACCGCGTCTGGGAGATGCAGGGGTTTCTGGTCCGCGTCGGGCCTGCGGCAGCGCCGGACGGCTGGGAATGGCTGACGCGCGAAGCGCTGGAGGCGCGCGCCTGGCCGTCGGCGATGAAGCTCTGGCGCGCGCGGGCTTTCGGCCCGGATGCATAATGGCCGCGCTGCCGGTTGTATACATTGAATAGAAAAAGCTTTCAAAGAGGTATGGATATGGAGCTTGTCGAACTGGTGAAAAAGGTAAAAGCGGGCAATCTGGAGGCCTTTCAGGCGCTTTACGATATGTACGCCCAGCGCGTCTACTACCTTGCGTTCAGCGTGTTCGGCGACGCGACGCAGGCGGAGGATACGCTGCAGGACGTCTTCGCGGACGTGTTCCGTCACCTGCCTGCCCTCAAGGCTGAGCGCGCGTTCGAGCAATGGCTGTACCGCCTGTGCACCAACCACTGCAATCAGGCGATCAAGGCCGGGGGAGACACGCTCTTTTTCGAGGAACAGCGCGGCGCGTATTCGGAGAACAACCCGGATTACGTCCCGGCGGGCAATCAGGCCCTGCCGGAGGGCCGCAAGGAGCTGATGAACGAGATCCGGGCGCTGGGGCACGTCCAGAGGCTTTCGCTCTTGCTGCGCTATGCCTACGGTTTCGGCGTTGAGCAGACCGCCTATGTGCTGGGGTGCAGCGCGCAGAGTGTGCATTGGCGCCTGTACGCCGCGCGGCAGGCGCTGGAACCGATGCTGGAGGATACGCAGCCGGCAGAACCCGGCGAAGAAGGCGTGTTAGGGCTTACGCTGCGCGAGGATATGGAGGCAAACGCGCTCAGCGATGAAGCCAGGGCATCGCTTTTCTTTCTGGTGCAGCGCGATGCCAGGCGCGCCGGCGCGTCCGGCCGTGCTCCGCGGGCCGCGGCCGGGGCAGCTGTCCCCAAGGAGGGCGGCCCCGGAGGCGGCGAGAAAAAATCCAAGAGTACGCTCATCATAGCGCTGGTGGCGTTGGGACTTTTGGCGCTGGGCGCGCTTTCGTTTGCGCTTACATCCATGCAGGGGCAGGTGCTCCCGTCGCCAACGCCCACGGTGACGCCGACGCCTACGCGCACGCCGGTCCGCACGGCCGCGCCTACCCCGACGCCAACGCCCACGGTGACGCCGACGCCAACGCCCACTCCGGCCCCCACGCCGACCCCGACCGAGGAGCCTATCGTGCTGCCGACCATGCCGCCATGGCCAACGATGGAGCCCTGGGTTACCATGGAAGTTCCTTCAGAATGATGCCTAAAACCCGTGAGCATCAAGACGCAGGCCACCCTGCGCCTTGGCAAATATACCAACCAAATTCCGGGCGGCGCCCGAATATTCAGGGAGGGAAACATTTTGAGAAAACCCATTATAGCCGGAAACTGGAAGATGAACATGACCAACACTGAAGCTGCCCGCCTCATCGCGGAGATCATCCCCGCGGTCAAAGACGCCGAGGCGGAGGTCGTCATCTGCCCCAACTTCACATGTCTCGCCACTGCCGTCGAGCTGACAAAAGGGACAGGCATCGGCGTAGGTGCCCAGAACGTGCATTGGGAGCCCAAGGGCGCGTTCACGGGGGAAACGTCCATCGGGATGCTTTTGGACCTCGGCGTGAAGTATGTCATCATCGGGCACAGCGAACGCCGCCAGTATTTTGCTGAAACCGACGAGACCGTGAACAGGAAGGTCCTGGCCGCGCTTAATGCCGGTCTTATCCCCATCGTCTGCGTGGGCGAGTCGCTCGAGCAGCGCGAGGCGGGCAAGGCGGCAGCCGTGGTCAGCGGGCAGACCGAGGCTGCGCTGAAAGGCGTCGACCCCGCCGCGGCCGAAAAGGTAGTCGTGGCGTATGAGCCCATCTGGGCCATCGGTACGGGCAAGACGGCGACGGCACAGGACGCGAACGAGGTAAACACCGTTATCCGTGAAACGCTCACAAAGCTATTCGGCGCCGCGATAGCGGACAAGATCCGCATCCAGTACGGCGGGAGCATGAACGCAAAAAACGCTTCCGAGCTGATGGCGCAGTCCAACATCGACGGCGGCCTGATCGGCGGCGCGGCGCTCAAGGCAGAGGATTTCGCCAGGATAGTCTTTTTCGATAAATAGCAGCAGCATGTAAAATCAGGCTGACGGCCCTGTGTTTTCCATGGCGTGCCCGCAAATTTTTGCCGGGTGCGCTTGTTTTTTTGGGCGATAGGGTGTAAAGTAATGGTTAAGAAGTGAAAAGTATCGTGTCCGGATAATGGTCCGGACGGACGCAAAGTAAGAGTTTGTTCCCTGTCTTAGAGATAAGAGAATAAAAAGGACAGGCTGCGGAACGAAAAGGATGGCTCATCCTGTTGAAGGATGTTTGTCGCCCTGCAACGTTCAGGTCCCCGGCCAAGGGGACGGAAGCAGCTGCAGGGCGGAACGCGGGTCCGCTCTTTTTGTTTGCAGCGCGAGCGCAGTACCTGTTGTGCGGCCGGTATTTCGGTATGGGCCGGGATATGCTGATATTTTGCCGGGTGTGACTATTGGTGATTGAATAGTGCAGGCAATTGTATTAGTATTGTTTCCATACCGAAAAGAAGGAGAGATGAGAAATGCCTGTGAAAATCCCAGACAATCTGCCGGCCACGCAAACGCTCACCGAGGAGAATATCTTTGTGATGACGGAGGAGCGCGCTTCGCACCAGGACATCCGGCCGCTTCGCATTGCGATATTGAACCTCATGCCCACAAAGATCGTCACCGAGACGCAGCTCCTGCGCGTGCTGGGGAACACGCCGCTGCAGGTGGAGGTCGTGCTGTTGCAGACCGCGACCTACGCCCCCAAAAACGCGCCTGTGGAACACCTCCGGACCTTCTATAAGACCTTTGACGAGGTCAAGGGCCAGCGGTTTGACGGGCTTATCGTCACCGGCGCGCCTGTGGAGCACCTCGAGTTCGAGGACGTGCGCTACTGGGAGGAACTGAAAAAGGTGATGGACTGGGCGCAGTCGCACGTGTTTTCGGCCATGTATATCTGCTGGGCCGCGCAGGCGGCGCTGTACCACTATTACGGCATCGATAAGTACGACCTCCCCGAAAAGATGTTCGGGGTGTTCAAACACAGGGTGAAAAAGAAGAAATCCAAGCTCATGCGGGGATTCGACGACGAGTTTTACGCGCCGCACTCCCGGCACACCGACATAAAGGCCGAGGACATACTCAAGGTCCCCGGGCTGGAGATACTGGCGGAATCCGACGAGGCGGGCGTGTTCATCGTGCAGAGCGCCGACAGGAGGCACGTGTTCGTAACCGGTCACGCGGAGTACGACCCTGAAACGCTGGGCAGGGAGTATTTCAGGGATGTTGACAAGGGACTCGACATCAAGGTGCCGGCCAACTATTTCCCGAACGACGATCCGTCCGGGGAACCCATCGTGACCTGGCGCGCGCACGGGAACCTGCTTTTTGCGAACTGGCTCAACTACTACGTGTATCAGGAGACCCCGTACGACTTACAGGACCTCACCGAAGCGTAGCCTTACGCGGCAGTCCTGCATATTAACGGATGACGGCATTTTTTTCTCCTAAACCTGAGCCGTCCGCTCACCCGGCTTGATTAACGGTTTGCCGCCGTGCCCCCATGGGGGCGGCGGGGCTTTAAGGCATATGGATATGTGCGGATTTTCAAAATGTGCATACTGTTGATTAGGAGGTAGAATATGCAGGATGTAATCATCATTGGGGGAGGGGTCATCGGCTGCGCGATAGCGCGCGAGCTTTCGCGCTACAAGCTGGACGTCTTGCTGCTGGAAGCGCACTGCGACGTGGGCAGAGGCACGTCCGGCGCGAACTCGGGGATAGTCCACGCCGGATACGACCCCAAGCCCGGAACCTTCAAGGCCAGGTTCAACGTCAAGGGGAACCTGATGTACGACCGGCTCGCAAAGGAGCTCGATTTTGGGTTTTCCCGCTGCGGGGCCTATGTCATCGCCTTCAACGACGAGGACATGAAGACCATCGACGACCTTCTGGAGCGCGCGCGCATCAACGGCGTCAAAGGATGCTACAAGATGACGCGGGAGGAGATACTGGAGCGCGAACCCAACGTCAACCCCGACATAAAGGGAGGCATGTTCCACGATTCGGGCGTTTGCCTGTCCTACGAGGTGGTCATCGCCTTTGCGGAGAACGCCATGCAGAACGGCGTGTCCATACTCGTAGACAACGAGGTCACGGCAATAAAGCAGCTTCCCGACCAGACGTTTGAGGTGACCACCGGCAAGGGCACCTATCACGGGAAGTACGTCATCAACTGCGCGGGCCTCTTCGCCGACAAGATAAGCGAGATGGCCGGAGCCGAGGTGATAAAACAGCAGCCCCGGCGCGGCGACTATTTCATCTACGACAAAAAGCACAAGGGATTTGTGAACGGCGTCATCTTTCCCTGCCCGGGACCGATGGGCAAGGGCGTGCTGGTCATACCCATGCCCGAGGGGAACACCGTCATAGGTCCGAGTTCGACGGATACCGACCTTCGGGACAGCAACTACACGCTGCAGGAAGACCTCGATTTCGTGTGGAACAATGCGACGCATTGCTGCCCGAATTTACCGCGGACCGACGTCATCGCCTCCTTCATGGGCCTTCGGGCCGAGGGCGTTGATTACCACGATTTCTACATCAAGGCGTCGGATAAGGTAAAGGGCTTCGTGAACCTTTCCTGCATTGCTTCGCCCGGCCTGACTTCGGCACCCGCCATCGCGGAATACGTCGCCGAGGAGATACTGCGGGACCAGCTCGGCCTGCAGCTTGTCCCCAACCCGGATTTCGATCCCATACGCAAGGGCATACAGCACTATTTTGACAGAGACTGGAAGGAACGCGAGGCGCTCATCTCTAAGGACCCGCATTACGGCCGCATCGTCTGCCGCTGTGAAACGGTCACCGAAGGCGAGATCGTCGATGCCATCAGGCGCGTGCCCGGCAAGGTGACGCTGGGCTCCATAAAGTACCGCACGCGCGCGGGCATGGGCCGCTGCCAGGGGGGCTTCTGCACCTGCAGGATAATGGACATCATCCACAGGGAAACCGGCATGCCCAAGGAGGAGATAACGACGCGCGGGTACGATTCCTACATTGTTGCGGGGAGGATAAAGCAGTTCAGTGCGCAGGGGGTGTCTGATAATGATACGGAATGTTGAAGTTGCCATCATCGGAGGCGGCCCCGCCGGACTGGCCGCGGCGGTCGAGTGTTATGAACAGGGCGTGAAGGACGTCGTCATCGTAGAGCGCGACTTCAGGCTGGGCGGCATCCTGCAGCAGTGCATCCATAACGGATTCGGCCTGCACATGTTCAAGGAGGAGCTGACCGGCCCCGAATACGCGCAGCGCTACATCGACAAGGTCGAGGCGTACGGCATTGAAGCGCTCACCGACACCATGGTGCTGGAGATAACGCCCGACAAGCTCATCTACGCCATCAACCCCAGGCTCGGACTGGTGATGCTCCAGGCAAAGGCCATCATACTGTGTACGGGCTGCAGGGAGCGCACGCGTCACAACCTCAAGATACCCGGCACGCGGCCGGCCGGCGTATACACCGCCGGCATGGTGCAGCGCCTGACCAACCTCGAAGGCTACATCCCCGGCAGGGAGATCGTGATACTCGGCTCGGGCGACATCGGGCTTATCATGGCGCGGCGCCTCAAGTTCGAGGGTGCGACCATCAAGGGCGTGTACGAGCTGATGCCCTATTCGACCGGCCTGCAAAGAAACATCCGGCAGTGCCTGGAGGATTTCGACATCCCGCTGCACTTCAACCATACGGTGGTGAACATCCACGGCCGGGACCGCCTGCAGGGCGTGACGGTCGCGCGGGTGGACGACTGCCGTTGCGTCATCCCCGGTTCCGAGGAATATATCCCCTGCGACACGCTGCTTCTGTCGGTCGGCCTTATCCCCGAGAACGAGGTGGCCTCCGGCGCGGGCGTCGCGCTTGATACCGTGACCAACGGGCCGGTGGTGGACGCGTCGCGCCAGACCAATGTCCCCGGTATATTCGCCGCCGGGAACACGCTGCACGTGCACGACCTCGTAGACTTCGTGAGCGAGGAGGGCGCTATAGCGGCAAGGGGCGTAGTGCGCTACCTGCGCGGCGAACAGGCCGCGGAGACGGTCCCGGTCAGGCCCGGGAACGGCGTGCGCTACATCGTGCCGCATACGGTGGATACCAAAATCGAAAGCGAGCTTTATTTTCGGCCGACCGGCGTGTACCGAGACGGCGTGCTCCAGCTCAAGGCGGGGAACGACGTTATTTTGAAAAAGAAGTTCATCCGGCTGACCCCGGGCGAGATGGAGCGCGTAATGCTGGACAATAAGGTCCTGAAAAAGATAGGCGGCCGCGAATTGCAGCTTGAATGTGTCGTGTGAGGGGAGTAATATAAAAATGAAACTGATATGCATATCCTGCCCCAGAGGCTGTGCGATGACCGTTACCATGGAAAACGGGGCCGTTAAGGTTACCGGGAACCAGTGCAAACGGGGAGAAGCGTACGCCGTGGCCGAGATGACCTGCCCTATGCGCACGCTGACCAGTTCCATCTTTATCGACGGCGGCGACTGCCCGCTGCTTTCGGTAAAGACCAAAGACCCCATACCCAAGGCCAAGCTGGCTGCGGCGCTGGAGGACATCCGCACTATAAAGGCAAAAGCACCGGTAAACATCGGAGACGTGGTACTCAAAGACATCGCGGGAACGGGCGTGGACCTGGTGGCCACAAGAAAAGTGCAGAAGGTAAGCTGAGCAAAACTGACGCGCCTCCCCCAAACGGGAGGCGCGTTTTTTAAAACGGAGGCGATCGCATGACGGAAAGGCTGCACGACATGATCGAGGCGGCGTCCCGCGGTGTTTTTTTCGGCGGCGCGGGCGTCTCCACCGAATCGGACATACCCGATTTCCGTTCGGCCAACGGACTGTACGCCCGGAAACACGGGCGGTATTCCCCGGAGGAAATGCTGAGCCACACGTTCTTTGTCCGGCACCCGGAGGAATTCTTCGAGTATTACAGGACCGACATCCTCGCGCCCTGGGCCAGGCCCAACCGCGCGCACTACGCGCTGGCGCGCATGGAGCGGGACGGGAAACTCAAGGCCGTCATCACCCAGAACATCGATGGCCTGCACACCATGGCCGGGAGCAAAACGGTGTACGAGGTCCACGGCTCGGTGCACAGAAACTACTGCATGGACTGCAGGGAGGAATACGGCCTTGACTATGTAACCGGATATGAATGCACTGTCCCGCGGTGCGCAGAGTGCGGAGGCATCGTGCGGCCGGACGTGGTGCTGTATGAGGAATCCCTGCCCATGGAGGTGTTGGAGATGAGCATGCGCGCAGTGGCGCAGGCCGACCTTTTCATCGTGGGCGGAACGTCGTTGGTGGTCTACCCTGCCGCCGGGCTGGTGCAATATTTCCGAGGGAAGGACCTCGTTATCATCAACCGCGACCCCACGCCTTTCGATGCGCAGGCGTCGCTGGTGATACGCGACAGCATCGGCGCGGTGCTGGACGCGGCCTGGCCCGAGCGCTAATGGCAGTGTACAATTTTTGTAGGTAATTGAGTGTCTCATGTAGAAAAAAGAGACCTCAATAATGGTCATCTTTTCAGATGGCCAACTCCCCGTCAAGGAGTGTGAGGTCTCTATGCTGGATATTCGTCATGTGGTAGCTATTGTCCTGTTTCTTATCAATGGGTTATGGAAAATTATTAGATCAGGCTGTGATTATCAAACATTGGAGGAACAGCTGCAAGTACTTTCGCAGCAGGTTACAACCAGACTTTTAGTCTGGACTCTAGAAAAGATTGATGAAGAGATTTTAAAAACCAGGGATAAAAAACGGTATAAATGTATCAGATTTGAAGAGCGTACCGGAGTAACCATCTTTGGAGAATTTACCATTAAGAGGCGACTTTACAAAGACACAGAAACCAACACATACCACTTTTTACTGGATGAGGCTCTAGGCTGGGCTTCTAGACAGAGGCTCTCTCCCAAGATGAGGGAGATTGCCCTTGACCTTGCAACCGAAATTCCTTTTAGAAGAGCAGCCCGGATCATGAGCCAGCTAGTTCCCGGTATAACGACTATGAGCGTTTGGGAAATAGTCAAACAAGCAGGAGAAGCAGTGCAGAAGGAAGGAGAAGCCTTACGGCAGGCGGTTTTTGAAGATGGGGTGATTCTTGAAGGCAAACACAACGCCGGTGTATTGTTCATAGAAGCAGATGGTGTGGTAATTAACCAGCAAAAAAGCGCGAGAAAAAGGGCAGAAGTCAAGCTATTGACTGCCTATGATGGCAAGAAGAAATCTAAAGATGGTAAACGGCGCAGCCTACAGCACCGCTACAGTGTGGCCACCACCCGGGAATCAGAAAAATTCTGGGAAGAGAGCAGCGCCTATCTGGCCAATCAGTGGAAAATGGACAAAATCGAAAGGGTGGAACTAGGGGGTGACGGATCTTCCTGGGTCAAAGAGGGAATAGAACTTTTCCCGAATACCGTCTATCATCTTGACCGGTACCACTTGCGCAAAAACCTGACTGAATGTTTGGCTTTCAGTACTACTATCCACCAAGCCGTAGTAGAAGCAATAGAACAAAAGAATTTGCAAGCCCTAATAGACATCCTGGACAGGGCAGCTAAAAAAGCAAACAAAGATACCAGAAGAAAAAAGATCAATAAACTTAAAAAATATCTGCTTGAGAACTGGGAAGGGATCATCTCCCAACTACCAGAGGGAGGGCTTGGAGCCATAGAAGGGCAAGTAAGACATACCATAGCCAGGAGAATGAAACGGATCGGTGCCCGTTGGAGCCCTGAAGGTACTGACCGCATGGCTAGACTGCTTGCTGCCAAGGCCAATAATGAACTGAGCGATGCCCTGTCTGTATCGAAACCGATAAACATCACCCTGGCTAAAGCCGTTGGGGATACTCCAATAAACATTCACAGAAGTTGTAGTGTTGAGGATACAGGGGCATGGCTTCAGGCACATGTACCTGCTATAGATACACCTTACTTAACGGGTTACATGCTCAGGAAGATCGTTAAGATAGTACCTGAACTGTTATAAAAAATTTTGGGGGAGTTCACCTACAAAATCTTGACACAGACAGCGCTAATAAGGCTGTTGCGCCGTAACGGGGCCGTGTGATAAGCTGACTGTAGAGGCTTTGGCGCATCGGAGGCAGTCGGATGACAGACAGATTCCGCCAACTGATAGAAAACGCGAACCACGCCGTCTTTCTGGGCGGCGCGGGCGTTTCCACCGAGTCGGACATACCCGATTTCCGCTCAGCCAGGGGGCGGGAGACCATCAGCAAAAAGTACGGGGAGTACAAGCCCGAGGATGTGCTCAGCCACACGTTTTTTATGGAGCATCCGGCCGAGTTTTACAGGATAGTCAGGACGGACATACGCACACCCAGGGCCAGGCCAAACCGCGCGCATTTTGCGCTGGCGCGCATGGAGCGGGACGGGAAGCTTAAGGCCGTCATCACCCAGAACGCCGACGGCCTGCACACAAAAGCCGGGAGCCGCATCGTGCACGAACTGCACGGCTCCATGCACCGGCACTACTGTCTGGACTGCGGCAAGGTGTTCGACTTAAGCTACATCGTGGAGTATCCGGGCCGGTGCCGCTGTGCACGCGCTGTCAGGGCATCGTACGGCCGGACGTGGTGCTGTACGGGGAAAAGCTTCCGCGGGAAGCGCTGGAGGCGAGCCGGAAGGCGGTGGCGCAGGCCGATCTTTTCATCGTGGGCGGCACGTCGCTGGTGGTGCATCCCGCCGCCGGGCTGGTGCCGCTTTTCAAGGGGAAGGACCTTGTCATCATCAACCACGACCCCACGCCGCACGACAAAAAAGCCACGCTTTTGTTCCGCGACAGCATCGGAGAGGTGCTGGACGCGGCCTGGCCCGAACGGCAGGCAACAACGGGCCGAGCATCTGACTCTTAATCAGGGGTTTATTTTGGGCAAATCGGAACTGGAGCGCATCCCCGGAATCGGGAAGAATATGGCGCGACACTTGAATAATATAGGCTATTCTACGATTGAATCCCTCAAAGGGCAGGATCCGGAGGAGATATATCGCAAGGGCTGCGCCTTTCAGGGGTGCCAGGTGGACAGGTGCGCCCTGTACGTTTACCGCCTTGCCGTTTACTATGCGGAGAATGAAACGCACGAGCCTGAAAAGCTGAAGTGGTGGAAATGGAAGGATTGAGCCGGTAGATGCACAATTGTTCCGTAGCCAAAGGCTCTATCCGGATTAAAGGCTCTTATAGCAGCACATAAAAACCCCCTGCGGCATGGCTGCGGGGGCTTTTTTATGGGCAGATGGGGCGGTCACGCCTCGTTTTGCTTTTGCCGGAGCAGCAATTTCTTGTTGGGGACGCCCTCGCGCAACAGGAAGGGCACCATGACGGATATTCCGCGTCCGCGTTTTTCTCCCACCGGAGCAGGCATTCGTATAGCCGATCGCATTCCGCTTGAACCACCGCGTCGGCACCGTCCGCGCCCGCGTCGTACGCCGGCGCGGTCAGCCCGTACATGGCCAGGCCCATAGCGTGCGTCTCGACGTGGACCGTCCCGACGACGTGTCCCATGGCCCGCGCGGCGGCACAGGCGGCGGGGTCATCAGCGGCTTCAGCCGGGGCGTTATGCGCAGCGTGCGCGGCCTTTTGCCGCGGGCATCTTTATCTCTCCCGGCGCCCAGGCGCGGGGCCGCCCGCAAGGCCTCGCGCGGACGCGCTTCGCCCGGGCACCGCGCCTCAAAGACGGCAAGTAGGCGGGGAGCGCAGTCGATGGCCCGGGCCGCAAGCGTCCGGGGGTTCTGCTTTTTTTCAATGAGCGCCCGTAAGGGCTGCGGAGAGGCGCTGTCCCTGGCAAACAGCAGCTTTTTCATGCGCTTTACCTTATAGCCTGCTTATCGCAAGCTGCGTTTCCAGCCCCAGCGTGATCATCTCGTCCAGCGATCTTTCGCGCTCCTCCGGGGTCAGCCGCGCGCCGCTCACGAAGCAGTCGGTCACGGTGAGTATGGCCAGGGCGCGCGCACCGTGCTGTGCCGCCCGCGTATACAGCGCGCAAGCCTCCATTTCCACGGCCAGCACGTTGTACTCCGCCCAGGTTTTCCAGTCGTCGGGATTGGCGCCGTAAAACGCGTCGGTGGATATGACGTTGCCGCAGTACACGGTATGCCCGGCCGCCGCGGCGATGCCGTGCGCCGCCGCAAGCAGGTCGAAGTCGGCGCAGGGGGCGTCGGTACCGTTGAGGCGATAGCTGTTCATGGCTGAATCGGTGGACGCGGTCATGGCCAGCACCAGGGCGCGGGTTTCGATGTGCTCCTGATACGAACCGCAGGTCCCGATGCGGATGATGGACTTTACACCGTAGTCGTTCAAAAGCTCGTGCGCGTAAAGGTCCATGGCCGGCATGCCGATGCCGGAGGTCTGGACGGACACGCGCAGGCCCTTGTAGGTCCCGGTGTAGCCGAAGGTCCCGCGAATCCTGTTGTAACAGACCGCGTCCTCCAGAAACTTTTCGGCGATGTATTTGGTGCGCAGCGGGTCTCCGGGCATCAGAACGTAGGGGGCGACCTCGCCGGCCTTGGCCTCGATGTGCAGGCTCATACGCTTTCCTCCTTACGGTGATCGTTTGTCCCAATAATACCAGCATGCCACCGGAAGCGCAACCCGCCGGCGGCTTGACTTTTCCCGGGCAATCCATTAACTTTAAAACTGGTGCAAAACATATATCAGGCAACAATATTCAGGGAGGCGCTTGAATTTGAAAATAGAAGTAGATACCCATGTCCACACCGTCGTGAGCGACCACGCGCATTCCACCATCACCGAGGTCGCCGCTGCCGCGGCGGAGTACGGGCTCAAGGGGATCGTGGAAACCGAGCACGGACCGCGCGTCATAGGGGCGCCGCCCGTGTTTTATTTTTCGTCCACCTTGTCCCCAGGGTCCGCAACGGCGTCCGCGTGTATTTTGGATGCGAGGCCAACATACTTGCCAGCTCGGGCGACCTCGATATTTTCGCCGAGCAGATGCGCAGGATGGATTTCGTGGTGGTCGGGCTGCACTCGCCGGTCATGCCGCCGTCCAACAGGGAGTACCACACCCGCGCGCTGATAAACACCATCAAAAATCCGCTGGTGGACTGCATCGCCCACCCGGAGAACCCGAATTACCCGATAGACATGCGGGTGGTCGCCAAGGCGGCGGCCAAGTATGAAAAACTGCTGGAGGTCAACAATAATTCGTTTCTGGTCCGCAAGGGCGGCGAACAGACCTTTCGAGACATGCTCAGCGCCTGCATGGACGAGGGTGTGCGCATCGCCGTGGCCAGCGACGCGCATATCGACTGTGAGGTAGGACGCGTCGAACAGTCCATGGAGTTGATTGAGGCCGCCGGATTCCCGAAGGAAAAGATTGTGAACCTGACTATGGAGCGCTTCGAGGAATACCTCGGGGAGCGCAGGGCGCGCGTACAGGCGTTCGTGGACAGCGGGCAAATCGTTTTTGACGGTATCGCTTTTTGAAAGTACAGCCAGAGTATGATAAAATTCTATAATACGGTTTGACTGCAAAGCGTCAGGACCCGGGCGCCGGGAATCAGGGGCCGGGACATCCTGCTTTGCGCGCAGGACAGGACGGACTGGAGAGCCGGAGATCGGGCCGGGCGGCGAAGGTGAGGGCCGTTGCGATGACAACAGTACTTATAACGGGATGCCGGGGCCAGCTCGGGCAGGAGCTGGCCGCACAGCTGGGCATGGACCCGGAGTACAGGCTGGTGCTTTATGATATCGAGGAAATGGACATAACGGACGCGCCGGACGTTTTTGAAAAGGTGCGGGCAATCGCCCCGGACGTGGTGATAAACTGTGCGGCCTACACGGCAGTGGACGCCTGCGAGGACAACGTGGACCTCGCCTACCGCGTCAACGCGCTGGGGGCGCGCAACCTCGCAGCGGTGACCCACAACATCGGTGCGCGGATACTGCACATATCCACCAACTATGTCTTCGGAGGCGACGGGATGCGGGACAGCGACGGCGCTGTGCGCGCCTACGTCGAAAACGATCCCACCGTTCCCATAAACGTCTACGGGAAGTCAAAGCTGGCCGGGGAGCAGCTGGTCAGAGTACATAACCCGCGCCATGTCATATTCCGCACCGCCTGGCTGTACGGCGGCGAGGGAAGAAACTTCGTCACCAACATGCTGCACCGCGCCGCCGACGGCGAGGTCATACGGGCGATCAACGACCTGTGGGGGAACCCCACCAGCGCGCGCGAGTTGTCGAAGCTCATCATCGATATTATGGAGCGCCCGGAAAGCGGCATATTTCACGCTTCCTGCGAGGGCGTGTGCACCT
The DNA here is from genome assembly GCA_040766645.1 of Christensenellales bacterium. GTDB lineage: Bacteria > Bacillota > Clostridia > Christensenellales > UBA1431 > UBA1431. Next base: position 34,182 of record JAXGQA010000008.1, on the reverse strand, counting down.
GGTACGAATTTGCCCTCGAAATATTCCGGATAAAGGGCGTCCAAGCCAACGTCGTCCCCTGTAGCGCCGACGAGTATCCGCGCCCGGCGCGCCGGCCCAGGTATGCAATGCTGGACAACCGCGCGGCCCGCCTCATCGGCGCTTACGCGATGGCGCACTGGAAGGACGCGCTGGCCGATTATCTGAAGTGACGCGGGAGGGTATCATGCCGACATATCTCGTGACCGGGGGCGCCGGCTTCATAGGTTCGAATTTTATCCGGTATATGCTGGGAAAGGCAAGGGACGGGCGCATCATAAACCTTGACGCGCTGACCTACGCGGGGAACCTCGAAAACCTTGCGGACGTCAGCGCCGACAGCCGATATGCGTTCATCAGGGCCGATATCTGCGATAAGCGGGCGGTGAACGATGTTTTTGCCGCTAACGACGTGGACGTGGTGGTGCACTTTGCGGCCGAGAGCCACGTGGACCGCAGCATCGAGGCCCCCGACGTGTTCGTGCGCACCAACGTGCTGGGCACCCTCAACCTTTTGAACGCGGCGCTGCGCGCGTGGGACACGGGGACAGGCTTTGGTGCCGGGAAAAAGTTCGTGCACGTTTCCACCGACGAGGTGTACGGCTCGCTGGGGCCCCAAGGGTATTTCACCGAGGATACGCCGCTCGACCCGCACAGTCCCTACTCGGCCAGCAAGGCGTCCAGCGACCTGCTGGTCAAGGCCTATGCCGATACCTACGGCCTGCCGGTCAACATCACGCGCTGCTCCAACAATTACGGGCCTTACCAGTTCCCCGAAAAGCTCATCCCGTTGATGGTTAACAACGCCTTGCAGGGAAAGCCTCTGCCGGTCTACGGCACCGGGGTCAACGTGCGGGACTGGCTGTACGTGGAGGACCACTGCGCCGCCATTGAGCTGGTCGCGCGCGAGGGAGCGCCGGGCGAGGTATACAACATCGGCGGGCACAACGAGATGGCCAATATCGACATCGTGCGGCTGATAATCAGAACGCTAAGGGACATGCTGGAAGCGGGCGACCCGCGCAGGGAGCGTGTGTCCGAATCGCTGATACGGTTCGTGCAGGACCGCAAAGGCCATGATCTGCGCTACGCCATAGACCCCGCAAAGATTGGGCGCGAGCTTGGCTGGGCCCCCAGAACGAAGTTTGCGGACGGCATCAGGCGCACCATCGCGTGGTATCTTGAAAACGGCGAATGGCTGCAAAGCGTCACCAGCGGCGCTTACCAAAGCTACTACCAAAGGATGTATGGCGGCCGATGAAGGCAGGGAGGGATACGATGAAAGGCATTATACTGGCCGGCGTGGCCGGTACACGGCTGTATCCGGCCACCATGGCGGTCTCCAAGCAGATACTCCCCGTTTACGACAAGCCGATGATCTATTACCCGCTGTCGGTCCTGATGCTGGCCGGCATACGCGAGGTGCTCATCATCTCCACCCCGCGGGACATCGGCGCTTTTCAGGACCTCTTCGGGGACGGCTCACAGCTCGGGATGCGCTTTGAGTACGCGGTGCAGCCCGTCCCCCGGGGGCTGGCCGACGCTTTCATCATCGGGGAGAAGTTTATCGGGAACGAGCGGGTCGCGCTGATACTGGGCGACAACATCTTTTACGGGCAAGGCCTGAGCGGCATCCTGAAAAAGGCTGTGCAGAACGGCGACTGCGCCACCATCTTCGGGCTTCTGGCGCGGGATCCCGCACGGTTCGGGGTAGTGGAGTTCGACGAGGCGGGGAACGTCGTTTCCATCGAGGAAAAGCCCAGGCGGCCCAAATCGAATTACATCGTCCCCGGCCTGTACTTTTATACCAGCGATGTCGTGGACATCGCCAAGAACGTGCAGCCTTCCGACCGGGGCGAGATAGAGATAACGGCCGTCAACAACGAATACCTCCGCCGCGGAAAGCTCCAGGTCAAGATTCTGGGGCGCGGCATGGCGTGGCTGGACACGGGCACGCACGAGAGCCTGATGGACGCGAGCAATTTCGTGGCGGCCATCCAGAACACGCAGGGCGTGTACGTCGCCTGCATAGAGGAGATCGCCTTCAAGCAGGGGTTTATGGACGCCGGGATGCTGAAAAAACGCGCCGAAAGCCTGGGGGACACGGCCTACGCCGGGTATATCCGGCAGCTGCTCAGGGACGCGGAACAGGGAAGCGCTCCAAACCGCCCATAAACGCACCGGTACCGGGCGTACATGCCTGTTTTGGACCTGTGGACCTGTATCGGGCGCGCGCCGGGCGTTTATCGCGTGCGGGGCCTGCCTGCCCGATGCGGCTTGCAAACGCTGGCTTTGCCGTGCGCAAGCGCCCTTTTTCAGGGGCACAGGGCGGACGGAAATATGAATTGTGTTGTTAAGCGCATGTATGTGTGATACCATTACATAGGAATAATTAGAGGTTCTAAGTATATTCATGTTGGAGGGACTTCAATGGGTGGTCTGGGAATCTATGTTCAGCAGCTCAAAAAGGACGAAACGTTCCGCGGGCTGTTCAGCCTGACGGCGGGACACGGCGAAAAGGTCGCCGCTGAGCTGCTGGAGGACGGCGAGATAAAAAAAGTCACATACGCGCAGCAGACGGCGTACTGCTACGGCACGGCCAAGCGGATACGCGAGCGCCTGCCTGTCGTTCCCGGCACCCGGTACGCGGGCCTGCGCATGGAAAACGGACCGATGTGGCCGGTTCTTTTTTGGGGCCTTACCATGGCGGGGCTGAACCCGCTGCTCATTGACGTCCGCCTGCCGGCCGATCAGGTGGACCATCTTTTGAAGCAGGTGGACGCCGTCGCCCTGATTTCGGGCAGCGATATCCAAATCGGACACTGCCCCTGCATCCCGGTGGACGAGGTGCTGGATACCAGCGGCCAGCCCTGCGATTACCAGCCGCAGTGGGCCGAGAGCTTCGCGCTCTGCACCTCCGGCACAACGGCGACCTCCAAGGTGTATTATTTCTCCTCCTCGATGCTTTGCGGGCAGGTCGCGTGCATCACCTCGCTCACCAAGGATTTCGCGTACACCGACGCGCCGTATAAATCGCTTGCGTTTCTGCCCTTCCACCACGTTTTCGGCCTGCTGACCGTATTCTGCCTGTGCAGCCTGTTCGGCGGCACCATCGTGTATATTTCCGAGCGCACGCCCGAGATCATCCTGAACGCGTGCAGGCAGCACGGCGTGACCCACGTGTTTGCTGTGCCCCTGTTCTGGAACAACCTCGCGCAGAGCGTCATGCGCAAGGCGCGCCTTGCCGGGCCGGAGCGCGAGGCGCAGCTGCAGAAGCTCATCCGGGTCAGCCTGATGCTCCAGCGCCGCCTGCCCAGGCTGGGACGCAAGCTGGTCGGCAAATACGTTGCCGGACAGGTGCAGGATATGCTTCTGGGGCGGCATATACGGCAGACCATCAGCGGGGGCGGGCACATACTGCCCGAAGCGATGCGGCTGGCCAACGTTCTGGGGTACAATCTGGTGAACGGCTTCGGGATGACCGAGCTGGGAATTGCTTCGGTGGAAACCACAGCGAATATAGACCTTAAAATAGCTTCGTCGACCGGCAAGCCGCTTCCCGGCGTGGAATATGCTGTGCTGACCGAAGACGGCATAAAGGCCGAGGGCGTGGGCGAACTGGTCGTCAAAAGCAGATATATGCATAAAGGCCGGTTTGTGGACGGAAAGGACGTCGGCCCCGAGACGGTCGAGGGCTATTTGCACACCGGCGATATCGGGCGCATCGACAAGACCGGGCGGCTCTGGCTGGAAGGGCGCTTAAAGGAGGTCATCATCAACGAATCGGGAGAGAACGTATATCCCGACGAGTTGGAGGACACCTTCATCGACCTGCCCCATGCCGAACAGCTGTGCATAACCGGTATCGACAGGGGGAAGACCTACGAGGAAACGACGCTGGTTCTGTATCTGGGGGCCGCCGCGGCGGACGACAAGGCCGTAGCGGAGGTGGCCGCGTTCGTCGCGCAGGCCAACGGGCCGTTGCCCGTGTTCAAAAAGATCCAGACCGTCCTCGTATCTCCCGAAAGCCTGCCCATGGCTAACGGCATCAAGGTGCAGCGCCAGCGCATCAAGCGCATGATAGAAGAAGGGACGCTCGTTTGCGACGTGCTGGACCTGCGCGAGGGCAAGCTCACGCGCAGCGGCGGTCAGGCGGCGGTACAGGCGCAGGACGCGCCCGGCGCGGACGCCGAGCTGCAGCGCATAAAGGACGAGATAAAATCCATATTCGCCGAGGTGCTGTCCCTCAAGGCCGAGGAGATATCGGATACCGCTCACTTCATCTATGACCTTGGCGGCGACAGCCTTTCCAGCCTGTCCGTGTTCATCAAGGCCGAGGAGAAGTACGGCGTGCTGGTGAGCGACACGGAATATTACGGCTGCGAGAACGTGAACGACCTCGCCAACCTCCTTTACGCCAAGCTCAAGGGCGGCGGGACAGCGTTGCCCGGCGAAGCGGCGGCCAAGCCGGCGGCGGCGCAGGAAACGCGGCGGGTGACCGCCTTCGAGGAGTCGCGCGAATTTGAGGGGTTCATGGAGCAGCGCAAAATAGAGGAACTGGTCGGTAATCCGTTTTTCATTCAGCACGATTCGGCGCTCACCGATACGTCGGTGGTGGACGGCAGGCGCGTGCTCAATTTTGGCTCATACAACTATCTCGGGCTGTCCGGGCACCCGGAGACCATGCGCGCGGCAAAGGAAGCCATCGACAAGTATGGCACGTCGGCCAGCGGAAGCCGCCTGATAGCCGGCGAAAAGCCGCTGTACAGGGAGCTGGAGAGAACCATAGCCGGGTGGAAACACACCGAGGACGCCATCGTGCTGGTGGGCGGGCACTCCACCAACGTGACCTTCGTCGGAAATTTCTGCAACAAACACGACCTCATACTCTACGACGCGCTGTCCCACAACTCCATCGCGCAAGGATGCCAGCTTTCCCCGGCCGAGACCAAGGCCTTCCCGCACAACGATTGCGAGACGCTGGAGAACATCTTAAAGGCCAACCGTGACCGCTACGAAAAGGTATTAATCGTGGTGGAGGGCGTGTACAGCATGGACGGGGACATCGCGCCCATACCCGAGTTCGTGCGCATCAAGCGCGAATACGGCGCGTTCCTGATGGTGGACGAGGCGCACTCCGGCTGCGTGATAGGCGCACACGGCGGGGGCGTGGACGATTATTTCGGCCTGGCGCCCGATGATATCGACATCAAGATGGGCACGCTAAGCAAGGGCCTCGGCACCTGCGGAGGGTATCTGGCCGGGAAACGGAGCCTTATAGAATACCTGCGCTACAACGTGCCCGGCTTTGTGTTCTCGGTGGGCATCAGCCCGCCGCTCGCGGCCGCGGCCAAGCGCGCCATCGAGCTTATCGGGGAGAACCCGTCGCTGGTCAGCGACCTGCATGCCAACATACGGACGTTTGTCCAAAAGGCCCGGGAAAAGGGCTTCAATACCTGCCTTGCCGGGGAATCGGCAATTATCCCGATACTCATCGGGAAGGACGAGGACGCGGCGCTGCTCAGCAGCCTGATGCTGGAAAACGGCGTGTTTGTGCCGCCCGCGATGTTCCCGGCGGTGCCGAGGAATCAGGCGCGCCTGCGCTTTTGCGTGATAAGCACGCACAAGCCCGAACAGATAGAGGAGGCGCTTGACCTGCTGGAGCGGCTGATGCAGGAAAACGGCATCCTGCTGCCGGGGATATCCTGAGGCAAAGGACTGGGAAAAGAGGATTTACCATGCAAAGAAGCGTAATGGTGGTTGGAGGCGCGGGCTACATCGGGAGCCACGCGGTACGGGCGCTGGTCCGGGCGGGTCGCGACGTGGTCGTGCTGGACAACCTGAGCACGGGGCACGCCGGGGCCGTATCCGGCGCGGAGCTTATCAAGGCGGACATCCGGGACACGGAAACCGTGTGCGACGTGATAAAGCGGTGGGGCGTCGGCGCCGTCATGCACTTCGCGGCCGACAGCCGCGTGGGGGAGTCCCAACTCAACCCCGAACAGTATTATGACAACAACGTCGGCGGGGCGCTCAGCCTTTTGAAGGCCATGCGCAGGGCGGATGTGGATAAGCTGGTCTTTTCGTCCACGGCGGCGGTGTACGGGGAGGCGGACGGCCTGATCACCGAGCAGACAGAAAAGCGGCCGTCCAACGTGTACGGGCGCACCAAGTGGATGATAGAACAGATACTCGCGGACTTCGACATGGCCTACGGCATGCGCTATGTCGCGCTCCGGTATTTCAACGCGGCCGGCGCGGACGCGGAAGGGGACATCGGCGAGGACCACGACCCCGAAACGCACCTCATCCCGCTGGTGCTGCAGGCCGCGGTCGGCAAGCGGAAAGAGCTTACCGTGTTCGGCGACGACTATCCGACCCGCGACGGCACCTGCGTGCGCGATTACATCCATGTCAACGACCTTGCGTCAGCGCACCTGCTGGCGCTGGATGCGCTGGAGGCCGGCGAGGAGAGCCGGGCCTATAACCTCGGAAACGGCAAGGGTTTTACTGTGCTGGAGGTCATACAGACCGTCGAGCGCGTCACCGGCCTGAAAGTGCCTTATAAGATCGGAGACAGGCGTCCGGGCGATCCGCCCAGCCTGGTGGCCGACAGCTCGGGCATCATGCGCGAGCTTGGCTACGCGCCCCGGTACGCCGCGCTGGAGGCCATCATCGAAACGGCGTGGCGCTTTTTCCGCAACAACCCGGAGGGCTATAGGAAATAGAAACATATATATGTCTATGACACATAGTTGTGATATGCAGACATAAAAGGCTGTTCTGTGGAATGATCCAAAGAAAAAACGATATAGCGAAAGAGGAGGAAAAGAGATGGGTTATGTTATTGTGACCGATTCCGATTCCGAGCTGGATTATTCATACGCTAAGCAAAAGGGCATCCTGATGCTGATGATGCCGTATACGCATATGGGAGAGGAGTACGCCTATACGCCGTCCCTCGATTTTGACACCAAAAAGTTCTACGACGAGCTGCGCAGCGGCGAAATGCCTACCACCGCGGGCAGGAACCCCAACGATTTTCTGGAACTGTGGGAGCCGGCGCTGCAAAACGGGGACGATATCCTCTACATCGGCTTTTCTTCGGCGCTGAGCAACACGTTCGACAACGCTGTCATAGCGCGCGAAGAGGCGCTTGCGCGCTTCCCCGGACGGGAGATACGCCTGGTGGATTCCAAGCGCATCTCCATGGCGCTGGGGCTGCTTGTGATGCATGCCGCCGCGCTGAAGGAGCGGGGCGCCTCGCTGGATGAGGTGGCCGAATGGGTCGAAAGGAACCGTCTGGAGGCGCGCGCGCTGTTTACGGTGGACGACCTGAACTATCTCAAGCGCGGCGGGCGGCTGTCCGGCTCAGCCGCGTTTTTCGGCACCATACTCGAAATCAAACCTATCATCACCATGGACGACGACGGCAGGCTCGTCCCATCTGACAAGATAAAGGGACGCAAAAAGGCCTTCCGCTACATGCTGGACAAGATGGCGGAGGAGCAGGCGGCGCCCGAGAAGAACATCATCGCACTCTGCCACGCCGACTGCTTCAACGACGCCGCCGCCATCAAACAGCGGCTCCTAGAGCAGCACCCGTACAAGCAGATCATTATCAACCCCGTGGGGCCGGTGGTTGGCTCGCACGTGGGGCCGGGGACGCTGGGCATCTGTTATATGAAAAAAGGAGCAACGCTTTAATGAAATTATGCTTTTTGGGTGCGGCGCGCACTGTGACCGGCTCGTGCCACAAGCTGGACACTGACAACGGCAGCCTGCTGGTGGACTGTGGCATGCGCCAGGGCAGGGACCAGAACGGTTTCGTCCCGGCATCGCCGTTTGCCTTCAACCCCTCCGAGATACGATGCGTGCTTTTGACGCACTCGCACATCGACCACTCCGGCCTCATCCCCCGGCTGGTAAAAAACGGCTTCAAGGGCAAGATATACTGCACCGTGCCCACCTCGGATCTTTGCGGCATCATGCTCCCGGACAGCGGGCACATCCAGGAGATGGACGCCGAGCAGCAAAACCGGAAGCGCAAGCGGGCCGGGAAGCCGGAAATAAGCCCCATGTACACAGCGCAGGACGCACTCGACTGCCTCAAGCAGTTTGCGCCGCAGGACTACGGCGCCGAGACCGAGGTACTCCCCGGGGTGCGTGTCCGCTTCGTGGAGGCTGGACACCTTTTGGGGTCCAGCGCGCTGGAGGTGTGGGCCGAGGACGGTACGCGGACCGTCAAGCTGGCCTTTTCGGGGGATATCGGGACCGAGAACAGGCCCATTATCCGCGACCCGGAGATGATCCGCACCGCGGACTATGTCGTGATGGAGAGCACCTACGGCGACAGGCTGCACGATACGCCAACCAACGCGAAGGAGCAGTTTCGGGACGTGGTCAAGTCCACCATAGAGCGCGGGGGCACGCTGGTCATACCGTCCTTCGCGGTAGGCCGTACACAGGAGCTTTTGTACGATCTCAACCTGTTCATGGTAAACAATGAAGTGCCCGGGCTGAAGGACGTCCCCATCTTCGTGGACAGCCCGCTGGCAACCCGTGCCACCGAGATATTCAGAAAGAACTATTACAAGTATTATGACGAGGAATCCAAGGCGCTGGTGGAAAAGGGCGAGGACCCTCTGGATATGCCCAACCTCATTTTCTCCGAAACGGCGGAGGAATCCCGCGCCATCAACGACCTGCAGGGCGCCCGCATCATCATCTCGTCCAGCGGGATGTGCGAGGCCGGGCGCATACGGCACCACCTCAAGCACAACCTGTGGCGGGAGGACGCCACCGTCCTGTTCGTCGGGTACCAGGCCGAGAACACGCTGGGACGCCTGCTGCTGGACGGCGCGAAGTCGGTGAGGATATTCGGCGAGGAGATATTCGTGCGCGCCCGCATCCGCAGCATCCCCGGCTATTCGGGGCACGCGGACAGGGACGCCCTGATAAGCTGGTTGCGCGCGTTCGATCCGCTGCCCGCAAAGGTGTTCGTGGTCCACGGCGAGAGCGCGGTGTGCGATGCTTTTGCCAGCGTGCTCAACGCGTTGCCCGGCATCCATGCGGTGGTGCCCTCGGAGGGCATGGAGTTCGACATTACCGGGGACGCTTGGAAGACCGCCGAGGCAGCAGAGCGCTATGCCGGCAGGAAGGACGCGCTCCGCGCGCTGGAGGCCGCGGTGTCCGCGCTTCTTAAGGAGGGGGACAGGGCGCTGGCTGCAGGTGGGGTAAAAGCGGCGGACGCGAGAAATATGCAGCAGGAACTGGAGCGGCTGGTCGCGCGCTGGAAAGGGAAGCTGGCCTAGCCGAATAAGCATAACGTTTTTTACAACGATTTCACTTCATTTATTTAACATTTTGGTTTATAATAGAATTGTAAAAATATGAAAGGAGGTGATAGCAGAATATGGATTTGAAGGACAAGATGGCTTATCTCAGGACCAAGAAGGGCTTTATCTGCGACATGGACGGCGTTATTTACCACGGCAACCAGATATTGCCCGGCGTGACCGATTTCATGAATTGGCTGCAAAAGGAGAACATCAATTTCCTTTTTCTGACCAACAGCAGCGAGCGCACGCCCAACGACCTGAGCCAGAAGCTGGCGCGCATGGGCCTTGAGGTGGACGAGAGCCACTTTTACACCAGTGCCCTCGCGACGGCCAGCTTTCTTGCGGATCAGTCTCCGGGCGGAAGCGTGTTCGTCATCGGCTCGGCCGGACTGACCCACGCGTTGTACGAAGCGGGCCTCAGTATGAACGATGTCAATCCCGATTACGTGGTGCTGGGCGACACGCGGACCTATAATTTCGAGCTTATAGAGCACGCGGTGCATCTGGTCAACAACGGCGCAAAGCTCATCGGCAGCAATTACGACCTGACCGGCCCCACCGAGAAGGGCATCGTACCCTCCGTACGCGCGCTTATCGCGCCCATCGAGTACGCCACCAACAGGAAGGCGTATTTCGTCGGCAAGCCCAATCCCATCATGATGCGCGAAGGCCTCAAGCGCCTGGGCGTGGAAAATGAGGACGCGGCTATAATCGGCGACCGGATGGATACGGACATCGTGGCAGGCATCGAAGCCGGGATCGACACCGTGCTGGTATTGAGCGGCGTCACGCAGGCCAAGGACCTCCGGAAGTACGCGTACCAGCCCAGGTTCGTTATCAATGGCGTGGGCGACATCGTACGCTGAACCCTGTGCCGCAAACACAAACCGTAAGCGCAAGCGCGCTCATGGTTTTTTTGTTTTTTGGCATATTCTTGCCAGTTCGGGCACCGGATGCTACACTGTTATGGACGAAAGAACGCGCAAGGAGATTGGTTTTGTGGCATACACTGCGCTTTACCGCCGGTTTCGACCCCGCCTGTTTAAAGAGGTGGTGGGGCAGGAGCATATTGTCCCCATACTGAAGAACCAGGTCGCGCGCGGCCGAATCTCCCACGCATATCTGTTCAGCGGGACGCGCGGCACCGGCAAGACCAGCACCGCGCAGATACTCGCGCGGGCGCTGCGGTGCGAGGACCCGCAGGACGGCGAACCCTGCGGGCGCTGCGGCGTTTGCCTCGCCGTGGACGAGGCGGGGAACGCGGTGGACGTCATCGAGATAGACGCCGCGTCCAACAACTCGGTGGACGAGGTGCGCGAGCTGCGCGAAAAGGTCCGCCTTTCGCCGGATCACCGGGCGGTACAAGGTCTATATCGTGGACGAGGTGCACATGCTGTCCACGGGGCTTCAACGCGCTTTTGAAGACGCTGGAGGAGCCGCCGGGGCACGTCGTTTTCGTGCTGGCGACCACCGAGGTCTACAAGCTCCCGGCCACCATCATATCGCGGTGCCAGCGCTTCGACTTCAAGCGGGTATCGCTTGACAGCATGGTCGGGAGGCTCGGGGACGTGCTGAGCGAGTTGGGCGTTAAAGCGGAGGACGACGCGCTGGCGACCATCGCCCGTATGGCGCAGGGAGGCATGCGGGACGCGCTGGGGTTGCTGGACCAGTGCCTTGCGGCGGGCGCCGACGTTATCACAAAATCCGGCGTGCTGGAAGTGCTGGGAGGCGTGGACGACGCGCAGCTTCGCGACCTGGCCGGGCGCGTGATAGCGCGGGACGCGGGCGGGGCGCTCAGCGCTCTGCAGGACGCGCTGGACGGTGGGCGGGACCTTAATGTGTTCGCCCGTGACTTCATGCAGCATTTCAGGAACCTGATGCTCCTGTCGGTGTGCGGGGACGGTATAGAGCTTGCCGAACTGACGCCCGAGGCGCGAAAGCCCATGCAGGAGCAGGCCGAAGCGGCGGGCACGGCCTTTTTGCTGCGCGCCCTGGACATACTCGCCGGGCTGGAGAACGACATGCGGTACAGCGCGTCGGGGCGCACGCTGATGGAGTCCGCGCTGGTACGCATGTGCGCCGACCGGCAGGACGATACGCAGACGGCGCTCCTGTCAAGGCTGGACGCGCTGGAAAGGCGGCTGGACGCGCTTGAAAAAGAGGGTGTAAGGCCGCAGCCATCGCAAACCCAGGCGGAGGCCCCCGTGCCCGTGCGGCCCGCGAAGCAGAAGGAAGCCCCGGTGCAAGCTGCGGCACAGGAGGCACCGGCGGGAGGCGGCGAGGACGCGCAGGCGCTGTTTGATCGGTTGCTGGCCATGGTCCGCAAGGAGCGCATACATATCTTCACGTTCCTGCGCGAAGCGCGGCCGGTGTCGCTGGAGGGCGGCATGCTGACCGTGTGTTTCCCAAAGGAGAAAAGCGTGTTCGCGGAGGCGGCGGAGCGCGAGGAGAACCGGGCATATATTTTGAGCGCGCTCCAAAACGCCGCCGGGCGTCCGCTTGCGCTGAAAACAGTCGTCGGCGACGCGCCGGTCCCCGGCCCGCGCCCAGGGCGTCCGCGCCGCCTCCCGCGGAAACGCCGGAGCAGGCGCTTATCGACGAGGCGGCGGCGCTGTTTGGTCAGGAAAACATCCGGATCATGGAGGATTGAGCGCAAAGCGCATATATTAAAGAGAAACCCAAAACCGTTATTTGGAGGAATACAAAATGGCTAAAGGGAAAATGGGCATGGGCCCGATGGGCGGAAATATGCAGCAGATGATGAAGCAGGCGCAGCGCATGCAGCAGGAGATGCAGCGTTTGCAGGCCGAGCTTGAGCTGCGCGAGGTGGAAGCGTCGGCCGGCGGTGGCATGGTCAAGGTGGTCGCGACCGGCAAAAAGGAGATAAAGAGCATCACGATAGCCCCCGAGGCCGTCGACCCCGACGATGTGGAGATGCTGCAGGACCTCGTCATGGCTGCGGTGAACGAGGCGATCCGCGCGGCCGAGGACATGGTGCAGAGCGAAATGTCCAAGGTGACCGGCGGGCTGAATCTGGGGGGACTGATGTAACCTATGAGCGATCCCATCGAGCCGGTGGCCGTCCTGATAAACCAGCTTTCACGGCTGCCGGGCATTGGTACGCGCACAGCCCAGCGCCTCGCGTACCACATCATCAACCTGCCCGAGGTACAGGTGCGCGAGCTGGCCGAGGCCATATTCTACGCGAAGAAAAAGATACGGTTCTGCGCGGTGTGCGGGAATATATCGGTGGGCGAGTTGTGCGCTGTCTGCGGCGACCCGTCGCGCACCGACGCGTTGGTGTGCGTCGTCAAGGACGCGCGGGACGTGCTGGCCATGGAGCGCACGCGCGAATTCAGCGGCAAGTACCACGTCCTGGGCGGCACCATATCGCCGATGGAGGGCATCGGACCGGACGACCTGCGCATCAAAGAACTTCTTGCCCGCATACAGGACGGGCAGGTCACAGAGGTGATACTCGCCACCAACCCCGACGTGGAAGGCGAGGCGACCGCGGTCTACATATCCCGCCTTTTAAAGCCGCTGGGCGTGCGGGTGACGCGCATCGCGCACGGCGTGCCGGTTGGCGCGGACCTTGAGTATACGGACGAAGTGACGCTCACCAAGGCATTGGAGGGACGGCGCGACATGTAGCGCCGCCGGTTGGGAGGACAGGCGTTCCATATCTGTTTATCAGCCCCGAAAACTATAAGGGGTTGAAGCCATGTGCACAAAAACAATTGTCACAGCCTTTTCCAACATCGCGTTCGTCATTCTGTATCTGATTGTTGCGGGACATTTCTGCACGCAGACAGAGGGTAATGATTATCGCTGCTGTGTTCCTGCCGGCCTGCCTGTTCCCTTTTATATGGCCAAAGGTTGGCTGGTCTGTAATAGCGTTCGGGGCCTGCCCCGAGCATTTGACGTAGCCCTTTGAGATACAGGAACCGCAGCAAAATTAACTATCGGCATGGCAGCCGGTGCTTTTGCGCCGGCTTTTATGTTTTTTGGGCGAATCCTCCGGTGCTCAGAATATCGCAACTTTATGGGAGCATACTATTAACAAAATATGTACCGGGAGGAAATCTTGACCATGAAATGGCTGGACGCAATCCGTAAGCCCTCCAAAAAGGAAACGGACGAGATTGCCGAGATCAACGACGCCCTGATGCAGTGGCGGCTGGCAGTGGACTACTTCCAACAGGTGACCGACCCCGAGCTTATCGACTGCGCCATCTACAGCATCAACGCGGCCAGGTGCAGGTATGAATACCTCGTGCGCTGCTACAAGGGGGAAACGACGAGGCGGGAGCAGGCATAGCGGCCCGCTCTGTATGGGGGAAGGGGCAGGTCCGCGATGGACATAACCATAGACGTTATTATTGCGTTTGCCATAGGGCTGGCGCTTCTTCTGCTGCTGGGCAAGCTGCTGATAACGCCGCTCAAGCTGTTGATGAAGCTTCTCATAAACGGCGTCATCGGCGGCGTCATGCTGTGGGTCCTGAATACGTTCGGGGCCTATATCGGGGTGATGGTGGTCATCAACCCGGTCACGGCGCTCATCGCCGGGCTGTTGGGAGTTCCCGGCGTCATCATGATACTGCTTTTACAGGTGATACTTGGATAAGCGGGCCTGAAACGGGATTGCTTCGGGCGCGTCCTTCGCCGAATAATAAGACCGGGGTGAGGGACATGCTTTCGTGGGAGGAACTGATGGCGCAAATCCGCGGGTGCGCCCGGTGTCCGCTGCACGCCCGGCGGACCAACGTGGTCCCCGGCGAGGGCTTGAACCGCACCGGGCTGATGTTCATAGGCGAAGGGCCGGGCCAGCAGGAGGACCTGCAGGGCCGCCCGTTCGTCGGCCCGGCGGGACAGCTCCTCACGCAGATGATAGCGGCCATCGGCCTTGCGCGCGAGGACGTGTACATCGCCAACATCGTAAAATGCAGGCCGCCCGGCAACCGGGTGCCTACGCAGGAGGAGGCCGAAGCCTGCCTGCCGTTTTTAAGGGCACAGGTGGCTTTTTTACGCCCGCGCATACTGGTCGCGCTGGGGGCCACCGCCGCACGGCATATCATCGACCCGTCCCTGCGCATCACGCGCGACCGCGGCCAGTGGCACCGAAAGGGTTCGTTCTGGCTGATGGCGACCTACCACCCGGCCGCGCTTCTGCGCGACCCCGCTAAAAAGCGGGAAGCATGGGAAGACTTCAAGAGCGTACGGGACAAGCTGGCGGCGCTGGACGCGCCGGAGGATTTGGCAGCAAAGGAGAGCGAGCGTGAAGAAAAAAAAGTACGACCGACTCAAGAAAGAATGTTTTGAATATCTGCGCGAAGTCTACGCGCCCGAGGAGCGCATCTTCGTGTTTGGGGAGGGGAACCTCGACGCGCGCATCCTGCTGGTCGGCGAGGCCCCGGGCGCGGAGGAAACGGTCCAGCAGCGCCCCTTCGTGGGCCGCGCGGGGAAGAATCTCGACGGGTTCATCGTAACGCTCGGCGTATCGCGCGAGGACATGTATGTGACCAACGTTGTCAAATTCAGGCCGGTGAAGCGCAACGAAAGCACCGGCCGCCTTTCAAACCGCCCGCCCACGCGGCAGGAGGTCAGCCTGTGCATGCCGTTTTTGATGCGCGAGATCGAGCTGGTGCGGCCTGGCGTGGTGGTGTCGCTGGGGAACACGGCGCTGCAGGCCCTGTCCGGGGACATACGCACGTCTATCGGCCGCGTGCACGGCCAGCCTGCGGAGATGACGCTGTCCTCCGGCGTGCGCACCGCGCTGTTCCCGCTGTACCATCCGGCCAGCATCATCTACAACCGCAAGCTGGCGGCCATATATGAGGAAGATCTGTTAAAGCTCGGCGCGTTCACGCGGGAAAACAGGCTTTTGTAAAGCTACCGGATATCAATTCACGATTAAATGAATATGGCTGCAAATTAACCCGGCAATATTTTTATTGTTATATGAGTTGACACGCGCTTATAAAAGGCCGCCCACAAAAGCGGCCTTTTTGGTACATCGCCCTTTTGCGCTCAACGGCGTGTGTAGTTTATAATGAAGGAAAGACATTGTCGGGAGGAAGGACATGGGAGCACGGTTCCTGCACTGCGCGGACCTGCATCTGGGGGCACGCCCGCTGGGGCTGGACGCAAGGTTCGGCGATTTGGGCGAGGCTTTCGGGCGGGTCATAGACGCCGCTGTCGGCGAAAACGTTGATTTCATGCTGATAAGCGGCGATTTTTTCCACCACCGCGCCATCAACGCGCCCACGCTGGACATGGCGCTGGAAGGCCTCGGGCGCCTACGTACGCACGGCATCCCCGTATACGCCATCGAGGGGAACCACGACGCGGCGCTGTACGTGGACGGCACGTCGTGGATGGGCTTTCTGAACGACAAGGGCTATCTGCGGCTGCTCAACGCGGACGCGGGGGCTGAGCGCTTTATGTCCGAATACGACGGGACATCGGGCTGCGTCGCCTTTGAAAAGGGTGTGCGCATCATCGGCGTCGATTTTTATTTCTCGTCCTCGCTCAGGCGCCTGCAGCAGCTGGCCGACGAGATGCCCGAATACGCCGGGTCGACGGTGCTGCTGCTTCACACCGGCGTGAACCGGCTTTTGTGGCAGGCCGAAAACGCCGTCAGCGCGGCGGCGCTTGAGTGCTTTGCCGGGAAGGTGGACTACTTCGCGCTGGGGCACGTCCACAGCCGCTACGAGGTGGACGGCGGCTTTTACAATCCCGGCGCGCCCGAATGGGTGCACGTGGACGAAATGAAGCGTGAGGGCGCTGAAAAAGGCTGTTATCTCGTCGATATCGAGGCCGGGCGGGTGGAGGCCGGATTTTTGCCCTCCTCGCCGCGCCCGCTCCTGTTCGTATCGCTGCCTTTCCGCCCGGCGGACGGACAGGCGGCGCTGGAGGACGCGGCCGTCGCCGCGGTTGCCGAGGCCATGGACTCCGGCGGTCCTGCGCCGGTGGTGGAGATAACGCTTCTGGACGGCGGCGCGTCCGGACTGTGCATGGCCGATACGCAGGCCGTGGCGCGGGCGGTGGAGGTGCGCTGCGGCGTTTTGAAGGCCGAGGTATGGGTCGGGGCCGGAGAGGCGCGGACGGTGCAGGAGAAGGGCGCGGAGGAGGGCGAGCCCGTCGAGCGGCGGGTCCTGCGGGAGCTGGTCGGGGCCGAGTTGCCCGGCGCGGACACGGAGGAAGCCTGCGCTTTCGTGCTGGGTATACGGGACGCGCTGGAAGCGGGCGCGGGGCCGGATGTGATCGCGCAGTCGCTGGAGGAAATGGCGGACAGGCTTTTACGGGAGCGGGAAAATGTGGGTTGAATCCATCGAGCTTACCAACATAAAGAGCTGCGACAGCCTGACGGTGAGGCTTCAGCCGGGCGTCAACCTTATCGCGGGCGTGAACGGCGCGGGGAAGACTACGCTGGTCGAATGCATCGGCTACGCGCTTTTCGATCAGGCGCCGCTCGAGAAAAACATCGCCGACTATTTCGTGCGCACCGGTGAGCGGGAGGGCAGCATGCGCGTGACCTTCCGCACAGATACCGGGCATTTCATGATGGAGCGGGTGCTGCGGCTGGGCAAGGCGAACAAGGTGACGTGGAAGGCATACGACCTTTCGGCAGGGGGCCAGCAGCTCCGGCTGAACGGCCAAACCGATATTACGGACTGGCTGAAGGCCCAGATGGGCGTACAGTCCCACGTATCCCTCAAGGGCATGTTCAGGGACGTCATAGGCGTGTCGCAGGGGATGTTCACCGCGCCTTTTTTGCTGCCCGGCGCCGAGCGAAAGAGCCATTTCAACACCATACTGCAGGTGGAGCACTACAAAAAGAGCGCGGAAAAGGGCCGGGAAGTGATTGCGCATATCAATACAAGCCTTGCGCGCGCGGAAGGGCAGCTGCAGATGCTGGACGGCGCGGAGGAGGCGCTGGAGGCGCTGAAAAGCGAGGGCGGGTCGCTGGAAACCGAGGCCAGCCGGATGCGGGACGCGGTCAAAAAAAGCGAGGCCGCGCTCAGGGAGGCGAAAGAGGAACTGGCCCGCGTGACGGCGCGGGCCAGGGCGATAGACGAGAACAAAAACGCCGCCGCGCTGGAGCGAAAGACGCTGGACGCGGCCGGGCAGCGGCTGAAGGAGTGCAAGGCGGAACTGGCGCGCGGGGAGGAAGCCGCGCGGCGCCTGACGGAACTGGAGCCGTTGCGGAAAGAGTACGCCCAAGCCGAGGCCGAGCTTGCCCGGATAGATGCCGCCGAGCGGACGCGGCGTTCTCTGGAAGCCGATAAAAAGTGGGCGGAGGACGCCATCGCGGCGCTTACCGAAAGGGAAAAGGCGGAGCGGGCACTGGAAGCCGGGGCGCGGGCACAGGCGGAACTCGAAAAAACGAAAGCGGCATTAGCGGAACGCGTTGCGGCGCTGGAAAGCACCGGGAAGCGCCTGCAGGCGGCGCGGGAGAAGACGGGAGCGCTGGAAAAGGGCCGGGAGCTGCTCATCAAGAGCCTCCAGACCATCGAGGAACACGAGGCCGCGCTTTTGCCCCTGCCCGCGTTGCAAAAAGAGATACAAGCGCTGCCCGCGGCCCGGAAAGCGGCGGAAGACGCCGCGCGCGCCGAGGCGGTGGCAGAAACGCGGATAAAGCAGGCCGAGCGGGACATGGAGCGCGCGCAGGACGGGTCCTGCCCCATCATGGGGAGGGAGTGCCCGCTGGTGGGCGCGGACCTGCAGGCGTATCTGAAAGAGATGCGCGCGGGGCTGGAGCGGGAGCTTGAGGTACAGAGGCAAAAGGTCGCGGCTGCGCAGGACGAGGTCAGGCGGCTTCAAAAGGCCAGCGACCAGGTGCAGGTCCTCCTGGGCAGGCAAAAACAGCTGCAGGAAGCGCAGAAGCAAAAGGAGCAGTACATAAGCCTGCTGAACAGGCGTATCGGCGAATTGGCGGCGGAACTGTGCGGCCTTGGGGAAAACGTCCCGGAGCTTTTGCCGGTAACGTCGCTGGCCGGGCTGGACGCGCGCATACAAAGCGCGGGCGCCTTTTTAGATGGGATTGAGCAGGATATGCATGCCGGGCAGGACGCCCTCGCGAAGGACAGGGACGTTTACGCGCGCGGCGAAGCGTCGCTGGCCGTGGAAACCGGTGCGGCGCGGCAGGCCGCGGAGGACGCGGACGTACGGCTGGACGACCTGCTGTCGGCCGCACCTGAACTTTCAGACATGGACGCGGAGGCGCTTTCCGCCGCGCTCGCGCAGAGGTTGCGGGCAATCGCGGCCGGTTTGGCGGAAATCGTCTCTCTGTCCGAACTGGAAGCGCGGGGGAATGCCGTACGCAAACGCCGCGACGCGCTCAGGCCGGCGTACGAGGAATACATCGAGAAAAAGGTGCTGGCCGAAGGCCTTGCCACCTGCGGGGAAACCGTGAAAGAGGCCCAAAAAGCGCGCGCCGAGGCCGCGCAAAGGCTGGACGTCCTGCTTGCCCGGGGCGCGAAGCTGGCCGAGGGCTGGAACCCGGAGCTTCCCGCAAAAGCGCAGGCGCTGGCCGACCAGCTGAGTGCCGCGTATTATCAGGAGCAGGCCCGGCTCAGGGCACACGAGGACAGGATGAAGAGCCACGCCGCGCAGGTGGCCGAACAGGAACAGCGGGTGGAAGAACTTCACGCGCTGACAGAAAAGCGGGAATCGCTGCAAAGGGCAAAGCGCCTGATGGACATCATCTGCTCCCGAATACTTCGGCAGATGGGCGAGCGGGTATCCGAGGTGTACCGCGCTGCGCTGTCCGAGAGGGCGACGCAGCTGTACGCGCAGGTCGCGCGGCAGAACGTGGAGCTGTTCTGGACCGACGATTACGACATCGTACTCAGCGACGTATCGAATGGCGTCATGCGCAGGCGCACCTTCCGCCAGCTTTCGGGCGGCGAACAGATGACGGCGGCGCTCGCGGTCCGGCTGGGGCTGCTGTCCCAGATGGGCGCGGTGTCCATGGTCTGCTTCGACGAACCGACCACCAACCTCGACCGCCGGCGGCGTGAGAACCTCGCGCAGATGGTGCCCCGCCTGACCGGAGCTTTTCGCAGGTGCTGGTGATAAGCCACGACGACACGTTCGACGCGCTGACGCAGAACACGGTCCGCCTCCTGCGCGAACATCCCGCGCCCACGGCGCTGTACCGGCTGTAGGGCGTTTGACGCGCCGGCTTATTATTTGCTATTATATTGCATACGATAGGGTATGGTTCGGACCCTCCGGCAAAACGATATGGGAGGCACCGTATGATAGAAAAAAAAAGGGCCATAACATTTGCTGTTATCCTCATACTGACCGTCGCGTTCATATCCAGCCTGTTTACGATGGCCGTTACCGGCGGCCTGTCCGGTGTCCGCGACGGTTTTGTTCTGGACAGCAAGCAGTATCAGGACTGGAGCTACTATAAGGAGCTCGAGCAGATAAAGGATGTCATCGCCAGCGGCTATTATCAGGACGTGGACACCAACAAGCTGTACGAGGGCGCGCTCAAGGGCATGGTGGAAGCGCTCAACGACCCGTATTCGAGCTACTACACGGCCGATGAGTTTAGAAGCAAGCTTGAGGACCTCACCGGGACGTACTCGGGCGCGGGCATGACGGTGTCCGCCGACCCGGAAAGCGACAAAATCGTGGTAACGACCGTGTTTTCGGGCACCCCCGCCGACAAGGCGGGGCTGAAGGCCGGCGACATCATCGTGCAGATAGACGGCAAGGCGATGGACGGCGTCAAGCTGGAGGAAGCGACCGACCGCATCAAGGGGACGGCGGGTACCTCGGTGACGCTGACCATCAAGCGTGGAGAAAAAACGTTCGACGTCAATCTCGTCCGCGCGAACATCGACCTCCAGCACGTTACCTGGGAGCTATTCGACAACAGCATCGGATACATACGCATGACGGAGTTCGATTCGGACTGCGCGGAAAAGTTTGACCAGGCGGTAAAGGAGCTGAAGGAAAAGGGAGCCGTCGCGCTGGTGTTGGACATGCGCGACAATCCCGGCGGGTTCTTCGACCAGGCGGTGAAGGTCGCCGACCGGCTGGTGGAGGATGGCAGGATCGTATTCACCCGGGACAGGAACGGGAAAGAGCAGGAATGGAAGGCGGACGGGCAGATGATAGACCTGCCGTTTGCCATCATCGTGAACGGCTATAGCGCCAGCGCCACCGAGATCGTGACTGCGGCCGTGAAGGACCACATGACCGGGAGAATCGTCGGGGAAAAGACGTTCGGCAAGGGCGTCGTGCAGTCGCTTATTACGCTGGATGGCGGGAGCGGCCTCAAGCTGACCACATCCAGAGTATTTTTCGCCCAACGGCTCGAGGATGCAGGTGGGGTGACCCCGGACATCACCGTGTCCTGCCCGACAGCTTGTCCGGAACCCGCACCAAAGCGGACGACGGAGAACGACACGCAGCTGCAAAAGGCGATGGAGCTTTTCAAAGATATCCAAAAGCCGATTGCCGGCTGAACCCCGGTACGTACGCCGCATAAAAGCCTTTGCCTTTGTGCAGAGGCTTTTTATTATACAGTCTCCGGAACCCGTTTGCGGCCTGTGCCCGCGCAAACGGGCGGGGCTCCTATTTGTTCATCGCCGAGAGCATGCTGAAAAGCTGCGCCGACTCCGGGGGCAGCATCCCCTGCAAAAGCTCCATCATGTTCCGTTCGTTCCGCCCGCCGGCCATGGCCTCCAAAATGGGCTGCATATGCGGCGGCAGCCCGCCCATGGAAGCGAGTAGCGGCAAAAGGCTCTGCATCCCGCCGCCGCCCCGCATGGCCTGCATCAGGGCCATCATGCGCATCATTTCGGGGGAGAAGGGCGGTGCGCCGCTCTGGCCGCCGGTACCGGTATTACCCTGCATGGTCTGCAGTATGCCCATGAGCTGCGCCATGTCGGGGGACGCGGGCGGTGCGCCGCCCTTCTCCGCGTCGGCAGGGGCGGGGTCTGGGCTGCTGTTGGGCGCCTGTCGCTTATCATCCTGTTGTACGCGTAAGGGTGCATCGACATCCCTCATAAGCAATGGTGCTGCATTGTATGCCGTTGTCGGAGCAAGGTGAACCGCCAGGGAATGAAGCGGCAACACGCTAAACTGGTTTTGGAGGTGAAAGATATGCCGGGAGGCAGGGATTTGCAACTCGTTCAGGCTTGAACCGGGACGAGGAAAAGCCAGGAAGAACGATGCATGAACAGGTAAAGCGCAATGCGACAGAGGACCAGATGGAGCAGGCGCGGCGCAGCCAGTGAGCAGATGAAGCAATACGAAGGCAAGAGCGAGGAGAGCATGCTCAAGGACGTGCTCAAAATGACCAGGAGCAAGGAAAAGGGTGAATGGGACAGCCGGCGAACGGAGCAGATGAAGAATGCCATATGGCCCATGCTGGACGAAGAGCAGCGGAAAAAGCTAACCATACTCGGGATGATAGAGGAACAGTAACACGGCGAGGTTGCGCCCGCGAGCTGGGCTCGATTATAATAGCATATGAAACCAACATCGGTGGATGAGGGGCGGGATGGCCGAAGCAGAAAAGCCGGCCCAAAGCAGGCGGCAACGGTTATCGAAAGGGCGCATACGAAATACTTGACGTGCTGGAGCGTGAATATCCGGACGCGCGGCGGGCTGGAATTCAAAACCCCTTCCAGCTCCTGGTCGCGACCATTTTATCCGCGCAGACCACGGACGAAGCAGGTCAACAGCATCACGCGGGAGCTGTTCCGGCGCTTTCCCCCACGCCCGCGGACATCATGATTGTTGACGCCCGAGGAACTGGAGCCGCATCAAGCGCTGCGGAGTCTGCCGGAACAAGGCGAAATATCGTGGCTGCGTGCAGGATACTGGTCGAAAAATACGGCTCGGAAGTGCCGGGCGACTTCGAGGCGCTCACGGCGCTCCCCGTGGCTGGGCGCAAGACGGCCAACGTGGTGCTCAAATGCGTTTGGTGTGGACGCCATTGCGGTGGACACCCGCGTGTTCCGCGTCTCAACCGGCTGCGGGGCTGGCCGACGCCGGAGACGTGCTGCAGACCGAGAAGCAGCTGATGCAGAACATCCCGCGCAAGAAGTGGTCGTTGGCGCACCACTGGCTGATATGGCACAGGCGCAGGGTATGCGCGGCACCGAAAACCTAAATGCACAGTGCGCTGGGGGCAACTTTGCCGGTAAACGCGGCTAACAGAAGACAAAAGCGTAAAGGTAGAGAGAATGTTTGTAGATGAGGTCCCGTATCCGCATCAAGGCGGGCGACAGCGGACGGCTGCGTATCGTTCCACAGGGAGAAGTACGTGGCCCGCGGCGGTCCGGACGGCGGCGACGGCGGTCGGGGCGGGGACATCGCGTTCCGCGCCGACCCGTCCATGCGCACGCTGCTGGACTTTCGCTATAAAAAGAAATATGCTGCGCCCGGCGGCGAAAACGGCTCCGGCAACCAGATGCGCGGCAAGGACGGAGAGACGCTTATTATCGACGTGCCTCCCGGTACCATCGTAAAGGACGCCGTGACCGGCAAAATCATCGCGGACCTTTTCCATCCCGGCGAGGCGAACACGGTGCTCAGGGGAGGCCACGGCGGGAAGGGTAATGCGCGGTTTGCCACCAGCACGCGCCAGACGCCGCGGTTCGCCCAAATGGGACAGAAGCGCCGGGAGTACGAGGTGGTGCTCGAACTCAAGACCATCGCTGACGTGGGGCTGGTCGGGTTCCCCAACGTCGGCAAGAGCACGCTCCTGTCCGTGATATCGCGTGCGCGGCCCAAGGTGGCCAATTACCATTTCACCACACTCTCGCCCAACCTGGGCGTGGTGGCCGTCAATGAGCAGAGCTTCGTCGTGGCCGACATACCCGGGCTTATCGAGGGTGCGCACGCCGGCGCGGGGCTGGGGCAGGAATTTCTGCGGCACGTCGAGCGCACGCGCATGCTGGTGCATGTCGTGGACGCGTCGGGCATAGAGGGACGCGACCCGGTCGAGGATTTCGACCTCATCAACGCCGAGCTTGCGCATTACAGCCAGGCGCTTACCGAGCGCCCACAGTTGGTGGCTGCCAACAAGTCCGACCTGCCGGGCGCCGCGGAGAACACCGAGCGCCTGCGTGCGCACGTCGCGCCGGAGGGGATGGAGGTGTATCCCATATCCGCCGCGACGGGGGCGGGCGTCGAGCCGATGCTGCGGGCCGTCGCCCGCATGCTGGCCACGCTCCCCCAACCCGAGCCTTTCGAGCGCGAGGTGGAAGTGGACGTCATCGACCAGGACGAGAGCTTTGAGATAACGGTGGAGGACGGCAAATTCGTGGCCAGCGGTGCGCTGGTCGACCGGATACTGTACGAAACCAACGCGTTCGACGAGGAATCCATGCGCCATTTCCAGCAGCGGCTCATAAACTACGGCATTATCGCGAAGCTGCGGGAAATGGGCGCAAAGGACGGCGACATCGTGGACCTCGGCGGATGGGAATTCGATTTTGTGGAATGAGAAGGTGCGTGAACAGATGCTAAGCAGCAGACAGCGCGCGCGGCTCCGGGCACTGGCGAGCACCATGGAGCCGGTAGTGCACGTCGGCAAGGACGGGCTGGCGTCGGGCGTCGTCCGTCAGACGGACGAGGCGCTCACGGCGCGCCAGCTCATCAAGGGAACGGTACAGCAAAACGCGGATATGGACGCCCGGGAGGCCTGCCGCGCGCTCGCGGAGGAAACCGGGGCGGAGCCGGTGGCCGCCATCGGCAGGAAATTCGTTCTGTACAGGCGAAACGGCGACCTCCCGGCCATAGATATCGGTTAGGCGCTTTCCCGGCGGCCCCGTATCAGGCTCAGAAGCGCGAGGCCGAAGCAGGCCGAGGCGAAGACGGCGTAGTAGAGCGTTTGGCCTATCAGTATGCCGCCGAGGAGTATGATGAGGCCGCACAGCCCGTAGCGCCTGGCCTTGGCGGGCAGCAGTATCTGCTTGCGGAAGTTCTGGAACTTTTCCTTGTTGGCGGCGTGCCGGGCCTTCAGCTCGAGGATGAGCTCGCTGTTGAGCGTGTCCTCGTCCGGCATGAAGTCCATGCCGGACGAAAGCCTGAGCACGCGCTCGGGCCCGCACAGCGTGATGTCCCGCTCGAGGCGCGCAAGGAAAGGCTTACAGTCCTCGCTCACCGGGGCGGTGCTCAGAAGCACGCCGGCGCTTACCTGCGCGCGCACCACGGCGTGATAGAACTCCAGCACGTCCTGCGGCGTCAGCCGGCTTTGCGGGTGGCGCTGAAGAAGCGTGAACAGGATGCGCTCGCGGAAGCGCTCAACGATAAGGCCGTCCTCGGTGGCGCCGACCACGCGGTATCCGCCGGTGCGCCACGCCAGACGCGCGCACCACGCGCGGAGGTCTTTGCGGGACATGACCATCAGCCGCTCCAGCAGAAGTTTTTGCGTGAACTCGCTGCGGGTGCGCTCGATGAACCGCTCGAGCCGGGTATTGTGCACCATGAAGACCGCAAGGCTCAGCATGGCCGTGCCCAGCACGGCCAGGAAGATTGCCCCCCATATTTGGGGCAGGAGCATGCGGAACACGAGGAAGAGCCCAAGGAGCGAAAGTAGGCGCAGGCCTATGAAATCGAATACATGCGCGGCTTTGGAGCGCTGCTGTGACATTATATCCTACCAGCTTCCGGATCTGTTCGGTTTTGTCATGGTGATACCCCTTAATGCGATTGTTCCCCGGTCGAGTTTAAACGCTTCAAGCCGGATTCAGCGGTGATTAGTATATACGATAGTGAAAGGGACACAAATGCGGATGGACACCACACAACTGGATACGGTCTGCGATTCTCCTGCTGGAGGCGCTCGGCAGCCCGAAAAAACAGCGCCAGGCTGCTGGGCGGGACGTTCAATCCCGTGCATTACGGGCATTTGAACATAGCACTTCACGCGCGGAGATATTTTCGCTCCACCGGGTGGCGTTCATCCCCGTCGGCATCCCTGTCCGCAAGCCCGCCGACCTGACCCCGGGCGAGCAAAGGTGTGAAATGGTCCGCCTCGCGCTGGAAGGCACGCCGCTGGAGGCTTGGGACGTGGAGATAAGGCGCCCGGGGCCTACATTCACGGTGGACACGCTGGAGATACTAACCGGAGGCTGGGGAGCGAATACGAGTTTTTCTATATCATCGGCGCCGACACGCTGATGGAAATACCGACCTGGCGTAACTTTTCCCGCGTATTGGAATTGTGCACGTTTGTGGTATTCTACCGGCCGGGGCAGCGTGTCACCGACGTCATGCAACGGGCGTGCATGCTGACCGACGGCTTTGGCGCGCGGATATGCCTTGCGTCCACACCGGCCGGACGTCTCCTCGACCATGATCAAGCGGATGGCGAAAAGGGCGAGGATATCACGCCGTGGGTGCCGCCGGCGGTGGCGCGGTATATCCGGGAGAACGGACTGTACAGGAGCGCGGAATGGGTGAGCGCTGGGACAGGGACGCACTTTGCGCCAGGCTTTCCGAGCGGCTGAGCCCGCGCAGGTTCAAGCACAGCCTGGGCGTGGAGGCCTGCGCGGGGAGCTGGCAAAGCATCGGCGCGGACCGGGAAAAGGCGTCCGTCCGGGGCTGCTGCACGACTGCGCGAAGAGCTTCCCAGGAGCAGGCGCGCGCGATGGGCCAGCGGCTGGGCATCTTCGAGGACACGTGGCTCCTGGCAGAGCCGGTACTTTGCACGCGCCGCTGGGCGCGCGTGGCGCGGAAACCTACGGCGCGTCACCGACGACGAGATACTCTCGGCCATTGCCTGCCACACCACCGGGAAACCCGGTATGGGGCCGCTGGATAAAATCATCTATCTGGCCGACTACATAGAACCCTCCCGGAGTTTTCCGGGGATAGACGCGTTGCGGGCGCGCGCGCGGGAGGACATCGACGCCGCGATGGTCGCTGCATTCGACAACACGATATACTACCTTGTAAAAAAGGGACGGGTTCTGCATCCGTTAACCATATTGGCCAGGAATGAAATACTGACTGCCGTGAATAAGAAACGGTAAAACAAAAAAAGGGGGCGGTACTTTGACGGGTGAACAGCAGGCCGGACTGGTCAGCGAAGCGATGCTGGACAAAAAGGGCGAGGACATCGTTGTGCTGGATATCCGCGGCATGAGCATCATCGCGGATTTCTTCGTCGTCTGCAGCGGGAAATCGACCCTGCAGGTACAGGCGATAAGCGACGCTGTGGAGGAGAAACTGGAAAGGGCGGGCGTGCAGATCCGCAGGCGGGAGGGGTATGACCAGGGACGCTGGATCGTTTTGGATACCGGCGATGTGATGGTGCATCTTTTCAACGCTGAAGAACGGGAATTTTACAAGCTGGAGCGGCTTTGGACCAACGGGGACAATATCCGCTACGTCCATCCCCAGATAGAGGGTGCGCCGGTGCAATAACCGCGCGCCAAATATAAAAAAAGCCTCCTGCCGAAAACCGGCGGGAGGCTTTTGTCCGTCTAAAAGTTATAGTAGGTGGTGCGGCGCCTGCTCACGCGCCTGCGTCTGCGGCGTGCCGAACGCCTGCGGGACATGATGCGCAGCAGAATGATGAGGAGCAGCACGGCCGGTATGACTACCCAGAGCACCGGGAACCCGCTTTCGGTGGGAGGTTCGACGACGTAGCCCGGCTGCGAAGCGTCCGCGCCGCCGGTCGCCGGAACGCTGCGGGACGCTACCAGCGTTCCGGTCAGGAACGGCTGGTTATTGATGGCGTAGGTCACCGTCCCCAGCGTATCGCCCTTTTTAATGGGAGCGGACAACGCTTTTGTAAAGTTCTTGGTCGCTTCGATGGAGCTCGGTGAGGTCTTGATGGCGGTCACGGTCTCCGCGCTCAGCGCGGTGACCTGCGCGTCGTCCAGCTTGACGTCCAGCTCGAGCATGCCGTTCTGCGTGTCGCTTTGGTCGGCGCCGGAAACCTGCTCCTTCAGCGTAATGCCCTCTATGATGCTGTACACTTCGGGGTCTCCGCTGCGGTTGGCGGTCTCAACCGAACCTTGGTCCGCGGAGAAGCCGTAGTCAAAGAGGGTCTTGGCTATGCTCCAGCGTTTGCTGCCGTCCGCGCTGGGGTCGTCGAAGATGGCGGCGATGTAGGACGCGCTGCCCTTTTTCGCGGAAGCCACCAGGCAGTTCCCGGCCTTGGGCGTGGAACCGGTCTTGAGGCCGTTGGCGTATTGATAGAGGAATTTCTTATCGGCTTCGGTCTTGCTCGCGACCAGCCGGTTGGTGTTTATCAGCTCGCGCGTGCTCTTGGTAAGGTTGGTGGTCGGGATGGTGTATTTGTCGGTCGCGGCCGCCGCCGCGATGGTCTCGTTCTGCAGGGCGACGCGGGCAAGGGTGGCCATGTCCCTGGCGGTGGTGTAATGGTTATCGTCGTGCAGGCCGTGCGGGTTTTCATAATGCGTGCCGTTAAGGCCCAGCGCCCTGGCTTTTTGGTTCATCTTGGTGACGAACGCGTCCTGGGAGCCGGAGACAGCCACGGCCGCCGCGGCCGCGGCGTCGTTGCCGGATGCGAGCAGCATGCCGTAGACCAGATCTTTGACGGTGACCCGTTCGTTCTGTTTCAGGCCCACCAGGCTGCTCCCGTTAGGCCCTGAGTTGAAGGCGTTGACTTCCCGGCCGCATTGGACAACGTCGGTCAGCTTTTTGTTTTCAAGCAGGAGGAGTACGGTCATTATCTTGGTCGTACTGGCCGGGTAAACGCGTTTGTTGGGTTCTTTGGAGAAAACGATGTCGCCGCTTGAAGCGTCCATCAGCACAGCGCTGGCACAGGACAGGGAAGCCGGGTCAGGCGCCGCCGTTTCTTTGGCCGCCGGAGTCGGAGTCGGCGTGGGGGCCGCCCAAACGGGCGCCGCGGAAATCGATAAAGCCGCACAGAGCAGCAGAGCAAAAACGGATATAAAAAGTCTTTTCAAACTTTCATCCACCCCTTTAAGTTTGGCACGCAGGCATTCATGGATAGCTAAACGCATATAGTATAACAATTTCTTAATAAATTGTACAGACGGCAATCTGCGAAAAGGCCCCATTTTTTAGTAATATTACTAACAACCCCCGTAATATTCCGATTTTGCGGAAGTATGCGGTTTTTGTTGAAAAACAGAAAAATGAAATAGTTTGGTATAATCTTTAACGGTTTATTCATATAACGTGCATGCGCGCAAATGATTATGGTATAATATCATAAACGGTATTTATTGGGAGGGGAAAACGCAGTATGCCTAAGACGATACTGGTCGTAGACGACGAACCGTCCATCATTAAGGGGCTCCGTTACAGCCTTGAGCAGGAAGGCTACAGCGTGGACGAGGCTCTGGACGGGGAGGAAGCGCTGAAAAAAATAATGGCCAACGATTACAGCCTCGTGCTTCTGGACGTCATGCTGCCGGTGTTGAGCGGCATAGAGGTATGTCAGCGCGTCCGCGAGCGCTCCGATGTGCCTATAATAATGCTGACGGCCAAGGGCGACGATATGGACAAGATACTGGGGCTGGAATACGGCGCGGACGACTACATGACCAAGCCCTTCAACATACTGGAGGTTAAGGCGCGCATAAAGACGATACTCAGGCGCTCCAACGGCCGCAATCCGAACGTCGGCAAGGACCTGATAACGGCGGGGAGCATCACGATAAATACCGCCAACCGCTCGGCCAAGATAGACGGCAGGGACGTCAACCTCACCGCCAAGGAGTTCAACCTCCTTCGGCTCTTCATGACCAACCGGGGCAAGGTGTTCACGCGCGAGATGCTGCTGGAGAACATCCGCAAGTACAACCATCTCGGCGATCTCAGAACGGTCGATGTGCACATACGGCGGCTGCGCGAGAAGATAGAGCGCGACCCCGCCAAGCCGGAGTACATACTGACCAAATGGGGAGTTGGCTACTATTTCACCGATAAATAGGGGACTCTTTTCGTCCATCCGCTTCCGCATCGCGCTGGCGTATCTGTCCCTGCTCGCGCTGGTACTCGTTTTCGTAGCGTTCTCGGTCAGCTCCATCGTGCAGGACTTCCTCATCGGCCAGCGGGTGAGCGAACAGGAAAAAATAGCCGACGATATCGCGGTCACCATTGCGCCCAATTACGCGAACGCAAACGCCGTGGCCGTCTATGACACGATCGTGCGATACGGCCAGGAACTGGGGGGCCGTATTTTTGGTTTTGGACACGGACGGCGTGGTGCAGGCGGACAGCTTTTCCCTGCTCAACGGGTCCGGCTCCGGCAAGGAAGAAATAGAAGCTGTGCGCACCGGCAGCCGCGGCTCGGCCCACGGCCTGCATAAGCTCGAGGCCTCGGACTCCCAGAGTCAGGGGGCGGCGGCCGGCTCCACCTACGTCATGTATTACGCTTCCTCCATCGTGTACGACGGGAACATGCTGGGCGTGCTGGTCATGTCCGTTCCGGTGCAGGACATCGTCAATCAGGTCAGGGCGACCAGCGCCCGGCTGACGCCTGTTTTCATCGTGACCTGCCTGGTGGTGCTGATTGTCAGCTTCGCCATTTCCAAGGTCATCACGCGGCCCATCGAGGAGCTGACCGGCGTGATAGAGAAGATGAGCCGGGGAGAGGTGCACCAGCGGGTGAAGGTGACCGGAAATTCCGAGCTGTCTCGGCTGGGGGCCGCCTTCAACGCCATGAGCGAGCAGCTGGAGCGGATCGAGCAGAACCGGAACGAGTTTGTTTCGGACGTTTCGCACGAATTACGCACGCCCCTGAGTTCCATGAAGATACTCATAGAGTCCATGCTCTACGATGAGAATATCGATATCGAGCGGCACAAAGAGTTCCTGACCGACGTCAACAAGGAGATAGACAGGCTCACCAACATCATCGGCGACCTGCTGCTTCTGGTCAGCATGGAACACGTGCCCACGCTGATGCACACCAGCATACTGCACCTCGATGAGCTTGTGTACGGGGTGGTCAAGCGTATGGAACCGCTGGCGCAGCGCAAGGGCATCGAGCTTTCGTTCCACGCCGGCAGCGAAGCCGTCGTCCGGGCCAGCGAACTCAAGCTCCAGCAGGCGCTGACCAACCTTATCGACAACGCCATCAAGTACACGCAGGAAGGCGGGCACGTCGACGTGCTGGTGGCCGCAAGGCAGGATCGCGCCGGAGTCTGCGTTTCGGACACGGGCATCGGGATACCGGAGGAGGACATCAAACACATCGTGGAGCGCTTTTACAGGGTCGAGAAGGCGCGCTCGCGCAGCGCCGGGGGCACCGGCCTAGGGCTGAGTATCGTGGAAAAGATCGTGAAGATGCATGGCGGGACGCTCGACATCCAAAGCAGGGAAGGGGAAGGGACCACCATCATTTTCTCCCTGCCGCTCTGGACGCAGCCCGAACTGGAGGAATAGCCATGGAGAAAAAGCACTGGGACATAAAAACCGTCCTGCATTACGCGCAGATATCGCTGATATGCCTGCCCATCGTTCTTTTGATTATACTGAACCTTACGGCCGAAACGCCGGCCGGCGTCAAGGACGATTATGAGATAAACCCCCTTGTGAATTCAAGGCTGGAATCCAACAGTGTAACGCTGTATTTCCGGTACGCGAAGGGCGCCAACGGCAGCGCGCTGCTCAGCGGCGAGGCGCAGAAGATCGAGGTGGCGGCCAGCGAAACGCTGGAATACGCCATCGTCCGCACGCTTATATCCGGACCGCAGAGCAAGGCGTTGGTCGGCCTCATCAACCCGGACACCAAGGTGCTCAGCGTTACCAAAAACAAGGACTGCTATTTCGTTACGCTTAGCAAGGAGTTCCTGGAACCCTTCGGCGGGTATCGCGGGATGGATGCGCAGTCCGGCGAGCAGGCGCTTTACGACCGGAAGCTGGCCGTGTATTCCATCGTAAATTCCCTGACCGAGCTGGGCGTCTGTTCCCGGGTGCAGATACTGGTGGATGTGGACGGGACCGGCAACGGCCAGCGCGTCCCCAGGAAAGACCTGGGCTTCTCCGGGGCCAACGGAGATCAGCCTATCGAGTCGCTGGGACGGGACGCAAACCTTATACTCACCACCATCCGGAGCGTGGGAGAGATGTTGGAGCTTATCATGAGCGCTGATTACGCGAACGCGTATAAGTGTATCGCCCAGAACTCCGGGGCGGACGGCACCACGCCCAGCGAAAAAGAGCTTATTGCGCTGGTGAGCGGCAGCAACACGGCCATAAGCACGTACGATATCCTGGACGAAACGGTGGCCTCGGACGGGAGCACTGCGGTGGTGACCATCAACGTCACCGTGAAGTATGGCAGCGAAACGGGGCTGGAGATGCGGCGCACGCTCCTGCCCATGAAATTGATCCGGGAAAACGAGGTATGGAAGATTGCCTATGTTTCGCTTCAGAACATCTATGAGTGATAGGCGAAGGCGGGGCATTCGCCTTTGCGCGGCGCTGCTCGCGCTGGCGCTGCTCGCGCCGGGCTGCACGCCGCCGCTTCCCGAGCCGACGTACGGGGAGACTGTGGACTATGCGGCGCTCAAGAATGTGCAGACCATCAACCTCCAACTGTACTTCAAGTCCCCGTACGGGTACGCGCTGACCACGGAGGCCCGGACGCTCCGGATTAGCGGCGTTTCGTGGGCCGAGGCCGCGCTGAAAGAGCTGGTCAAGGGGCCGCAGGGGAAGGGGACCGAAGCCAGCCTGCCCAAGGGGACGACGATCGAACGGGTGGTGGTGACCGGGCGCATGGCCTCGGTGTATCTGGGCGGTGCATTCGGCGCCATGAACATTGAGGACGAGCTGGCTGCGCGCGTGGCCGTGACCAACACGCTCTGCGGATTTTCGGACATCGAATACGTCGCAATATTTGGGGGGCGCGTACAGGAAGGCGTGCGGATGCCCGTCATGCTCAGCCGGTATACGGGTACCCTGAGCAGTCTTCTGAATACGGCGAAAGAGGCCGGCGAGAACACGGACTGGGTGGACGTCCCGCTCTACTTCATGGACGCGCGGGGCATGTTCCTGCTCCCCGAGGTCAGGAACTGCAGGGCCAACGGGCAGAATATAGTCGGCGTCGTTCTGCAGGAGCTGATGAAGGGGCCGACCAACACGGCGGCACAGCTCCCCGTGATTGCCCCCGATATCATGCTGACGTCCGAACCAAAGATCAAGGGAAATGCGGACGGCACCAAAACGGCGGTTATCAGCCTTTCCGCCCCGCCGGGAGGCGACGATCTGTATATAGCCAAAGGCTACGAGATCCTGCCCTACGCTGCCATAGCGTTCAGCATCACCGGCTGCATGCCGGATGTGCGCAGCGTGGCTTTCGAGGTAAACGGAGAGCGGGTCAGGCGCATCGGTACCACCGACCTCGGCAAAAACGGGCTTATTACGCGCGAAAGGTTCATGGCGTTCGAGGGGCAGGGCGTCACCCTCTATTTCCCCGACGAGTCCATGGAAACGCTCCTCCCGGTCGTGCGCGCGATGCCCCCGGAGGACGCGGCGTTGCCCGCCAAATGGCTGGAAGCGCTGATAAGCGGGCCGCTGGCCCACGAGGATGAGCGTGCCTGGCCGGTCATACCTTCCGGCATAGTGCCTGACGACATACTGGGAGTGACCGTAAACGAGGAGCTTGCCGTGATCAATTTGTCCCGGCACTTCGCGGACGTCTGCGCCCGGAAGGCGGTCGGGCTGCGGGAAGAGTCGGCGCTGGTCTATTCCATCGTCAACACGCTGACCGGCCTGAGCGGCGTCAAGCGGGTGCAGTTTCTGGTGGAGGGCAAACAGGCCGATACGCTGGGCGGCTCCATCGTCATCCGCGGCCCGCTGATGCGGAACGCGGGGCTGATAGAATGACGGCCGAAATAAACCATATAAAGGAGAATCCTGAATGAGCACAAACAGAGATTGGCAAAAGAGGCTGGTATTGGGAGGCGTTTTCGCCGCCATCATCTGCCTGCTGACTTTTTTCACACGGGTTCAGGTGCTGGGCACGGGGGCTTATATACACCTCGGGGATTCGGCCATCTATCTGGGAGCGTTCCTGTTGGGGCCGCTGTACGGCGCGGCCGCGGCGGGCATCGGGAGCATGTTTGCCGACCTGTTCGCGGGCGCGTCGCAGTACATGCTGGTGACCTTCATCGTCAAGGCGCTGATGGCCGTTATCGTCGGCGTGTGGCTCAGCAAAATGGACGACACCACATCGGGCAGAAAGGTGATTGTGCCGCTGTGCGTGGCCGCGGCCTGGATGATGGCGGGCTACTTCCTCTACGATATCGCGCTGGTGGACCTTGCCTATGCCCTCGGGGGCCTGCTGTTCAACCTGATACAGGCCGTTGCCGGCGTGCTTATCGCCATACCCCTTATCAACCTGACCGGCAAGTACAAGCTGTGAGCACCCGAAAATCATTTTAGGGGGTGAGAGCGATATGAAGCTGCATGTTTTGGGGCGGTACGGGCCTTATCCTGCGCCCGGCGGGGCCTGCTCGGGGTACCTCGTCGAGCAGGACCGGACGCGCATACTGATGGACTGCGGAAGCGGCATCTTCTCTCGGCTTTTGGAGTTCGCGGACTTCGACGTTCTGGACGCGGTCGTCCTCTCCCATATGCATTCAGACCATATGGCCGACCTTTTGATTATGCGCTACGCAAAGGACATACGAAGCAAAAAGCTGCCGGTCTATGCCCCCAAAACGCCCGAATGGACGTACCAACTCCTCGAAAAAGAGGCGCTGTTCGACGTGCGCCCGGTCTCCGACGGCATGGAGCTGGCCATCGGCAGTGTGCGCATCGATTTCTGCGCGATGACGCACCCGGTGGAGAGCTACGCCATGCGGCTCCGTCATAAGGGCGGGCACATGGT
>JAXGQA010000007.1:0-70547 GCA_040766645.1 Christensenellales bacterium | reverse complement strand
GGCCCGAGGACCAGGCGTTCAGCGTGTACTTTTTTCCGGTGGTCGGGCTGCTGGTGGGTGCGCTGTCCGCGCTTGTTTACACGCTGTGCAATATGGCCGGGGTGTACGTTGCCGCCTACCTTATGGCTGTGCTGGTGCCGGTGCTGCTGACCGGCGCGCTGCACCTCGACGGGCTGGCCGATACCTGCGACGCGCTTTTCAGCGTGCGGGACCGCGAGCGCATGCTGGAGATCATGCGCGACCCGCGGCTGGGCGTGATGGGCGTCTGCGGGCTGGTGTTCGACATCCTGCTGCGCATCGCGCTGGTGGCCGAGCTGTCCATGCACCTGACGCCATACAGCATGGCGATGGTGCTGACGCTCACGCCCATGATGGGCAAGCTTTCGCTGATTACCGGCGGGTCGCTGCACAGGTACGCGCAAACCGGCGGGATGGGCAAGCACTACATCGACATGATGCACGCTTTCCACCTGCTGGCCGCTGCCGCGGTGGCGGCGGGCCTGCTGGAGCTTTTGTTCAACGCGTTCTTCGTTCCGCTGGCCGTCGTGCCCATGGTGGTGGGCGCGTTTGCGTCGTGGCGGTTTTCGCGCAGGCTGGGCGGCCTGACCGGCGACACGCTGGGCGCGCTGAACGAGGTGGGGGAGATTTTCTTCCTGATAACCGTTCTGGTAATGAGCAGGATATAAAACTGCGAGGAGGCAGAGCATGGAACTGTTTTTGATACGGCACGGACGTACCGAGGACAACGCGCTCAAGCGATACACCGGCAGGAGGGAGACCATGCTGGATACGGTCGGGGAGGAGCAGGCTGAGGCCGTGGCCTGGGCGCTCGAACCCCACGACATACGGACGGTCATTTGCAGCCCGCTGATGTGCGCAAGGCAGACCGCGCAGCGGCTTTGCTTCATCTGGGGCGTGCTGGAGCCGGAGTTCGACGCAGACTGGACCGAGATGGACTTCGGGCTGGCGGCCGGGCTGACCTATGAGGAACTGAAGGCCAAGGCGCCGGAGGTGGTCAGAGGCTGGGCCGACGACTGGATGGGCTTTACGCTGCCCGACGGCGAGAACGGGGCGGCGCTGTACGGCCGCGTCAAACGCGGGCTGGACAGGATCATGCGGGAGCACGCGGGGGAACGCGTGGCGGTGGTGACCCATCTGGGGTGCATACGGTTCGCGCTGAGCCACCTGCTGCACGGCGGCCCGGAGCGCTTCTGGGACTATGCGCTGGGGCACGGCGGTTACGCGCACATACGCGCGGATGAGGACGGGAACAAGCTTGTTGGATTAACGGACAGCCTCGTTTTACCAGCCGATTAAATGGCTTTTTTTATGACCGCGGTGATGCTATAATATACATTGATTATGGTATAAATACTACTCTGCGATCGAACCGTTCAGGTTTGATCCGGCAATCGAAGATTGCCGCTGTGCGCAAAGCGCACAGGCAGATAGCATCAACGGCGAATTAGGATTTAATTGCAGACTGGTATAATGGTTTTTGGCAAAGAGGCAGAACGGCAGGATGGCAGGGATTGGTCAATTAGGCGTTACAGGCTCCTTTGGTCCAAAACCAAAAACGCATTCAGAGGTGTTATCGGGATGATTTGGAACGAGGAGATGGAATGCTGCTCCCGTGCGCGAATGGAGGACCTTCAGGCCGAGAGGCTGAGAGAAACGGTCCGCTGGGCGTATGCACGGGTTCCTTTTTATGGGAAGCGTTTCGAGGAGGCGGAACCTTGAGCCGGAGGACATCAAGACGCTGGACGACCTCAGGCGCCTGCCCTTTACCGAAAAGGACGACCTGAGGAACAACTATCCCTTCGGCATGCTGGCCGTGCCGCTCAGGGACATTGTGGAGATGCACGGCTCTTCCGGGACCACTGGAAGGGCCACAGTGGGCTATACCAAAAGATATGGAAATCTGGGCAGAAGTGGTGGCGCGCGTCGCCGTTGCCGGCGGGGCGAAGGCCGACGATATCGCGCAGATCGCGTTCGGGTACGGGCTGTTCACCGGCGCGTTCGGGCCGCACTTCGGGCTGCAGAAGATAGGCGCCGCCGTCATACCGCTCTCCAGCGGGAACACCGAGCGGCAGTTGAAGATCATGCGCGAACTGGGGACGACACTGCCAGGTCTCCACCCCCTCCTACGCGCTGTATCTCGCCGAGGTGGCCGGGCGCATGGGCATGTGGACGAACTCAGGCTCCGCGTGGGGCTGTTCGGCGGCGAGGGCCATGCCGAACCCATGCGCCGGGAGATAGAGGAAAAGCTGCACATCATTGCGACCGAGAACTACGGACTGAGCGAGATAATAGGCCCCGGGGTGGCCGGCGAGTGCGTTTTCAAGCAGGGCATGCACCTGGCGGAGGACCACTTCATCCCCGAGATCATCGACCCCGATACCGGCGAGGTGCTGCCTCCCGGGCAAGGAACAGCTGGTGCTGACCACCATCACCAAGGAGGGCCTCCCATGCTGCGCTACCGCACGCGGGACATCACGTACATCATGCCCGAGCGCTGCGAATGCGGGCG
Source organism: Christensenellales bacterium (assembly GCA_040766645.1). Classification (GTDB taxonomy): domain Bacteria; phylum Bacillota; class Clostridia; order Christensenellales; family UBA1431; genus UBA1431. The sequence goes on along the minus strand of JAXGQA010000007.1, from coordinate 68,017 downwards.
CACCAGCCTGCGCATCGCCAAGATGCAGGGCCAGGCGACGACATGCTGGTGGTGCGCGGCGTCAACGTCTTCCTCTCCAAATCGGGGAGATCGTGCTGCAGGCCGAGGGCATCGGCCGCACTATGAGATCGTCGTTTCGCGCGAGAACTATCTCGACGTGCTGGAAGTGCTGGTCGAGCCGCGGGACCGCCAGTCTCCTGGAGAGTTTTGCGGAACTCGAAAAGCTGGAGCAGACCACGGGGAACAGGCTGAAAACGGCACTGAGCATCGAAGCCAAGGTACGGCGGTGGAGCCGGCCTCCTTAAGCGCTTCGAGGCAAGGCACAGCGCGTCACCGACCTGCGCGACAAAATAGACAGGTGTTTTTTAGGATAGGCGAAGTATTGATGTTAGGAAACGAGGCCATCGCGGCCGGCGCGCGGGGCGCGGGCACCCGTAACCGTGGCATATCCGGGCACGCCCAGCACAGAAATAACCGAGACCATCGCCCGGTTTTCGGGGGTGGACAGTGCCTGGGCGCCCAACGAAAAGGTGGCGCTGGAAACCGCGATGGGCGCGGCGGTCGGCGGCGCGCGTTCGCTGTGCTGCATGAAGCACGTAGGGCTGAACGTGGCGGCCGACCCACTCTTTACAGCGGCCTACACCGGCGTGAACGCGGGGCTGGTCATCGTGGTGGCCGACGACCCCGGCATGCACAGCTCGCAGAACGAGCAGGACAGCCGGTACTACGCGCTGAGCGCGCATGTGCCCATGCTCGAGCCTTCGGACAGCCAGGAAGCGTACGACTTTACGCGCCTCGCTTTCGTGATAAGCGAAAAGTTTGACACGCCGGTGCTTATACGGACCACTACGCGCATCGCGCACGCCCGCAGCCCGGTGCAGGTATCCGAGCCCGAGCGGCCGGAGGTGCGCGGCTACGCCAAGGACGCCATGAAGTACGTGATGATGCCGGGCATGGCGCGGCTTCGGCACGTGCAGGTCAACGAGCACATGAAGGGCCTGAGCGAATACGGCGAAACGCTGCCGCATAACCGGGCGATACCCGGAGGCAAAATTGGCGTGGTCACCAGCGGCATAGCGTACCAGTACGTGCGCGAGGCGCTGCCCGACGCTTCCGTTTATAAGATAGCCATGGTCAATCCGCTCCCCATCGAGAGCATACGCGCGTTCGCCCAGACGGTGAACACCCTGTATGTGGCCGAGGAGCTGGAGCCGTTCATCGAAAACGCCCTCAAGGCCGCCGGCATCCCCGTCGAGGGCAAGGCGCTGTTCTCCAACCTCGGCGAGCTGAGCGCCAACACCGTGGCCAAACAGCTTGCCGGCAGGGACGCAGAGCATCCGGACGCCCCGGCGCTTCCCGGCCGGCCGCCGGTGATGTGCCCCGGCTGCCCGCACCGCGCCGTGTATTACATGCTCAATAAGCTCAAGCTGACGGCGACCGGCGACATCGGCTGCTATACGCTGGGCGCGCTGCCCCCGCTGCAGGGGCTGGACACCTGCCTGTGCATGGGCGCCAGCATCCCCATGGCATTGGGGATGCAGAAGGCGCGGGGCGCCGAGTTCGCAAAGAAGCTGGTTGCGGTGATAGGCGATTCGACCTTCCTGCACTCCGGCATTACCGGCCTCATCGAGGCCGTGTACACCGGCGGCGTCTTCACCGTGCTGATTCTGGACAACGCCACCACCGGCATGACCGGGCACCAGAACCACCCGGCCACCGGCTTCGACATCTGCGGCGATCCCGCTCCCAGGGTGGACCTTGAAACGATGGTCCGGGCCGCGGGCGTGAACAGCGTCGCCGTGGTCGACCCGTTCAACCTTAAAAAGCTGGAGCAGACTTTAAAGACAGAGACCGAAAAACCCGAGCTGTCGGTCGTTATCTGCAGAAGGCCCTGCGCGCTGATAGAAAAGACGAAAAAGGCGCCGCTTCATATCGACGCGGACAAGTGCCGGTACTGCAAGGCCTGCATGAAGCTCGGGTGTCCGGCCATACAGGACACGGGGGACAAGGCCCAAATAGACGCCGGCCTGTGCAGCGGCTGCGGCCTCTGTCCGGGCGTCTGCCCGTTCGGGGCCATCCAGGGAGGTGCGGGGGCATGACCAACATTCTTATCGTAGGTGTCGGCGGCCAGGGTACGCTGCTGGCGAGCAAGGTGCTGGGGATGCTGGCCTTGAGCGCGGGGTACGACGTGAAGGTGTCCGAACTGCACGGCATGGCCCAGCGCGGCGGGAGCGTGGTGACCCACGTGCGCTTCGGGGACGCGGTGCACGCCCCCCTTATCGACCAGGGCGGCGCAGACATCATACTCGCCTTTGAAAAGCTGGAGGCCGCGCGGTATCTGAATTACCTCAAGCCGGGCGGCACGGTCATCGTCAACGATCACGAGATATTGCCCATGCCGGTCATACTGGGCGCGGCGGCGTATCCTGACGACGTGATGGACATCCTGAAAGCGAACGCCGGGGCCGTATATGCGGTGGACGCAGGAGAGCTGGCCAATGCGTGCGGGAATCCCCGGACGATGAACGTGGTGCTTTTAGGGGCCCTCGCGCGGTGCATGGACCAGCCGGCCGCGGCCTGGGAGGCGGCCCTCAAATCGGTGATAAAGCCGGGATTTCTGGACGTGAACCTCGCCGCTTTCGCGCGGGGGTTTGCCATAGACCTTAAGGATCAGGCATAATAAAGCATATGGAGGGGAATGGGATGATTTGGAACCGTGCACGCGAGTGCATGGATAGGCCGCAGCTCGAGCAGCTCCAGATGGAACGGCTGCGGAACATCCTGAATAACGTTTATAAAAACGTGCCTTTTTACAGGGAAAAATTTCAGGAAATGGGGCTTGAGGTCTGCGACATCAAGACGCTGGACGATGTAAAGCTCCTCCCCTTTACCGTGAAGCAGGACCTGCGCGACAACTACCCCTTTGGCATGTTTGCCGTGCCCATGTCCGAGATCGTGCGCATCCACGCGTCCTCCGGCACCACCGGCAAGCCCAGCGTGGTTGGGTACACGCAAAAGGACATCGCGACCTGGTCCGAGGTAATGGCGCGGACGCTGGTGTCCGGCGGAGCGCACCGGAACATGGTGGTGCAGGTCTCGTTCGGCTACGGCCTTTTCACCGGCGGTTTGGGCGCGCATTACGGGGCCGAGCGCATCGGCGCGTCGGTCGTGCCCATGTCGGGCGGCAACTCCAAGCGCCAGATCATGCTGATGCAGGACTTCGGCGCAGAGATGATCTGCTGCACGCCGTCGTACGCGCTGTATCTGGCCGAAACCATGGCAGAGATGGGCGTGGACCCGCACAAGGACCTTGCCCTGAAATACGGCGTTTTCGGTGCAGAGCCGTGGACCAACAGCATGCGCCGCGAGATCGAGCAGAAACTGGGCATACGGGCCACCGACATCTACGGCCTGAGCGAGATCATCGGGCCGGGCGTGGCCTACGAGTGCGAGCACCAGAACGGGCTGCACATCGCCGAGGACCACTTCCTGCCCGAGATCGTCGACCCGAATACGCTGGAGGTGCTGCCCCCCGGCGCGGAGGGCGAGCTGGTCATCACCACCATCACCAAGGAAGGCATACCGGTCGTCCGCTACCGCACGCGGGACATCACCACCCTCGAGACCGCGCCATGTCCCTGCGGGCGCACGCACGTGCGCATCGGCAAGGTGCTGGGGCGGAGCGACGACATGCTTATCATCCGCGGCGTCAACGTGTTCCCCTCCCAGATAGAAACGCTGCTCATCGATTTCGGCGAGTTGGAACCGCATTACCAGCTGATAGTGGACCGCGTCGACAACCTCGATTCCCTCGAGATACAGGTGGAGATATCCGAAGGCCTGTTCTCGGACGAGGTGCGCAGGCTGGAGGACCTGCAGGCCAAAATCTCGCGCGAGATACAGTCCAGGCTGGGCCTCAGCGCCCGCGTGAAGCTGGTCGAGCCCAAGACCATCGAGCGCAGCGAGGGCAAGGCCAGGCGTGTCATAGACAAGCGCGTCCTGTGACTGACCAATTTTAAAGGGGGTTAAGCGCATGGTAAAGCAGATTTCGGTGTTCATCGAGAACAAAAAGGGCCGGCTGGCCGAGCTGACCCGGCACCTACGCGACCACAATATCGATCTCAAGGCGCTCTCCATAGCGGACACGACCAATTTCGGGATACTGCGCTGCATCGTCAACGACCCCGAAAAAGCCATCGCCGTCATACGCGACGCGGGCTTTACGGCCAACATCACCGAGGTGCTGGCGGTGGAGGTCCCCGATGTGCCCGGCGGGCTGGCCGGGATACTCGACCATCTCGCCGAGGCGGATATCAGCGTCGAGTACCTGTATTCCTTCGTGCAGACGCACAACGACAGCGCGCGCATACTCTTCCGGGTCGAGAACCCGGCCCGCGCCAAGGACATCCTTATCAGCAAGGGCGTCAGCGTGCTTTCGGCCGACGAGCTGTACGCGCTTTAGACTTGTTTATTCTTTCGGAGGTGTGTAGGTTGACGGAGATCCGTCGCACACATGTTGTCATCGATCTGGATAACTTTTCGCAAAACGTGAAGAATCTCAAGAGCCTGCTCAGGCCCGAGACCCGGCTGATGGCCGTGATAAAGGCGGACGCCTACGGCCACGGCGCCGTCGAGATAGCGCGCACGGCGCTCAATAGCGGCGCGACCTGGCTGGGCGTGGCCACCCCCGACGAGGGGAGGCAGCTGCGCGAGGCTGGGATAGACGCCCCCATACTCGTGTTGAGCGGCGCGATGGAGCAGGGCATGAGCATCGTCGTCAAAAACGACCTCAGGCTGACCGTGTTCAACCTCGGGGGCCTGTGGCGGCTGGACGAGGAGGCGGCCCGGCAGGGCAAGCGGGTGAAGATCCATCTCAAGGTGGACACGGGCATGAACCGCGTGGGCGTGCACAAGCCCAAGCGCCTGGGTGATGTGCTCGAGCGGATCGGGCAGTGCCGCAATCTGGAGCTGGAGGGCATGTTCACCCACTTTGCAACGTCCGACGAGGCGGACAAAACGTTTACAAGGCTTCAGAACGAGCGGTTTCTGGAAGCGGTGCGGGCAGCGGAGGAAAAAGGATTTTCCTCCCTTCTTTTGCATGCGGCCAACAGCGCCGCCATACTCGATCTGCCCGAAACGCACCACGACATGGTGCGCGCAGGCATCGCCATGTACGGGTGCTACCCGTCGGAGGAAGTGCGCCGGACGGTGCCGCTGTATCCGGTGATGTCGTGGAAAACGGTGATACTCCACGTAAAGAAGATACCGGCAGGGGAAACGGTCAGCTACGGCCGGACGTTCACCACGAGGCGCGATTCGTTCATCGCGACCATCCCCATAGGCTACGGCGACGGCTACAAGCGGCTGTTGAGCAACTGCGCGCACGTGCTGGTGCGGGGCAAAAAAGCGCCGGTCATCGGGCGCGTGTGCATGGACCAGACGCTCATAGACGTCACGGACATTCCCGATATACTTCCCGGCGACGAGGTCGTGCTCCTGGGGAGCCAGGGGGACCAAAGCGTGACGGCCGAGGAGATGGGCGCGTGGGCAAAAACGATAAGCTATGAGATCCTGTTGTCAGTCAGCCAGCGGGTACCCAGGCTGTATAAGGGCGGAGCGGATACATGACAGTCACGAAAGAGAGCATCAGGAAAAAGTGCAAGGAAAGACAGCAGTCCCTTTTGGTGCTGGAAAAATACTATACCTCGGAAAAGATAAGAAACAGGATACTGAACAAGGAACAATTCCAGAACGCACAGGTCATCATGCTTTTCATGGCCACCGAGTATGAGCCGGACCTGCAGCCGCTGATATGCCTTGCGCAGAGCCTCGGTAAAACGGTCTGCGTCCCCCTGTGCGGGGACTCCGGGCATATGGCCGCGGTGGTGCCCCACGACTGGGAAAGCCTTGTTTCCAACAGCTTCGGGATAGAGGAGCCGAAGGAGAACGAATATACCGTCGTGGACCCGCAGAAAATAGACCTTGTTCTGGTACCGGGCATGGCCTTTGACAGCCAGTGCAACCGGCTGGGGCACGGGCAGGGGTATTACGACCGCTTTCTGAAAAGGATACGCCCCGACGCGCTGAAGATGGGCGTGTGCTTTGAAACGCAGGTGTATAAGCGGATACCGGCCGACGATATGGATATCCCGATGGACCTGGTGGTGACCGATGTGACCACCTACAAGCGTACCCCCTGAAAAGGGCGGATTGAAGATGAAAACTTGTCTGCATAGGAAGTTTATGGTAGACTTAGCCTAACAGTCAGGAGGGTCAGGGTGAGGATCATCGCGGGGACCGCGCGCGGGCGCGCGATAGAAACGCCCGGTGGATGGGGGACGCGCCCGACGCAGGACAGGGTGCGGGAAGCCCTTTTTTCCATCCTGCAGACGCGGATGGAAGGCGCGTGCGTGCTGGACCTTTTTGCGGGGTCGGGCGCGCTTGGGCTGGAGGCGCTGAGCCGAGGGGCCGCCCGGGCCGTATTTATCGATAATTCCGCTGAATGCGTGCGGCTTGTCGCCAAAAACGCGGACAAGCTCGGGTTTTCGGAGCGTTGCGTCATCCTGAGGGATGATTACCGGCGCGCGCTTCAAAGGATGCCGGAAGGCCAGCCCGCCTTCGACATTGTGTTTTTGGACCCGCCTTACCGTCTGGGCGCGGTGCCGGCAGCGCTGGGGCTTTTGTTTGGCCGGGGCCTGATGCGCGCGGGCGCCGTCGCGGCCTGCGAGCATGACGCCAACACTATGATAGAAGACGACCCGGGCGGGCTGTACGCGGTGCGCGACCGCAGGCGCTACGGCAGCACGGGATATACGTTCGTAGCGGCAGTCAGTGAGGGACAATGAGGATCTGTGTTTATCCGGGGAGTTTTGACCCCATAACCTGCGGACATATGGACATTATCAAAAGGATAGTCGGCATGTTCGACAGGGTGGTCGTGGGCGTTTTGCAGAACGTGCGAAAGCAGGCGCTGTTTTCCGTTGAGGAGCGGATAGAATACATCGACCGGTGTACGGAAGGGCTGGGGAACGTCGAGGTGGAGGCCTTTAACGGCCTGCTGGTGGAGTTTGCGAGGAAAAAAGGCGCACTCTATATCGTGCGCGGCCTGCGCGCCGTTTCCGACTTTGAATACGAATTCCAGATGGCTTCCATGACAAAAAGCTCTACCCCGAGGCGGAAACGGTCTTTTTGATGACCAACACGCGGTACTCGTATCTGAGTTCGAGTCTGGTGCGTGAGATAGGCAGTTTTGGCGGGTGCCTGGAGGGCCTGCTGCCGCGGGAGATCATCGGCGATCTGACAAAAAAGCTCAGGAACCCTGAAAACAGGTAATTTGTATGATATGGGGGGTATAAAGGTTGAAAGTTCTTGAATTGCTGGACTTGCTGGAAGAGGAGATTGAAAGCGGCGGCTCCCTTCCCCTGACCGGGAAAAAACTGCTGGACCCCGATAAATTGCTGGATATCATAGACGAGCTCCGCGAAGCCCTGCCGGGAGAGATACGGCAGGCGGAGATACTCAAGCAGGAGCGCGAGCGCATACTGGAGGACGCCCAGAAGGACGCTGCGACGCTGGTTGCGGAAACGCAGGCGCGGATGACAAGGATGGTGAACGAGCACGAGATCACCCAGCAGGCGTACCAGCAGTCGCAGGAGATCATCAACACCAGCGAGAGCAATGCGCAGGAGATACGGAGCGGCGCCATCGCCTACGCGGACGACATCCTGAGCGAACTGCAAAGCTACATGAACCAATACCAGACCGTTATCGCGGATTACATTCAACTGATAGAAAGCAACCGCCAGCAGCTTAAACAGGAACCATGAGATAAAATATATCCCGCCCTCTCGCGAGGGCGGTTTTCTTTTGGAGAGATGCCGGGGGACGTCTGCTTGACAGACTTTTGCGCGTTTTTTATATTGGTATCGGGAGGAGAAGCGGCTGCCGGCGGCGTCGTGCGGCTCCCGTTTTGTTATGCCGACCGGGCAAGAGGAAGGAGCGGGACATGAAGACGTACGTGCGGTTGGCGCGCGCGGCCGAGATCGCGGCGCTGGGCGTGGTTATCAGCGCGATGGCCATGGTAGCCAGGGGCTGGGAGCTGCTGCCCGACCAGTTGACCGCGCCCATGGGGGCGGCGGGGGAGCGGCTGGTGGCCATCGGCGGCAAGGCGTTCCTGCTGTGGCTAATGCTTGCGATGCTGGCCGTGTACCTGCTGCTCTCGGTGTTCATGCGCTTCCACCGGCTGTACAGCTATCCGGTACGCATCAGCCCGCAGAACCGGGAGAACCAGCAGCAGCTCCTCAAATCCTTCATCAGCCTTTTAAAACTGGAATTGACAGCGCTTTTGGCGTACTTCATCTGCGTGATACTGTTGGGGAGCATCCGGGCCTACGCGGCGTGGTTCGACCTGTGGTTTTTCCTGATGGCGGCCCTCATCATGGGCGCGACGGCGGGGAGCTATTTCTGGCTGGCCTGGCGTTACAGATGAGCGAAACTTTTTTTTGCGCCCTGCGTTTATAGGGCAGGAGGTGTTGAGAGATGAAAAAGCGTATCGCGCTGCTGCTCTGCGTATGCCTGGCGTCGGCGCTTATCCTGGGTGCCTGCGCCAACGCTCAGGCGCAGGGGCTGGACGTTGTGTACGCCGGCGGCCTGGAGGGCGGTACTTCCGCCGCGCCGGTAAAGGGCTTTACCAGGGCGTTACCGGGTTCTCGCTGGAGCTTTTCAAAAAGGCCGCGCAGGGAGAGACAAAGAACGTGTTCTTGTCGCCGGCCAGCGTGGCGCTCGCGCTGGGCATGACCAGGACGGCGCGCGCGGCGATACCGCGGAGGAAATGCGTTCGGCCCTGGGGCTTAGCGGGCTGTCTTCACAGGACGTGAACGAAGGGTTCCGGGCAATGGCTCAAGCCCTTGAGCGGAAGGACGAGAAGACGGAGGTCCGGCTATCCAACGCGCTGTGGGCCAACAAGGACGTGAAGATCGGGGACGGCTTTGTTGCAGACAACAAAAAATACTACGGCGCGGCGCTGGCCAATCTGGACTTTTCCAGCCCGGACGCGGTCAGTATCATCAACGACTGGGTGAAGGAGAAAACGGATGGCAAAATCGACGACATCGTGGACCAGATCGACCGCGACACCATCCTGTTCATCATGAACGCCATCTGGTTCGAGGGGTCGTGGAGCAGGCAATTCGACCCGGACGACACATCCGAGGCGCCGTTTTACGGCATGGACGGCCAAACCAGGGTGCAGATGATGGCGCAGGAGTATGCCTTTCAATATGCCGATGTGGACGGCGGCCAGTTCATAAGCCTGCCTTACGGCGACGGGTCGCTTGCGATGTATGTGTTCCTGCCGGATAAGGAAAGCACGCTGGACGCGGCGGTGTCCGCGCTGGACGAATCGGTCTGGAGCGGCTGGATGGACAGCCTTGCGCAGAAGCAGGGAACGGTCGCCCTGCCCAGGTTCAAGCTCGAGTACGAGACCTATCTGAAGGAAACGCTGGCGGCTCTGGGCATGGCAAACGCATTCGACCCGGACAAGGCGGATTTTTCGGGCATAGCGCAGGCTGCGTACATTCATGATGTCCGGCACAAGACGTTCATAGACGTGGACGAGAAGGGCACGCGCGCGGCGGCCGTGACCAGCGTGGAGATGCGCGTTACCTCGGCCGCTCCGACGGAGGACACGTTCACCATGACGGTGGACCGCCCCTTCCTGTTCGCCATCGCGGAGCAGGAGACGGGGGCCATACTGTTCATGGGGGCCGTGAAAAACCTGTAAGCCACCAAGATAATAAGACGAACGGGGGCGGGCCTGCCGGAAAAGCAGGCAGCTCCCGTTTCCTGTTTCTTCGGACAGCCTTTTGGGTTGCGTCTGTGCGCACGGGCCTATATACTGAAATCAAAGCAACGCTCATCCCATTGTTGAGGAGGCGGACCATGGGGCAGAAGCGCAGAGCCCGGGGCGAGCCGCGCTATTACTCCGAGCGGCTGATAAAAAAGCTCGATTACCTGCGGACCGTCCCCACCACCATAGTGGAGGCCCCGCCCGGCCACGGCAAGACCACGGCGATACGGGATTATCTGGAGACCCATGTCCCGGAAAGCGTACCCGTCTATTGGTTGACCGCCACCGATGAGCTCCCCGCCGCCTGCTTCAAGCGGCTCTCCCGGCTGGTTTTTGGGATCGACAGTCGCGCCGGGGAGCGCCTCATGCGGATAGAACTGCCCAACGCCGTTACCGTCGGCGAGGCCTGCGACGCGCTGCGGTCCATCCGATGCGACCATGAAGCCTATCTCGTCATAGACAACTTCCAGCTCCTGTACACCGCCCTGCCCGCCTCCTTCTTTGTCGCGCTCATTGAGCACGGCGGCGCGGACCTCCACGTCATCCTGATCACGCACATACTTAAACGGAACGTGCGTAAGGCCGTTTTGGGACAGGGGTTCCTGCACGTTACCGCCGCCGACCTCCGCCTGAATGCCGGGGATATCCAGCGCTATTACGCCCTTGCAGGCGTGGACATAACCAACAGGGAGGCGCGGAACGTCGCTTCCAGTACCGGCGGCTGGATCATCGCGGTCTATCTGCAGCTGCGCACATTCAGGGAGAGGGGCGCCTTTGCCGATACCAGCGACATCCTGACACTGATGGACTATCTGATATGGAGCAGGCTGACCGGCGAACAGCAAGCCTTCCTGTTATCCATGTCCCCTCTGGAAACAGCCACCACGCGGCAGCTGTGCGTGCTCGCCGGCTGCGACGCGCTGCCCGGATACGCGCTTGAAGCGCTGGAAAACCCGTTCATCCGGTATGATACGGCCGAGCGGCGCTATGAGCCGCACAGCCTGTTCCGCCACCTGATGGACCTAAAGCGCGAGGAGCGCGGCGCTGCGTTCTCGCGCGCGTGCCTGCTGCGGGCTGGCGACCTGTGCCGGGACGACGGCAAGGCCGTGGAGGCGCTGTGGTATTACCGGCGGATCGGGGACTATGAGCGCATGCTCTCCCTCAACCTTTCCCCATTGATTCTGGAAGACATCGGCGGCAGGCCTTTTTCTGAGCTGGCGCTGGATATCGCGCGGGACTGCCCGGCTCCGATAAAAGCGCGGTATCCGCTTTCCATGCTGCGCGTCGCGTGGGCGCTTTTATCGGCCGGGCTGCGCGACGCGTTCGACGTACTGATGAAAGAGCAGCGCGGCCTGCCCGCGCTGTCTGAACAGCCCGCGCTGCTGGGGGAATGGCTCCTGCTCTCTTCCTATCAGAGGTATCCCGATCTGAGCGAAATGACCGCTGTCCTGAAGCAGGCCGCCGCGCTTTTCAAAGGCAAGGTGTCGCAGGTCATTCTGCCGGATGCGCCCTGGTGGTTCGGGAGCCACACCGCGCTGGGGGAGTTCAACGTTACGCCTGGTGCGGCCAACCGCGAGGCCGACGCGCTGGAAGCGTTCATCGGCCTGTACGCAAAGCTGACCGGCGGCCACGGCGCCGGTGCGGACGTCCTGTTCCGCGCGGAGCTTGCCTATCAGCGGGGGGACATTGGCAACGCGGAGATACTCGCGTACAAGGCCGTGTTCCTGGCCGAGAGCAAGAAGCAAAGCGTTGTCCAGTTGGGCGCCACCATGATTCTGGCCCATCTGGCGCTGCACAACGCGGATATGGCGTCCTGGCAGCAGGCCATCAGCGCCATGGAGCGCGCGGCGTCCTACGCGCCGCAGAATACCCTTTTGATCCGCTCGCTCCTGGACATCATCCGGGGCGTGCTTTTCAACGAGCTGCAGAATCAGAAGAGGGTCGCGGGCTGGCTGCGCACCGGCGCGTTCCTGAATCGCCCGCTTCCGCCGCCCATGATCGAAAACGCCCTGTTCACGCATCTGAGCTACCTGATGCATGAGGGGGAATTCGCGCGGCTGACAGGTACGGCGGAGGCCCAACCGCCCCGACAGCGCGGGCCTTTCCGGGACACGCTGAGATTGCTGACCGTGGCCGTCGGCCAGATGGGCATGGGCAACCCGGAAGAGGCCGCCGCGATTGTGCGGTTCGCCGCCCAAAGAGGGCTGCCCGACGCGCTGATACTCCCGTTCGCGGCCTATTCCACCATACTGGGCAAGATGGTGGACGACCTTATAGAGACGGAATATCCTCACCTTTACGGCGCGTTTTGCGCGTGCAGGGAGCGCTTCTTAGCCGGGTGGACTACGCTGCACAGCGCCATGTTCCCGGCCGAGCTTCCTCCCGACCTGACCGCCCGGGAATACGAGGTGGCCAGGCTGGCAGCCGAGGGACTGAACAACAACGAGATCGCCGAAAAACTGTTGGTCACCGAAAGCACGGTGCGCACGCACCTGCGCGCGGTATTCAGAAAGCTGGACATCGACCGCCGTGCAAGGCTGGCCGAAAAGCTCCGGTAACCCCACCCCAATAAAGCCGATTCCCAAATATCGTCGTATACGACGATGGGCAAAAATGTAATCCCATCCTAAAATACTCGAAGATGGGATTTTTTGTGCTTTTTACAGGCGGGATCTCCCGTGGCGCAAACGGCCGTATCACGCGGATACTGCGACATGTTGGACATGCAAGGGGGAAAGAACATGAAAACGAGGCGGATGATAAGCCTGCTGCTGAGCGCTGTGCTCATGCTTGCGCTTCTACCGGTAACGGCGCTGGCAGCCGGCACATGGAACGCCGGCATGACGCCGCCGGCAAAGGGGACGGATCATCGGGCGCGCCGTATCAAATCGGCACGGCGGAGGAACTCGCGTGGTTTGCCGCGCAGGTGAACGGCGGGAACGCAGGGATACATGCCAGGCTTACAGACGATATCGTGCTTAACAATACGTCAGGCTGGCAAAACTGGGGAACTTCGGCCCCGGCCAATACATGGACCCCCATCGGCAATAGCAGCAACCGCTTCGCCGGGACCTTCGATGGCGCCGGCCACACGGTCAGCGGCGTGTATACCGTGGGAAGCGGCGCGGCCGGCTTTTTCGGGTATGTCGGCGTCGGAACGGTGAAAAACGTTACCGTAGCCGCCTCGCATATCGCGGGGTATGACAACGTCGGCGGCGTCTGTGGCATCAACTACGGCGGGAGTTTTATCAACTGCCATAACCGGGGGGACGTGGTGGCCGGCGGCAGCTATATCGGCGGCATAATCGGCCAAAACCTGAAGGGTACGGTTACCGGCTGCTATAATTACGGCAGCGTTCGGGGCGGTACCGACGTAGGCGGCATCTGCGGCGTATCCACCGGCGCCGAAAGCCCGGGTTCCCTCATCACGGGCTGCGGCAACGCGGGCGTGGTCACCGGCACGACAAAATACGTTGGCGGCATAGTCGGCGGACTTTCCGCCGCGACCGCCTCCTCCGTCATTGAAAACAGCTATAACACCGGGCCGATACAGGGGCCGCAGGGGACGTTCCAGGGCGGCATATGCGGTATAAGTGTCAGCGGCAGTACGTCAAACTGCTACTATCTGAACACTTCCAGCACTGCGGGCATAGGCAACGGGAGCGGCCCGGTAAGCAAGACCGCCGCACAGTTCGCTTCCGGCGAGGTGGCGTACCTGCTGGGCGCGCAGTTCGGGCAGACGCTCGGGCCGGGCGGGGATACTGTCCCCATGCCCCGCAGGTCCGATAACGCCAATCAGGTGTTCAAGCTTACCTACCTGAATGGCGCGGAGGTGCACGCGGTGCAATATTACAACAGCGGCAGCACCGTATCGACGTCCGGCATAACAGCGCCGGTCAGCGGTGACGGCTATTTTTCGGGGTGGGAGGGCCTCCCGGAAACGATGCCGGCCCAGGACGTGCAAGTCTCGGCGGTATTCGGGTCGCCGATAGCGCCGGTCATCACGACGGAATCGCTGCCTGACGCCGTAAAGGGCGTGCAGTACACGGCGCAGATAGAGGCGACGGGCACGGCGCCCATCACTTTCTCGGTGAGCGCGGGCAGCCTCCCGGCGGGCCTGACGCTGAACGGTACGACCGGCGTTATTTCAGGCACGCCCACCGCCGAGGGCGTCAGCACCTTCACCGTCCGGGCGGTGAACAGCACCGGCGTACAGGATACGCAGGAGCTGAGCATTACGGTATTCAGGGCAACGCCGGCCATCACCACCGGGTCCCTGCCGTCCGGCGTTCTGGGGACCCTCTACAGCCAGACCATAACCGCGACCGGAAGGACGCCCATCACCTTTTCTGTAACTGCGGGCAGCCTGCCGGCAGGCCTGACGCTGAACGGTATAACCGGCGTTATTTCGGGCACGCCAAGCGCGGCGGGTACCAGCACTTTCACCGTCCAGGCGGCGAACCAGGCGGGGACGGACGCCAAACAGCTGACCATCACGGTAGAGGTCCAGATGACCGGTAATGGCACCGCAAGCAACCCCTACCGCATAGCGACGGCTGAGCATCTGCTCTGGTTCGCACAGCAGGTCAATGGCGGCAGAACGGACATCCACGGGATACAGGTGGCGGACATTGCGCTCAACGACACGGCCGGCTGGGAAAACTGGGGAAGCGCAGCCCCGGCCAACCTATGGACGCCCATCGGCACCGGCGTGGCTTCCCGCTTTATGGGGAGCTTCAACGGACAGAATCATACAATAAGCGGCATTTACATCAACAGCACGGGCGACTGTCAGGGGCTGTTCGGGTATATCGGCACCAATACGTTAATTCAAAACGTCCGCATAACAAAATCCTATATCAAAGGGAACAGCAATGTGGGCGCCATATGCGGGGCCATGGTGCTCAGCACAATCAGAAATTGTTATAATTCAGGGACCGTTGTGACCGCGACCAATTATGCGGGCGGCATATGCGGGTATGTCAATACCAACAATACGATCGAGAACTGCCAAAATGCCGGAACGGTCGTAGGCGCCGGAACGACAGGTCCGGCTGCGGTGGGCGGAATAGTCGGCGGCAATTCCGGCATGATAAAGAATTGCTGCAACACCGGAACCGTCACCAGCAGCAACAGCGGCATGCAGAATCAGTTTGGCGGCGTGGCTGGCAGCAACTACGGCCAGATCCAGCACTGCTATAACACAGGAGCGGTCAATGTTCCTGATAAAAATAATGTCGGCGGTATTTGCGGATACAACAACGCGACCATACAATACTGCTACAATACCGGAGCGGTCGTGGGCAAATCCAATGTGGGCAGCATCTGCGGCCTCAATCCGTCCAGCGGGACCGTGAACGCGTGCTATTTCCTCAGCCCGCCTGCCGGTATCGGCAACAATATGGGCACCAGCACGGCGGAGGTCAGATCCGCGGGGGCGTTCGCCTCCGGCGAGGTGGCGTATCTGCTGGGCGCGCAGTTTGGGCAGACGCTGGGGCCTGATGGGGACCCGGCGCCCGTTTTCCGCACAACGGACCCGAGCAACGCGGTGTACCGGCTGACGTATATGAACGGCGATAACATCCACGCGACGCAGTACTACAACACAGGAGCCGCCGTGTCGGCGCAGGGTATAGCTACTCCCACCGGTCCGGATGGTGCGTTTATAGGATGGGATGGCCTTCCCGAAACGATGCCGGCCGGCGACGTAACAGTGCTGGCGGTGTTCGGATCAGCCAACACCCCGCCCGCGGCAAAGGACCCCGTGCCCGTACAGAGCATGCTGACGGGCGGCGGAGCGAGCTTTGACGCGGATGACATCGCTCAGGACGCGGACGAGGATGATTTGACCATAACGGCCATGGAAACCCCGCTGGATACCGGCGTGGCCACGGCCGCCCTGCAAAACGGGACGGTGACCGTTACAGGCATGGCGGCGGGCAACACGTCGGTCCAGGTCACAGTCAGCGACGGGACCGACACGGTGGACGTGGTCGTGCCCATCACGGTGACCGCGCGCACGTACACGCTGGCGTGGGCGGTGCCCGCGCCTGACTTTGCGGCGCTGACCTACGGCTACGGTACCGGGAGCAGCGCGACCTTCACGGTCAAGAACACCGGCAACTCCGAGGTGACCGGCATAGCGGCCGCCATCACGGCGGGCGGCAACAGCTTTGAGATAACCGCGCCGCTTAGCGCGGACACGCTGGCACCGGGCGAAACGGCGGCGGTGACGGTGGCATCGAAAACGGGCCTGAGCGCGGCGGGGTCGCCGCACACCGGCACACTGACGGTGACCTGGAACGAAGGCGACGGCGGGACCGGCATCGGGCGGGCGCTGTCCCAGACGGTGAACAAGGCAACGCAAGCCGCGCCGGACGCGTCGCTCTTCACCGTGAAGGACGAAAGCGTCAGCGGCAGGAACGACGGCAGCATCGGAGGCGTGACCGACACCATGGAGTACAGGCCGGGCGCGAGCGGAGATTACACTGCCGTCCCGGACGGCGCGACTTCGCTGACCGGGCTGGTGCCGGGCGAGTATTCGATACGTTACAGAGAAACCAGCAACTATCTTACCGGCCCGGATACCATAGTGACCGTCGGGAAAGGAGCGGAACCGACCTATACCATCACCGCTGCGCCGGCGCAACTGAATTTTGGCAGCGTGCGTGAGCGGTATCCGGCGCCCGCGGGGCAGAAGGTCGTCGTTACCAACACCGGTAACAGCCCGGTGACCCTCCAAAAACCGCAGAGCGCAAAATACAACGTTACCGGGGCGGCTTTTCCCGTTGTGATTGAGGCAGGCGAAAAGCTCGCTCTCACGGTGCAGCCCAAAACAGGCCTGCGCGACGGCACGTACGACGAAACCATCGTGTTTGCGACGGAACAGGGTACCAAAGCGGAAGTCAGAGTCCGGTTCACGGTGATGGGTCCGGTGACGGCAATCAAAACCATAATAAAGACGATGACCTGCATCATCCGCACCATCGGTTCCATTTTCGGTTGGTGATCCATTGACACAAACGAAAGCAGGCGGAGAGCGTTCGGCCCTCCGCCTGCTTTTTTGCTTTCCCGAAGTTCCTTGTTCAGTCCCCGATTATGGTGACCGAATAGCCGCTTGCTTTCAGCAGCGCCGCCGCGCGCGCGCGTATGTCCCGCGAGGCAAACGCTAATCGCAGGCATCCGCCCTCCTGCTCCCGGCTTTCGGCGATGTAGAGGTTCCGGATGTTGACGTCGGCGCCGGCGAGGAGGCGGGTGATTTCGGCGATGACGCCCGGACGGTCATCACGTCCGCATGACGGATAAAGCAGGCCGAGCGGCGTTTTGTCGGCCGCCGTGAAGGAATCGCGGTATTCCTGCGCACGCGCAAAAAAGGACTGGTGCGCGCGTCCCCCCAGTTCAGCGCGCGGCAGGAACCGCTCAGCGCGGTGATATAATCCAGAAGCAGCCGCAGGAGGCACTCGCGGTTGCTCACGCTGATGCCGTGCCACAGCGCGAGGCGGGCTGGACGCAATGCGCGTGAGGTCCCGAAAGCCCCGGCGGCCAGCACGCGCAGGGTCACTCTCGTCGTCGTGCAGGCGCGCGACGTTGACCAGCCCCGCGGCGGCGACGTGGGGAGATGGCTTATGGCGGCCATGGCGCAGGTCGTCCTTCTCCGGGGTCGAGGATGAGGGAGCGCGCCCAGCGCAGTAAGAAATGCGCTCAGCCGTTCGAGCGCCTGCTCTGCGCCCGGCATTGGGCAAAGCAGGTAGGCGGCGTTTTCCAGAAGGTGGTCGCTGGAGTGTTTGAAACCCGCCTTGTCGCTGCCCGCCATCGGGTGTCCGCCTACGTAGCAAAGCGCCCGATGCGCTTTTTTAAGCTCCAGCGCGTGGTCCATCAGCTCGGCCTTCGTGCTGCAGGTGTCGGTTATGACCATCTCCGGCCCGGCCAGAGGGGCGAGCGCGGTAAGCGCGTCCAGCGCCGCGTCCCCATGGTGAAGCCCAGCACGACAAGGTCGGCCCCGGCGACGCCCGCCATCCCGGATACGGGCAGGGCCTCGTCGGCCACGCCCGCATTAAGCGCGGCCTGCAGCGTGGCCGCGTCGGCGATCGACGGCAGTGACGTATGTTTCCGGGAAGCGGCGCTTTATCGTTTTTGCGGCGGGCCGCCTATGAGGCCGAGGCCCACCACGGCGACGCAGGGAAACAACAGCGGCATGTATTCTCTCCTTATGAGCTGCCCCAGCTGTAAGGCATGGGGTTTTATAGTCGTATTATACCATGTATGGCGGCCTGTGTCGGACTTTTATGGGGGTGTCTTGTATGCGCGTGCCCGGCGTGGTAGGATATAGGACAGGAAAAAGCGGAGGAAACTGTGATTGGTCAACGGAAACACGGCAAACATCCGGGAGAGCATAAAAAAGCGGCTGGAAACGCTGTATGAGATGCGCCAGCCCCGGGACGCCTTTTTGGACGAAGCGCTCGCCTTCGAGATGATAGAGATAAGCCACGCGATAAAGCGGGAGATCGCCGTTTCGCTGGGGCGGGACGGTACGGTGCTGGACGTATCGGTGGGGGACGCGGCCACGGTGGCATTTCCACGGCTGAGCACGCTGCGCAGGGAGACCCGCCTTTCGGGCGTGCGCTGCATACACACGCACCCCAGAGGCTCGGAGGAGCTTTCGGGCATAGACCTGCATACACTAAGGACCAGCCGCCTGGACGCCATGTGCGCCATTGGCATCGACGCCAAGGGCAAGTTCACCGGCCTGCAGGCCGCGGTGCTGACGCCGGACGGCAAGGAAGTCGAGGTCTGCGACGTGGACACGCTGGACGCGCTGCCGCTTTATGGGCTGATGCGGCGCATCCGCGAGGTGGACGACGCGATGGTCCGGGCGGACGCGCCCATCGCCGAGGCGCCCGAAAAGGAGCGCGCAGTACTGCTGGGGATACCCGGCGAAACCGACGGCACCGACTCCATGGCCGAGCTGGCGGAGCTGGCCAGAACGGCTGGCGCGAAGGTGGTCTATACCGAAACGCAGGCGCGGGCGCAGATGGACCCGGCCTATTACGTGGGCCGGGGGAAAGTCGGCGAATTGCAGCACATATGCAGTGAGACCGGGGCGACCCTGTGCATCGTGGACGACGAGCTTTCGGGCTCGCAGCTGCGCAACCTGGAGGAAGCGCTGGGCATCAAGGTGATAGACCGCACGGCGCTGATTCTCGACATATTCGCCGGCCGCGCGCGCTCCAGCGAGGGGCGCATGCAGGTGGAGCTTGCCCAGCTCCGTTACCGGCTTCCGCGGCTGACCGGCATGGGCATCGCGTTCTCGCGGCAGGCCGGCGGCATCGGCACGCGCGGGCCGGGCGAGAAAAAGCTGGAGATTGACCGCCGCAGGATACGGCGGCGCATACACGACCTGGAAAGCGAGATCGCCCGGATGGCGGCCCGTCGGACCTTCCGGCGCGGCCGGCGTGAAAAGCAGGGCATACCTGCCGTGGCGCTGGTCGGGTACACCAACGCGGGCAAGAGCACGCTGTTCAACGCGCTGAGCGGCAGCGGAGTTTTGGCCGAGGACAAGCTGTTCGCTACGCTGGACCCGACCACGCGGCGCATCAAGCTTCCGTCCGGCCGCGCGGTGCTTATCACCGACACGGTCGGGTTCATCCGCAAGCTCCCGCACGACCTGGTGGACGCCTTCCGCTCCACGCTGGAGGAGGCGGTGCAGGCGCAGCTGGTGCTGCACGTGGTGGATGCCACATCGCCGCACTACGCCGCGCAGATGCGGGTGGTGGACGAAGTGCTGTCCAGCCTGCGCATGCAGGACACGCCCGTAATTACCGTGTACAACAAGATGGACAAAGTGACGGACGGGGTCTTCAGGGAAGACGAGAAGACCGTGTGCATCTCCGCGCTGCAGGAGAAGGGCTTCGACGCGCTGTATGCGCGGATGGAAGAGGCGCTTTTCGTGCCCGACCGCGGCTATGAGCTGACAGTGCCCTACGATCGGGCCGACGTGGAGCACCACATATACAAGAACGCGCGGGTGGAGTCAAAGGAGTATCTGGCCGAGGGCGTTCGCGTGCGTTTTACCGGCAGCGCGCAGGTGTTCGCCCGCGCAATGGACATATTGTCGCAGCGAAGATGAGAGGGAATGTTCGGTAAGAAAAGCGCCTTACAGAGGAGCATGGCATGCGCATCAAATGTCAGGAGAGAGGTTTTCGAAAGAGCGCGGCTGAATTGATCCGTTTTTTCTGGGATTGCCACGGGGCTGAAGTCCCTCGCAATGACGGTTAACTGCGGTTTCGTAATTGTGAGCCGCGGTGAAACGATCCGGTATTCATTCCTTTTGCTTGTTGTTTCATTTCCCGCAATGGCGGCTAACTACGGCTAAGCCCTTGGGCGTGTTCAGCTGGCTTATTTGATGGAGGGTCAAACAAGCTCCTCAAAGCTGTTGATCAGAAGGTCGCAGCTTTCGCGGATGGTTTCCGGCGTATAGGTGGCGTACCCGTCAAAAACGGCGACGGTATAGAACCCGGCTCCGAACGCCGAGCGGATGCCGGTCTCGGAGTCCTCGAACACCGCGCAGCTCCCCGCAGGCAGTCAAGGTGCTTCGCGCACCGGAGGAATACCTCCGGCGAGGACTTGTCCCCGCCCGTTTCGTCCACACATATCTCGTAATCGAAATAATCCCCAAGGCCGTGCCGATCCAGCGCGATGTGCGCGAGGCTCAGCGTGCAGCCGGTCGCGAGGCAGATGGGGATACCGTTTGCTTTAAGCTTATCGAAATACGCTTTTACTCCGGGCTTTAAGGGGATATCGGTGGCGTAACGCCTGCCCGCGTAGTCCCGCCAGAACTGCGAGATTTCCTCCAGGGACTGCGTAAGTCCGAACGCCTTGATGGCGTATCGGCTGGCGCCGTCTATGGCCATGGATATCATTCGGGCCACCTGCCCGGGCGTTCCCTGTATGCCGTATGCCTCAAAGAATGCCGTCCGGGCTTCCAGCCACATCCCGGCCGAGTCGGTCAGGGTCCCGTCCATGTCAAAAATGGCTGCCTTCATCTCTTTCAAGCTTTGAATCTTCTGCATTGGCGCTCCTTTGTTACCGGATTGATGGTGCGGGATGTGTACTGTCCCGCATTCCTATTATAGGCCCCCGGCTGCCTGCGGACAAGCGTGCCGGGGCAGACGGATAGATTTTCGCGCTTGACAGCCCGGCTGCAAGGTGATATATTTATAACAAAAAGTGATAAAAACATCACCCATTGGAGGAAATGACGATGTTCAAGAATAAGCAGGGGTATCTGGGGTTTCTCGGTTTTTTGGGATTCCTGGCGTTCAGATACTTCGAGGCCTACGATATCGAATATTTGCCCTATCTCGCGTTTTTCGGCTATTTCGCCTATTTCTGGATAGCCCGGATCGGGCTGGACGTTCCCGACGAGCGTTATTATGAGGACGTGAAAAAGGCCAAAGCCTTCGCCTTCGATATGGCTTTGTATATGCTGGGCCTTTTGTTCGTTGCCTGGATACTGATACCGCCATTCAGGGAATACATCGTAGTCGGCGTGGCGCTGTGCTTTGCGGCGGTGCTCATAATATACGCGGCCAGGCTGTACAGGCTGGAAGAAAAGTAGGGCGGCCATGGCGGAGTTTGAGTGCAGACTGAAAAAATACCGTCGGCTTGCCGGGCTTACCCAGGAGGAACTGGCTACGCGGGTGGGGGTCCGCCGTGAGACCATCATCCGGCTGGAAGCCGGAAGATACAACCCGTCGCTGAAGCTGGCCATCGACATATCGAGGGCGGTGGGCGCGCCCATCGAGGAGATTTTTATTTTTGAATAACGATGTTTCCGGCTTTGTTCCTGCCCATTTCGGACTGCAGCTTTTCTGCCGGGAAGCGCTTTCCGTGGCGGGGGAAGATGCGTTTGAGCCCGCCGCGGGAGAGCTTTTCCCAGCCTGCATAACATTGGCAACAAGATCGGTAACGAAGATGACGCAGTGTTTGGTGCCGGTAAACCGCAGCATAGCGGCGGCCGCGTCGCCAACAGGTAATCCCCGTCGTCAAACAGAACCGAAACGAAGCCCACAGTATGCCCGGAGGTCGTCAGGATGGCGTCGTCCAACGGTATGCCCACGTCGGATAGCCGTGTTCCCCTTGGACGAGTATATCGTTTTCGCAGGCGAAGCAGGGAGGGAAGGCGAAGTTGGCGGCTCCGTCCGCATTCTGTTTCTGCAGGATACGCTTGAACAGGCTCGGAAGGAACGCGACTCGGCGGTTCAAATATCCGCCGCCGTGCGTCCGGCCGTTTTGGCCGGCGGTGATAAGGCCCTTGCAGGCGGCGGACATGACCACCCGCGCGCGCCGTTCCCGAGGACGTCGTGCAGGAAGCCGCTGGTCGTCGTGGTGGCGGGTGAGCAGGAGGTGGCTGATCCGAGCGGGCGGTACGCCGGCCTCCCAGAGCCGCTTGCGGAAGATGCCCGCGTCCTCTTTGTAGCCGGTATCGAACAGGACGTATGCTCCCGGCCTTTGCGAGATGGCAGGTCGATACTCTCAGCTTCAGCGGGATGAGGTCCATGGCGTTCCTCCCAGCTTTTGGTTCTGGAAGAGGAGTGAAAGAAGGCGGCCCCAAAGGCTCTGGTGTTCCCGTCATTACGAGCCGCAGCGAAGCAATCCGGCGTTTTCTGGATTACCACGGGGATGAAGTTCCTCGCAATGACGATTTATCCCCCTGTCAGGCTCCGTCTGTCACCGCTTTTCTTAAACTGCATACTCGGAAAGAAATGGAACAGCAAAAGGCCGCCGTTGGTTTTGTACACGGCGGCCTTTGACACGCTTTTAAAAATCGGTCTTTTCGTCCAGGAAAGCGTTGAGTTCGCTGGTGTGCAGGCGTATCTGCTGCATGGTGTCGCGCTCGCGGACGGTCACCGTGCCGTTTTCCAGCGTATCGAAGTCCACGGTGATGCAAAAAGGCGTACCGATCTCGTCCTGCCGGCGGTACCGCTTGCCGATGGAGCCGGTCTCGTCGTAGTCCACCATGAAGCGCCGCAGGAGGCCGTGGTAGATTCCGGCCGCGGTGTCGCCCAGCTTCTTCTGCAGGGGGAGCACGGCGGCCTTGAAGGGAGCCAGCGCGGGATGAAACCGGAGCACCACCCGCGTTTCCCCGTTTTCCAGCGTTTCCTCGTCGTAGGCGTCGCACAGGAAGGCGAGGGTGACGCGGTCGGCGCCCAGCGACGGTTCGACGCAGTACGCGATGTACTTCTCGTTAGTGACCGGGTCGAGGTAGTCGAAGTTCTCGCCCGAGTGGGAAGCGTGCTGCTTGAGGTCGAAGTCGGTGCGGTCGGCGATGCCCCACAGCTCGCCCCAGCCGAAGGGGAACAGGAATTCGATGTCGGTGGTGGCGTTGGAATAATGCGAAAGCTCCTCGGGCGAATGGTCACGCATGCGCAGGTTCTCTTTGCGCATCCCCAGCGACAGCAGCCAGTTAAAGCAAAAGTCCTTCCAGTAGGCGAACCATTCGAGGTCCTCGCCCGGCTTGCAGAAGAACTCCAGCTCCATCTGCTCGAACTCGCGCGTGCGGAAGGTAAAGTTGCCCGGCGTTATCTCGTTGCGGAAGGACTTGCCGATCTGCCCGATGCCAAAGGGTATCTTCTTGCGGGTGGTGCGCAGCACGTTCTTATAGTTGACGAAGATGCCCTGCGCCGTTTCGGGCCGCAGGTATATCTGCGCCTGCGAGTCCTCGGTGACGCCCTGAAAGGTCTTGAACATGAGGTTGAACTGGCGGATGGGCGTGAAGCTGTGCTTGCCGCACTCGGGGCAGGGAAGCTCTTTTTCCTCGATGTATTCCTCCATCTGCGCGGTGGTCCAGCCCGCGATGTCGGCGGGCTGTCCCTGCCCGGCGAGATAGTCCTCTATCAGCTTGTCGGCCCTGAAGCGCGCCTTGCAGGCCTTGCAGTCCATCAGCGGGTCGGCGAAGCCGCCGACGTGGCCGGATGCCACCCAGGCCTGCGGGTTCATCAGTATGGCGGCGTCCAGCCCCACGTTATAGGGAGATTCCTGCACGAACTTGCGCCACCAGGCGCGCTTGACGTTGTTCTTCAATTCGACGCCTATGGGGCCGTAATCCCAGGTATTGGCCAGCCCGCCGTAGATCTCCGACCCGGCGAACACGAAGCCGCGGCTCTTGGAAAGCGCAACTATTTTGTCCATGGTTTTTTCTGCCATCGGATTTCCCTCCAAATCACTGTCTCGTTAGGATTCGGGCAACACCGCACAAGTCGTGCGCACCGTCCTCGCGGTATTGCCTTAGAAACAAAAAACCCTCCGTCCCGTATAAAGGGACGAAAGGTATTCGCGGTTCCACCCTTTTTGGCGCAAAAGCGCCCGCCTCGTTGCAGGTGCCGCTCGGGGCTGCCGTTCGCCGCGCTTCCGTGCCGGGCTTCCACCATCCCCGGTTCGCTAAGACGCGCCCGCGCGATTACTCCTTCCCCTCATCGCGGCAGTATTCAGTTACATACCATCATACCAAAATTCAATTGGTTGTCAAGAATTTTATCAGCGGGAGAAAAGCGGGCGGCGCGCGCGGCGATTTTTCTTCTTTGTATATTGCGCACACCTTTTTGGCAATGGACGTATTATGAATTGTACTACGGCGTAGTCAGCCGACGACAAGGAGGAAATAGAATGGGTGGATTTTTTGGCGGATCCGGTTGCGGTGATAATAGTTGCTGGTGGTTGATTCTTCTGCTTTGCTGCTGCGGAGGCTTTGGCAACAGGTGCAACGACGGGTGCGGCAGGGATAACGATTGTTCCTGGCTCATCTTCCTGCTGATCATTCTCTGCTGCTGCTGCGGTAATAGTTTCGGCAGCAACCGGGGCTGCGGCACATGCTGAAAAGGCAGGCGGAGCTTCGCGGTTCCGCCGCCTTTTTTATCCGAAGGGCGGACAAGCCCTGCGCGGCAAAAGTGTACTATTGCACCGACGGAGTGGATACCTTAATAAAAAGACTGATTCTGCGGAGGAGTGACAGTCATGGGAAAACCGGGGTACGAGAAGATCGTCCCGGCCGTTGCCGGAGCTTTAGGCGTCGCTGCGGTGGCCCTGTTCGGCTTCGTGCTGATGGATACGCAGTCCGCGTGGTACCGGGCTCTTTTAAAGCCGGCGTTTGCTCCGCCGGAGACCGTGTCCACCGTCGTCTGGATCGTCGTCTATGGCATGATCGCCGCGGCGCTGGTCCTTTTGCTTCTCAGGGAAAAGGGAAGCGGGAAAAACGCGCTGCTGTTCATGGCCAACGGCCTGCTTTTGCTGGTGTGGGGTTATACGTTCTATATATTGCAGTCCGCGGTGGGTGCCTTTGCCGTGCTTGTGGTGCTTACGCTGGCCGCGTGGCTGCTGGTGCGCGACACCATCTTAAAGGACGCGCTGGCCGGCTGGCTTTTGGCGCCCTATCTCATCTGGCTGGTGTACGTCCTCATACTCCATTACGTCATCGCCATGATCAACTGACGCCGCCTGCAAAAAACAAAAAACGGCCGGTGTTTATGTCCGCTCGGGTTTGGGACAAACTACATTTACAAATATATGAAGAGGCGATATAATGCTTGTTAGCCGATATCTGCGGAGTCGGACTTTTGTTTTTCATATTTCTGTGGGGGACCATGAATGTCAGGTATCCGAACAGGAACTTGAACGGAGGTAAAAAAATGAATAGGAACGGAACCCGTAAGCTGGTCATTACGGCCATACTCGCTGCGCTGACCCTTGCGCTCGGACTCACGCCCATAGGGTATATTTCCATCCAGCCGGTGGAAATCACCCTGATGTGCATCCCGGTGATAATCGGAACGCTGATGGAGGGGCTGGGCTGCGGACTGGTGCTGGGCGGCATATTCGGGCTGACCAGCTTTTTGACGGTGTTTCTCAAGCCGACTGTGTTTTCACAGGCTGTAGTGGGTGCGAGCATGCCGCTGGCCATCGTCATGATCTTTCTGCCCAGGCTTTTGGTGCCGGTGGTGGTCTGGCTGGTCAACCGGGCGTTCAGGAAGCGGGCGGGTTCGCCGCTGGCCGTCGCCGTGGCTGCGGTGGCCGGATCGCTGACAAACACTGTGGGCTTTTTGGGCCTCCTGTACGTCTTTTTCGTGGGGCTTCTTCCCGACCTCGTAGCGGCGGTGCTGGCCGCCGGGACGGCGCTCAACGGCACGGTGGAGGCCGCGGCGGCGCTGGTGCTGGCCGTGCCCATTGTGATGGCCCTGCAGAAGGCGACAAAGCGCCGGCCAGCATAAAGTATAATAATTCAGGACATCAACGCGGCCGCCCTTTTGCGGGCGGCCGTTACGGAGGCAATAATGGTTCTTGTGATGGATGTTGGGAACACGAACATCAAGTTTGGGCTGTTCAGGGAGTCGGAGCTGGTCTGCTCGTGGCGCGTAGCCACCGACCTGGAGCGGACGGCCGACGAACTGGGCGTTTTGACCCTGTCGTTTTTTGATTCCTTCAAGCAGCCGGCGGATCAGGTGGAGGGCGTTATCATCGCTTCGGTGATACCTTCCATCAACTATACGCTTGAGCACATGTGCCGGTACTATTTCAAGCACGAACCCATGTTCGTCGATCCGGGCATCCGGACCGGCATGAACATCCGCTACGAGAACCCGCGCGAGCTGGGCGCGGACAGGATAGTCAACGCCATAGCCGCGTTCGAGCTGTACGGCGGGCCGTGCATCACCATTGACTTCGGCACGGCCACCACCTTCAGCGTCGTGTCCGAAAGAGGGGATTTTCTGGGCGGGGCCATCTGCCCGGGGCTGAAGATATCCAGCGAGGCGCTGGTGCGCAGCGCGGCTAAGCTCCCGCGCGTGGAACTGATCCGGCCGGAAAAAGTTATAGGCCGAAGCATGGTCAGCTGCATGCAGTCCGGTATTTTATACGGATACGTCGGACAGGTGGAATACCTCGTGAAAAAGATGAAGCGCGAGCTGGCCGGCAAGGACGTGCGGGTGGTTGCCACCGGAGGCCTTGCCCGGCTGATCGCGGCCGAGACCGACGTCATCGAGGAAATTAATCCGATAATGTCGCTTTTAGGTCTGCATATCGTATATCAGCGCAACAAACTGCGTACGCTCCCCGGCACGGCCGCGGATCAATCGGATAAAAGATTTGGAGGGAAACGTATTGTTGAACAAGAAGGTTAAGATCGGTCTGTTGGGATTCGGCACGGTCGGCTCGGGGATATACAAGATAGTCACGGGTATGCACGACGAGATACTGGAGCGCGAGGGCGTTGACATCACTGTGGGAAAGGCGCTGGTCAAGGCGCTCGACGAGCCTAACACCGCTCTCTCGGACGATAAATCCATCTTCACCACCATATTTGAGGACGTCATGGCCGACAAGGAGATATCGGTCATCGTCGAGTGCATGGGCGGGGAGGAACCGGCGCGCACGTTCATACTCGAGGCGCTGAAGTCCGGCCGTTCCGTGGTAACGTCCAACAAGGAGGTCTTTGCCAAGCACTGGCCCGCGTTCCAGGCGGCCGCGCGCGAGAGCGGCGCGGGGCTGTACTTCGAGGCGACGGTGGCCGGCGGCATTCCGGTGATACGCACATTGACCCACTCGATGCAGGGGAACAACATCGAGAGCATCATGGGCATCATCAACGGGACCACCAACTATATACTGACCGCGATGACCGAGGAAGGCCGGGATTTCGACGACGTGCTCAAGGAAGCGCAGGCCAGGGGGTACGCGGAGTTCGACCCCACCGCCGACGTGGAAGGGTACGACGCGATGTACAAGATAACCATCCTGGCGGCGCTGGCCTTCCATAAGCGCGTCCCCATAGAGGCGGTGCTGCGCGAGGGCATCACAAGGGTCACCAAGCTGGATATTGACTATGCCCGGGAGCTGGGGTACGTCATCAAGCTCCTGGCCATTGCAAAGCTGCAGAACAACAGGATACAGGTGCGCGTGCATCCGACCATGGTGCCCAAGGACCACCCGCTGGCGTCGGTGCGCGGCTCGTTCAACGCCGTGTTCATACACGGGCAGAACGTGGACGACATCATGCTCTACGGCCGCGGGGCGGGGAGCCTGCCCACGGCCAGCGCCATGGTGTCCGACATACTCATCGCCTGCACCACCAACGAGCACCGCTACCCGTTGCCCGACGCGAACGGTCAGAACATCGGCTTTGAGGACAACTGGGAAAGCGAATACTATATCCATATGCGGGTGGCCGACCGCCCGGGCGTGCTGGCGCGCATCGCCGGGGTGTTTGCGGCGCACCAGGTGAGCATCGCATCCGTGATACAAAAAGAGCAGGACACCAACAGCACCGCGCATCTGGTGTTCATAACGCATAAAGCGAGCGAAAAAGGTTTCGGCGCGGCCATCGCGGAGATCGGGGCGCTGCCGGAGGTAAACGAGGTACTGGGCTGTCTGCGCGTTGAGAACTGAGCCTGGAAACGGGTATATTTGGAGAAAGGGGATATTGGCATGTACGTGGCGAAAGAGAACATGGAGCCCTCTGTGCGCGAAAACCTGCGCGGCGGGAACGGCGCGATCGGATTCCTGCGGATGATGCCCGAGGAGGAACAGCCGGGGAAATGCCGCCTGTATTCCATACTTACGCTGGAAAAGGGCTGCTCCATCGGCTGGCATGCGCATGACGACGAAACGGAAATATACTATATCCTCGAGGGCGAGGCGGAGACCAATGACAACGGGACCGTCCGGATACTCAAGCCCGGCGACATCACGGTCACCGGGAAGGGCGCCGGACACTGCATCGAAAACAAGCACGATGCGCCTTTGAAGATGCTGGTGGTGGTCATCAAGGACTGAGCCGAAAAAGCCGTGATAAAAAAGGATACCGTTTTCGGTATCTTTTTTTTGAGTAGGCCGTGTTTTAAATAC
The DNA here is from genome assembly GCA_040766645.1 of Christensenellales bacterium. Lineage (GTDB taxonomy): Bacteria > Bacillota > Clostridia > Christensenellales > UBA1431 > UBA1431. The sequence goes on along the minus strand of JAXGQA010000007.1, from coordinate 39,276 downwards.
GGTCGTCGATTTGTTTGACCCATAGTTATCCGAAAGATAAGTATTCCCCGTAAAGTCAGGGAGAAAGACGGCCGCAAAGGCTCTGGCGGTCCCTCATTGCAGATGAAACCAATCCAGGGTTTCGGATTATCCGGGGCTTTTGTCCTCGCAGTGAGGGATAACCGCCCTTCAGAACACGGACCATATTAACAATAAAATACGAGGATTCGGCCGGGATTTTACATTTGAATCTGACAAGCGTGTGTGTGTAAAATTAAACAAAGAAACGCGGAACATCCCCCAGCGGGAGACGCACGTCCCACAGCATCATACAAATACATTTCTTGGGAGGAGTCACTTCAATGAAACTGGCAGCTGTTTTTCCCGGCAAATACATCCAGGGGGATGGGGTACTCAAGGAGATAGGCGCGCTGATTAAGCCCTTCGGCGTAAAAAAGCCTATGCTTTTATGGGGAAAGCGCACCCGAGCGGCCGCGGCCGACATTGTCTACGCTTCCCTCAAGGAGGCGGGCATGGACGCGGTGGAGCGGATGCTGCCCGGCGAATGTACGCATCAGGAATGTGACAACATCGTTGCCGACGTCAAGGAGAAGGGTTTCGACATCATCATCGGTATGGGCGGCGGAAAGGCGCTGGATATATCCAAAGCGGCCGCCAATCATGCAGGCCTGCGCAACGTCATCGTGCCCACGGCCGCGTCCAGCGACGCGCCCACCTCCGCCTGTACGGTCTGGTATAACGAGGACGGAAGCTTCCACAGCTTCGAGCTGTGGCCGGCCAACCCGGAGATCGTGCTGGTGGACACCGAGGTCTGCATCACCGCCCCGGTCCACATGTTCCTGGCCGGCGTGGGCGACGCGCTGGCGACCTATGTCAGCAGGGCTTGCAATGCCACCCACGCCGTAGCCTGCTCGGGCGGCGCCCCGACCCAGACGGCCATCGCCATGGCCAAGCTGTCCAACTGCGACATACTTATCGAATATACCGAGGCCGCCCTTACTGGCCATAAAGGCCGGTTCGCCCACGCCCGTTCGAGAAGGTTGTCGAGGCCACGACGCTGCTGTCCGGCATTGGCTGGAGAGCGGCGGCGTCGCGACGGCGCACGTGCTGGGCAACTCGCTGGCCAACTACAAGGGCGCATCTACTTACATGCACGGCGAAAAGGTGGCCATGGGTATCGTGACCAGTGTCGGCCGACATGGACATGGACTTCACCCTCAAGACGGTGGACTTCATGGTGAAGGTCGGCCTGCCCGTGTGCTTCGAGACCTCGACTGCAGGACGTCTCCCGCCAGCGCTTCTACGACTGGTGCGTGGCCGAATGCTATCCCGGCAGCAATATGAGCACCACAACTTCAAGATGACGCCAAAAGGACCTGTTCAACGCCATGATGATGGCCGACGAGTTTGGCAAGGCCCGCAAGGCCGCTCTTGGCAAATAACGATAGCTCATTTCATACACGGAAAGCGGACCGGAATTCCCGGCCCGCTTGTTCGCATGTCGTTTCAGCGGAATTTTTCCGCGTCGCGCGAACGTATCTCCTTGCGCTTTATCTTCCCGCTGACCGTTTTGGGGAGCTCATCAACGAACTCGACGATGCGCGGATACTTATAGGGTGCGGTCGCACTTTTTTCACGTGCTCCTGCAGCTCCACGATAAGCGCCTCGCTGGCCGAGTAGCCGCGGGACAGCACCACCGTCGCCTTGACAAGATTGCCGCGGACGGCGTCGGGCACCGCGGACACGGCGCACTCCAGCACGGCGGGGTGCTCTATCAGCGCGCTTTCGACCTCGAACGGCCCGATGCGGTAGCCCTGAGCTTTGATGAGGTCGTCGGTGCGGCCCACGAACCAGTAAGCCGTCCTCGTCCATCACGCAGTTGTCTCCGGTATGGTACTTCCCTGCATGCCAGACCTCGTCGGTGGCCTCCTGGTTCCGGTAGTAGCCGCAGAAAAGCCCAGCGGGGTATGCGCGTCGGTGTCGATGACGATCTCGCCGACGTCGCCGGCCTCGCACAGGTTTCCCGTCGTTGTCCAGCAGCGTGATGTGGTAGCCGGGCGCGGGCTTCCCCAGCAGGCCTATGACCGGCCAGGACCCACGGGAAGAGTGGCGATGATGGGCGTCGTCTCGCTCTGGCCGTAGCCCTCGCGGATGGTGATGCCGGTCAGCGCTTTGAACTGCCGCACCACCTCGGGAGTCAGCGGCTCCCCGGCCGTGGTGCACTGCCTGAGCGCCGAGAAATCAAGGTCGGAAAGGTCTTCCTTTATCAGGAAGCGGTAAATGGTGGGCGGCGCGCAGAAGCTGTTGACGCGGTATTTCGCGACCATTTCGGCCAGCCTGCGCGGCACGAATTTGTCCATGTCATAGATGAACTGGGCCGCGCCCACGAACCATTGTCCGAACATCTTGCCCCAGCCACACTTGGCCCAGCCGGTATCGGCCACGGTGACGTGCAGGTCGCCGTCCTCGCACATATGCCAGAACTTTGCGGTATAGATGTGCCCCAGCGGATAGAGGAAGTTGTGCATGGCAATTTTGGGCATGCCCGTGGTCCCAGACGTAAAGTAGAACAAAAACGGATCGCGGGGGTCGGGGCGTTCCTCGAGGGAAAGCGGCGCAAAATCCGGGTCGGACGCCTCCATCTCGGTCTCCAGATGCAAGAATCCGGGCTGTCGCGCGCCGGTCACCAGCACGTTCCGGACGGTGGGGGAGGCAGGCTGCGCGCCGCGTATGCTTTTCAGTATGCCGTCGTCGTCCACGGTAATTATCATGCGGATGTCGGCCGCGTTGTTGCGGTATTCGATGTCCTTTTGGGTGAGCAGATGGCTGGCCGGGACGGTAACGGCGCCCAGCTTGCTCAGCCCGAGGGACAGATACCAGAAGTGGTAGCGGCGCTTGAGTATGAGCATGACCGCGTCGCCCCTGCCGATGCCCAGCCGCCGGAACATATTTGCTGCCCGGTCGGAAAGGCGCTTCATGTCGGCGAAGGTAAAAATCTTTTGGTCGCCGTGGTCGTTGCACCACACCATCGCGCGCTTGTCGGGGGCGATGCGCGCCCACTCGTCCACAACGTCGTAGGCGAAGTTGAAGCGGTCGGGTACGCGCACCGTGTAGTTATCGTAAAAATCCTCGTAGGAAGAAAAGTCCGTATCGATATACCGTTCCAATAGAGATGACATTGAAGTCCTCCGGTTTTTTCAGCTCATGACGATGGCGATGAATTTCGCGGCTTTATCGCCGACGGCTTTGAGGCCGTGCGGGTTGGAGGAGTCAAAATAGATTGAGTCCCCCGCGTTCAGGGTGATCTGCTTGTTGTTTATGGCTATTACCATCGTGCCCTCCAGCACGTAATCAAACTCCTGCCCGGGATGCGAGTTCTGGCTGATGGGCGTGTGCTCCGCCTTGGGATCAACGACCACCAGAAAAGGCTCAATCTTTTTGTGCAGGAACTGATGGGCAAGGCTGAAGTAATTGTAGTTGGCGTTTCGGGCCACTGGCACGCCCTTGTCCTTGCGTGTGAGCGTGTAAGCGTGGAGCCTGGGCTCCTCGCCGGTTATCAGCGCGGCGACCTCGACGCGGCACATGGCCGCTACCTCGCACAGCACGCTGATGGGGATATCGTGCTCGCCGCTCTCGTAGCGCCGGTATTCCTCAACGGTAATGCCCAGGGCTTGAGCCATGGTCTCTACGGAGTATCCGCATATATTCCTCGCTTCGCTCATACGCATCGCGATTTGACGAATATTCTCGGACATGATAACAACTCCCTTCGATAGGATTGCCGCGGGCCGGCACGCCTTTCATGAGCGATGATGCTATGTTCCCCGATATAGGGGGAATATTTAATTATAGTATATGAACTTGACTGCAAAGGCAAGCCTTCTGAAAAATGTAGGGGGCGGACGTTGCAAAACGGACAGGATTTGGTACAATTTAAGACAGAGCAAGTATAAAAGGAGAAAGCGCATGATAAAACACATCGTACTGTTCAGGATACCCGACCCCGAGGCCGTGAAGAAGGCCAGGGAGATGCTGCTGGCCCTCCCGGACCAGATCGACGTCATACGCGACTGGGAGGTCGGCGAGGCGTACGACGCCGGCGAGACCGGCTATGAGCTGGCCCTTATCAGCAGCTTCGATTCCAAAGAAGACCTCGAAACGTATGACGGGCACCCGGCCCACGTGGAGGTCCGGAACTACATCCGCGCGGTGCGCACCGGCAGCGCGGCCTGCAATTACGAATATTAAAATGTCGGCTGACCTTATATGAACCAATTTCGAATCGTATCCGATTATACGCTCAGGGGGGACCAGCCCCAGGCCGTAGACAAGCTGGTCGAGGGCATCGAAAAGGGCATGAGCGGGCAGATACTTCTGGGCGTGACAGGATCGGGCAAGACCTTCACGATGGCCAACGTTATAGAGCGCATCCAGCGCCCTACGTTGGTCATCGCGCACAATAAGACGCTGGCCGCGCAGCTGTGCGGCGAGTTCAAGGAGTTCTTCCCGGGCAGCGCGGTCGAGTTCTTCGTTTCCTACTACGATTATTACCAGCCCGAGGCGTACATCCCGTCCTCGGACGTGTACATCGAGAAGGTCGCGACCATAAACGACGAGATAGACAAGCTCCGGCACTCGGCCACCTCCGCCCTCAACGAGCGGCGGGACGTGGTGATAGTGGCCAGCGTGTCCTGCATCTACGCGCTGGGCGACCCGGAGGAGTACCTGCGCCTGAGCATATCCCTGCGCGAGGGCATGCGCGCCGAGCGCGACGACGTGATACGCCGGCTGGTGGACATCCAGTACGACCGCAACGACTTCGACTTCGCGCGCGGCGCCTTCCGCGTACGCGGCGACGTGCTGGAGGTGTTCCCCGCCAACTCGTCCGAGAAGGCCGTCCGCGTGGAATTTTTCGGCGACGAGATAGAGCGCATCAGCGAGATAAACGTCGTCACCGGCGAGATACTCTGCACCCGTGCGCACGTGGCCATCTTCCCGTCCTCGCACTACGCCACTTCCCGCGATAAATTGAACGGTGCGCTGGAGGAGATAGAGCGCGACCTGTACATCCGCGTCAAGGAATTAAAGGACGACGGGCGCGACCTTGAGGCCCAGCGGCTGCTGCAGCGCACCCACTATGACATGGAGATGCTGCGGGAGCTCGGGTACTGCACCGGCATCGAGAACTATTCGCGTTACTTTGACGGCAGAAAGCCGGGGGACCCGCCGTTTACCCTGCTGGACTATTTCCCCGAGGACTTTCTGCTCATTATCGACGAGTCCCACCAGACGGTGCCGCAGATACGCGCCATGTACGCCGGCGACCTGTCGCGCAAGACCGCGCTGGTGGACTACGGCTTCCGCATCCCCTCGGCGTTTGACAACCGACCGCTCAAGTTTGAGGAGTTTGAGCAGCGGGTAGGGCAGACGGTGTACGTCAGCGCGACGCCCGGCCCGTACGAGACCGGGCGCGCACAGCAGACGGTGGAGCAGATCATCCGTCCGACCGGGCTGGTCGACCCCGAGATAGACGTGCGGCCGGTAACGGGGCAGGTGGACGACCTGCTCAATGAAATAACGCGCACGGCCGAGCGGGGCGAGCGCGTGCTGGTCACCACGCTGACCAAGCGCATGGCCGAAAAGCTGACCGACTATTACGGCGAGATGGGCGTCCGCGTTCGGTACATGTACTCGGACATCGACACCATGGAGCGCATGGAGATCGTGCGCGACCTCCGGCTGGGCGTGTTCGACGTGCTGATTGGCATCAACCTGCTGCGCGAGGGACTGGATCTCCCGGAGGTATCGCTGGTGGCCGTGCTGGACGCGGACAAGGAGGGCTTTTTGCGCTCGACCACGTCGCTTATCCAGACGGTGGGGCGCGCGGCACGGAACGTACATGGCCGGGTCATCATGTACGCCGACACGGTGACCGACTCGATGCGGCGCGCCGCTCGACGAGACCAACCGCCGCCGCGAAAGCAGATGGCGTTCAACAAAGCGCATGGCATTACGCCGCAGAGCTTCAGAAGAGCGTGCGTGACATCATCGAGATGCTCGCACGGAAAATAGACAGGCGGCCCGGCCGGCCGATGCGGCAGTGCTGGCTGCCGAGATACGCATGCTGGAAGAAGACATGCAAAAGGCCGCCAGGAAGCTTGAAGTTCGGCGCGCCGCTGTGCTGCGCGACAGGATACGCGCGCTGCGCGGCGAAGGCGTTGAGAATAAAAAAGCAGCAGACTCCGCCGCGGCGCAGGTACGCGTCCGGCGCCAACAACAGGCGGGGAGCAAAGAGGACTTGAAGGAAAGCGAAAATCACCGTTAAGGGGGCAAGGGAGCACAACCTCAGAACATCGATATCGAGATACCCAGGAACCAGCTTATTGTATTTACGGTCTGAGCGGCTCGGAAGTCGTCTCTGGCCTTCGATACCATATACGCCGAGGGACAGCGGCGCTGCGTCGAATCGCTTTCGTCCTGCGCACGCCAGTTCCTGGGGCAGATGGACAAGCCGGACGTCGATTACATAGAGGGGCTTTCGCCTGCCATTTCCATAGACCAGAAAACGACCAGCCACAACCCGCGCTCCACCGTGGGCACGGTCACCGAGATACACGACTACCTGCGGCTTTTGTACGCGCGCATCGGCGTGCCCCACTGCCCGGCCTGCGGCCGCGAGATACCTGTGATCCGCATCGACCAGATGGTGGACCAGGTCATGTCCATGGGGGAGGGGACGCGCCTGAATGTGCTTGCGCCGGTGGTGCGCGCGCGCAAGGGCGAGTACGTCAAGCTCCTGGAGGACATCGCCAAAAACGGATACGTCCGCGTGCGCGTGGACGGCCAGGTGATGGAGATCAGGCGCCGGAATCAAGCTGGAAAAACAGAAGCACGACATCGACGTGGTGGTGGACCGCATCGTGGTGCGGCCGGGCGCGGAGGCTCGGCTGGCCGGGTCTATGGAGACCGCGCTGGCGGCAGGGAGACGGGCAGATTGCGCATGCGCTCCGTGACGGCGGTCGAAGCGCCTGTTCAGCCAAGGTTACGCCTGTCCGGACTGCGGCATCAGCGTGGAGAGAGATGACGCCGCGCATGTTCTCCTTCAACAGCCCGTACGGTACTGTCCGACCTGCTCAGGGCTGGGCACGCTCACCCGATGGACGAGGACGCCATCATCCCGGACCGGAGCCTGTCGCTCAGGCAGGGCGCCATACAGGTATCCGGCTGGAACTCGTCCGCCCGCCACACCATGGCAGGGATGTATCTCAAGGGGCTGGCCGCGCATTACGGGTTCTCGCTGGACACGCCGGTGAAAGATTTGCCCGACGACGTCGTGAAGGTGCTCCTGTACGGGTGAGCGAGAAGAGTTCGGTTCCACTACGAGAGCGCGACTACGGTACCGGCAACTTCACCACGCACCGTTCGAGGGCATACTCTCCAGTCTGGAGCGGTACATGGAGACGACATCCGAAGCGATGAAGGAGGATCTTGGGCAGTACATGTCCAGCATACTCTGCCCCGAGTGCGGGGGGGACCGCCTGAAAAAGGAAGTGCTGGCCGTGACGGTGGGCGAGAAGTCCATCGCCGGGGTCTCCCGCATGTCGGTGCAGGACGCCCAGCTGGAGTTCTTTTCATCGTGCCAGGAAGGAGCACATGATAGCGCGGCAAATACTCAAGGAGATCGGCGCGCGGCTCGGGTTTTTGTCGGACGTGGGGCTGAACTACCTCACGCTGGCCCGCGCGGCGGGGAGCCTTTCGGGCGGCGAGTCCCAGCGCATCCGGCTGGCAACTCAGATAGGCTCCAGCCTGGTCGGCGTGCTGTACATACTCGACGAACCCAGCATCGGCCTGCACCAGCGGGATAACGCGCGGCTTCTGAACACGCTCAGGAGCCTCCGGGATTTGGGGAACACGCTCATCGTGGTCGAGCACGACGAGGAGACCATCTGTGCGGCCGACCACGTCGTGGACATCGGGCCGGGCGCGGGCCAGCACGGGGGACGGGTGGTGGCGCAGGGGACGCCGGCGGACATCATTGCGTGCGAGGAATCCCTGACCGGTCAGTACCTGGGAGGCCGCAAAAAGATACCCGTCCCTGAAACGCGCAGCCCGGGGAACGGCGCATGGCGACCGTGAAGGGCGCGCGGGAGAACAACCTGAAGAACATCGACGTCCGCTTCCCGCTGGGTGCGTTCACCTGCGTGACCGGCGTGTCCGGCTCGGGCAAAAGCAGCCTGGTCAACCACATACTGCACAAGTCGCTGGCAAAAACGCTGAACCGCGCCAAGACCAAGCCGGGCGCACACGACGGCATTACCGGCGTCGAACACCTCGACAAGGTAATAGATATCGACCAGTCGCCCATCGGGCGCACGCCGCGTTCCAACCCGGCCACCTACACCGGACTGTTTGACCTGATACGCGAGCTTTATGCCGGAACGCCCGACGCCAGGATGCGCGGGTACAGGAACGGGCGCTTCAGCTTCAACGTCAAGGGCGGGCGGTGCGAGGCATGCAGGGGGGACGGCATCATCCGGATAGAGATGCACTTTCTGCCCGACGTGTACGTGCCCTGCGAGGTGTGCCGGGGCAAGCGCTACAACCGCGAAACGCTGGAAGTGAAATACAAGGAAAAGAACATCGCTGACGTGCTGGACGCGGCGGTGGAGGACAGCGCTGGAATTCTTCAAGCACATCCCGCGCATCAAAGAAAAGCTTCAGACGCTTCATGACGTGGGCCTCGGGTACGTCAGGCTCGGACAGCCATCCACCACTCTTTCGGGCAGGGAGGCCCAGCGCATCAAACTTTCCAGCACGAATTAAGCCGAAAGAGTACAGGGCACACGCTGTTCATGCCGACGAGCCGACCCACCGGCCTGCATGTGGCCGACGTCGCGCGGCTGGTCCGCATCCTCGGCGCCTGCAGGGCGGGAACACCATAATCGTCATCGACACAATCTGAGCGTGATAAAGACGGCGGATTCCCGTCGTCGTCGATCTCGAACCTGAGGGCGGAGAACAGCGGCGGCGAGGTCATCGCCTGCGGCACTCGGAGGAGATATGTTCCGTCCGGGAAAGTTATACCGGGCAGTGGCTGAAAAAGGCGCTGGGAAAGGCTTGAGTTAAAACAGATTCTCGAGCAGCGGGCTGGCGCTGTCCCGAAGGTGGATAAGTTCGGTTTTCAGAAGGTCGGCGGACTCCAGCGCGTCGTCGCGGTCGTCCTCTTCAAGGCTGTGGCGGAGCTGCACGACGTATTCCTTGATGCGCTCGGTGGCCAGGTGCTGGGAAAAGGCGAGTATCATGCCGTTTTCCTGGTCCCATTTGCCCAGCTTTTCTTCGAAAACCGCGCGTGCCTCCGCAAAATCCTCGCCGTCCGCCGCAGCTCTGACCCTTTCGGCGCTTTGGATATAGTCGCCGCACGTGCTCTGCATGTACAGCGTGGGGAATATGACCAAAAACGCGAGTACGGCCGCCACCACCGCGAAAACGATATATTTTGCCTTCATGCCTGCTCCGTCCTTTCTTCCGGCTGGAGCGTGTGCTTCTGTACGGCGTCGGTCGGGCCGGCGCCCTGTATGATGAGGGTCAGGTTTTCGTCCAGCGTGGCGAAGGCGACGCGCTTGATGTCGTTGTGCCCCACCCGCTCCAGCTCGGTCCGGAACCAGGCCACGCTGTGGCCGATCGCCCGGAGCTTTTTATCGTGGAGCTTTCCGTCCAGCACGACCGGCGTGGGCAGCGCGGCCGGGGGGGGCTGCAGTTCCATGTCGGCCGGGGTCAGCGGTTTATAAGAGGATTTGAGCATGATGCTCAGCCGGCCGCCCGGCTCGAATATGGCGTATTCGATGGATTCGACGGGCGCCTGCTGCATGCGCAGCTCCTCCAGCAGGTCGTTGAGATTGCAGCGCTGGCGCCGCAGTTCGTCCATGCGGATGCGGCCCTTTTCTATGACGATGCTGGGGCGTCCGCAGAGTATGGCGCGCGCCCGCTCGCTGTGCAGCATCAGCGTGGACAGTATGAAGTGTATCAGCAGTATGGTGAGTATTGGGATGACGCCGAAGAGGAGCGGTATGCCCATGTCGGCCATCGGGATGCAGGCCAGCTCGGCCAGCATGACGGCCACGACAATCTCAAAGGGCTGGAGCTGTGCGATCTCGCGCTTGCCCATCAAGCGCACGACGAAAACGACCAGGGAAAACAGAATGATGGTCCGAAGAAACGAAACGACCACGGACACACGCCTCCTTTGCCCCTAGGTTTGCGCCGGGGCCGCCGTTTTATGCAAAAGAGGGCTTGATTTTTGGACGAGGTTACGCTAGAATACTATTCGTGACGCGGTCTGTTAGCTCAGCTGGTAGAGCACTGTGTTCACATCGCAGGGGTCACTGGTTCGAGTCCAGTACAGACCACCACGTCGGAGCAAAGTTTGCTTTGCTCCGTTTTCCTTTTCAAGCAAAACTCCGCTCGCTTCCTTGCTCCTCCTTCTCCCCGCAAAGCCTTGTTGGGCTTTGCGGGGACCCCGGGAGACGAAGGGAGGAGCGGGTTACGCTTCACTCATAATCCCCAATCGCTGCGCGGTTGGGGATTCTTCGTACCGCTCCATCGCTCCTCCTTTCCACACAAAGCCTTACCGGGCTTTGTGTGGACACGCGGCAAGCCGCGTGGGGGGCGGGGGGACGGGCAAACTCCGCTCTACGTCGCCGCAAGCTGCGCGCGCTCGTTTCCGGGCGAAGCCCGAAAGCTCGCTCGCTTCCTTGCTCCCCCTTCTCCCTGCAAAGCCTTGTTGGGCTTTGCGGGGACCCCCGTGGGAACGCGGCGGGGGGTGTCGGTTTGGCGCAGGGTGGGAGCAGAGTGCGTGCTGTTTTAGGGGAGGACACAGCGGTCGAGATTGAATTAGCGGAGTCGATGGTCAAAGCAAGCATTACGCTGATTTAAGGGTATGGCGGCGTGGGCAGGCTGCCGGGGTGGGGGCAGAGTTCGTCCCGGACCGGACATGAAAAAGGCGGTGCGTTTCGGTTTCTTTTCTGCCTTCAGCCTGCTCTGCACCTTTGCCATCACGGACAAAAGCGTCTCGAAGACGCTTTCGCTGACTGAGGACGAGTTCCTGCGGTTGAGCTTTGATATAACTGCCAACGCACTGAAATGAGCGGATATGCCCCTTTCGTTTCCGCTGAATGCGTGCGTTTCAGGTACGGGCCGGGCCTTTGGTTCAAAGGCTTTTTTTACATGTTCATTGGTTTGACGCGGCGGGCACAATACAATATAATGGAAACAGCCTGAATAAATATAATAATGGCAGAAAAAGCCCGAATCCATGTTTCGGGGAGGGAAACCAAGCATGAAAAAATCAACCAGGACAATACTCATCGTCGCAGGCATCCTCGTGATCCTCGCGATCATTCTGGTCACTACATACAACGGACTGGTGACCGGGAGGGAGGGCGTCGACAGCGCGTTCAGCAAGATCGACACCCAGCTCCAGCGCCGTGCGGACCTGATACCCAACCTCGTCAACACGGTCAAGGGGTACGCCGCCCACGAGCAGGCGGCCATCGATTCGGTGACCGAGGCCCGGGCCAGGCTGGCCGGCGCGCAGACCGTCGAGGAAAAGAGCGCGGCCAACACCGAGCTTACCTCCGCCCTTAACCGCCTGCTGGTGGTGGTGGAGAACTACCCGGATTTAAAGGCCAGCCAGAACTTCATCGCGCTGCAGGACCAGCTGGAGGGCACGGAAAACCGCATCGCCGTGGCCCGCACCGACTATAACGACACGGTGCGCGCCTACAACACCAGGCTGCGCACCTTCCCCACCAGTATCTTTGCGGGGATGTTCGGCTTCAGCCTGGCGGACTACTTTGAGGCGGACGAATCCGGCAGAGAGGTGCCGGAGGTGACGTTTTGACCGTTAAGGTCAGCGCGAAGAAATGGCTTCCGGTCCTCCTCGGACTGCTTGCCTGCGTCTTCCTTTTGAGCGCGTGCGGCGATGAAGGCGCGAGCGGCGGCGTTCCGCAGCCGACAAAAGTGTTCTACGTCAATGATTACGCGGAGGTCATGGACCAGTCGGTCGAGGACAGGATCGTGGACATGGGCAGCCGGCTTCAGAAGCTGTGCGGCGCCCAGATCGTCGTGCTGACCGTCCGGTCGCTCAATGGCCGCGCGCTGGAGGAATACGCGCTGGACGTGGCCCGGACCTGGGGCATAGGCGACGCCGAGAAGGATAACGGCGTGCTCATGCTGCTCGCGCTGGATGAGCGGGAATCCCGTATAGAGGTCGGGTACGGGCTGGAGGGTGCGCTGCCCGACTCCCTGACCGGCCGCCTGCAGGATCAGTATATGATCCCATACTTCAGGGAGGACAACTTCAGCGAAGGGATCATGCAGGGCTACAGCGCGCTGGTCCAGGAGGTCTGCAAGGAATACGGGCTGGACTCCTCGCAGTTCGAGCAGCCGTCGGGCCTGCCTCTGGATTACACGGAGGACTCGGACAGGGGCTCCGTGCTTGAGTATGTCATCAGCGGTGTGGTCTTTCTGCTGGTCGTCATCAGCGGGATATTTAGGCGCGGCGGGCGCGGAGGCCGCGGCGGCGGGATGTTCTGGTTCGGCAGCGGCGGTACCGGAGGCGGCTTTGGCGGCGGCGGGGGCTTCAGCGGCGGCGGCGGAGGCTTCGGCGGCGGGGGCAGCAGCCGCGGCTTTTAAATGCCAAGGCGTTTGCCCGCCTACATTGACAAAAGTAAAATTAAAATTGACAAAGCCCGCAGATAAATGGGATAATAAATATTAACAAGGAATTAAAGCGCAATAGCACACGGGTCGCATCCGGGAACATTGGCATGAAATGCCTTCACCCTGAACAGGATAACGTTGCATGGACTGCTTTGTGCGCGCGCCGCGCACAATGGTGTCCGCACAGGGACGGAAAACGAGACGAAAGGAGGGTGTGGATCGCCGGAGAGAGGTGCTCTTTTTCGGCAGGGGTGCTTTGAGTCTGTGCAGCAGGGTGTGTGATGCATGGGTGAGGTAGTTTTTATATTTTCAGGCGGCCGCAGGTTCGCGGCCGGACGCTGCAGTTTGTGGTCAGTTTGATCAAAAGTTTAATAAAAGGGAACGAGTTTTATGAAAAACACCGACGTTTTGAATGAATTGAAAAAAGATTTCAAAGCCTACAAGGAAATGTTCGTGCCCGAAGGTCTGACGAAAGAAAAGCAGCTCGAGATGTATCGCAACATGGTGCTCACCCGTGAGTTCGACACCGAAGTCAAACCGCTCTGGATGGCCAACAAGGTCACCGGCTATTTCCACCCGTATATCATCGCGGAAGCCATCGCGGCCGGCGTCTGCGCCAACCTGCGCAAAACCGACAAAATAGGCTCCACACACAGGGGCCACGGCCACGTTATCTGCAAGGGCGGCGACGTCAACAAGATGATGGCCGAGCTGTACGGCAAGGTCGAAGGTTACTGCAAGGGCAGGGGCGGCTCCATGCACATCGCCGACATGGAGATCGGCATGCTGGGCGCGACCGGCATCGTTGGCGGCGGCATGGCCAGCGCGGTCGGCTCGGCGCTGGCTGCCAGCGTGAAGGGCACGGACGACGTCACCGTCGTGTTCTACGGCGACGGCGCTTCCAACTCCGGCGCCTGGGCGGAGTCGGTCAACATGGCCGCTGCCTGGAACCTGCCGGTTATTTTTGTGTGTGAGAACAACCAGTGGGCCATCGCGACCGAAATCAGCCGCGTGGTCCGCGAGACCGACCTCTATAAGAGGGGCATCGGCTACGGCGTTCCCAGCTTCCAGTGCGACGGTTTCAACGTATACGACATTTACGAAACCACCCGTCAGGCTGTGGAAAGGGCGCGCGCCGGCGAAGGCCCCACGGTCATCGAGGCGAAATACCTCCGTGTGCTGGTCACCACGCGACGGACGACAACTGGTACAGGGATATGACCAAGGTCGAGCCGTACTGGGAGCTCGATCCCATCAAGAGGATGCGTGAATTCATGCTCGCCAACAAGATAGCGACCAAGAAGGAGCTCGAGACCATCGAAGCCGAGTGCAAGAAGGCTGTCGCCGACAGCATCGACTACGCGGAAAACCATTGCACCGAGCCCTCCCTGGATTCCATCTATGATTACGTGTATGCCAATGGCGAGATCATCAAATAGTTCAGCAAAAAATTTAATTTCTTGAGTGGGGGATAATTACTATGGCGAAAATAACGCTTAGAGAAGCTATAACCGCTGCTATGAGGGAAGAGTTGACGCGTGATGAGAACGTTATCATCATGGGCTGCGACGTCGCCCTCCGCGGAAACCCGTTTGGAATCTCCAAAGGCCTTTTGAAAGAATTCGGACCGAAACGCGTCATCGACACCCCGATTTCGGAAGCGTCGTTCACCGGTTTGGGCATCGGCGCCGCCATCTCCGGCCTGCGCCCGCTGGTCGAGATCCTGTACAACGACTGGATCACGCTGCCTATGGACCAGATCGTCAACATCGCCGCCAAGACCTCTTACATGTTCGGCGGACAGGCTAAAGTGCCCGTCGTCATCCGTTCCCCGTTTGGCGTGGGCGGCGGCGTCGCGGCGCAGCACTCCCAGAACCATGAGGCGTGGCTTGCGGCCGTTCCCGGCCTGAAGGTCTGCGTACCTTCCACGCCGTACGACGTCAAGGGCCTCCTCAAGAGCGCCATCCGGGACGACAACCCGGTCATCTTCTTCGAACACAAGCGCTGCTACCAGATCAAGGGCGAGGTGCCCGATGAGGATTACACCATCCCCTTCGGCAAGGCGTCGGTCAAGCGCGAGGGCAAGGACGTTACCATCGTGACATACTCCTACATGAGCTACGTATCCGAAGAAGCGGCCAAGGAACTCGAAAAGGAAGGCATCTCGGTGGAGATCGTCGACCTCAGGACCATCCTGCCCGTGGACTACGATACCGTTATCGAGTCCATCGCCAAGACCAACCGCGTGGTGGTCGTGACCGAAGCCTGTGAGCGCGGCAGCATCACCGGCGAGATCATCGCTGAGATTTGCAAGCGCGGCTTCGATCTTCTGGATGCACCCCCGCTTCGCGTCGGCAGCCTGAATGTGCCCGTGCCGTACAACAGGCATCTTGAAGCCCTGTGTGCGCCCAATAAGGACACCATTATCGCGGCCATCCGCAAAGTGCTTGAATAAGAAGAGATGAGGGTGAAATAACATGGCGAAATTTATGACGCTGCCTAAAATAGGCGTGAACATGGTCGAGGGTGTTATTTCTGAGTGGCTGGTTGCGGAAGGCGATTCCATCAAGTTCGGCGATATGGCTCTCAGAGCGGAAACTGATAAAGACATACAGGACATCCCTGCGGACCAGGGCGGTACCGTGTTGAAGATAATCGCCCAGCCCGGCGACGTGGTGGAGTGCTATGCGCCCATCGCCATCGTCGGCGAGGCGGGAGAGAAGTTTGACGATCTTTTGAAGGAGCTTGAGTCGGGCGGCGGAGCCGCCGCGGCCGCTCCGGCCGAGGAAGAGGCCGCGCCCGCCGCAGCCGCTCCCGCAGCGGCGCCCGCCGCAGAGGCCGCTCCGGTCGGCCGGGTGAAGATTTCCCCGCTTGCCAGGAAGATCGCCAAGGAAATGGGCATCGACTACACCAAGGTCACGCCCAAGGGCGTGCGCATCACCAAGGCCGACATCCTTGCGTACAAGGAAGCCGCGCCCGCCGCGGCGCCCGCAGCAGCGGCGCCCGCCGCCGCGCCTGCCGCCAGGAACACGGTGCCTTACACCGGCATCCGCAAGGTCATCGGCTCCCGCATGGTGGAGAGCACGGTCACCAAGCCGGTCGCTGTGCTTACCGTGAGCGTAGACATGACCAAGCTTATAGCGTGGCGCAAGGAGATAAACGAGAACGCGGACATCAAGGTCGGCTTCAACGAACTGATAGCCAAGGCCTGTGCGCGCGCGCTGCAGGACCATCCGATGATCAACGCGCAGCTTGCCGGCGACGGGGACACCATCAACATCATGGACGAGATCAACATCGGCATAGCCGTGGACACCGACAGGGGCCTCCTGGTGCCTGTGCTTAAGGATGTCGATAAGAAGGGCGTTATCCAGCTGGCAGATGAATTTAAGGGGCTGGTTGAGCGCGTCAAGTCCGGCGCGACGCAGCCCGGCGACCTCTCCGGCGGCACGTTCACCATTTCCAACCTGGGTTCGTTCGGCATCGAGTTCTTCAAGGCCATCATCAACCCGCCCGAGTGCGTGATTCTCGCGGTCGGCGCGACTATCAAACAGCCTGTCGTGGTCAACGACGAGATCGTTATCCGTCCGATAATGAAGATTACGCTGACCTTCGACCACAGGATCGTAGACGGCGCGCCCGCGGCCAAGTTCCTGACCCGGGTGAAGGATTTGCTGGAAGACCCCATGAAGATTATCCTTTAAGAATCGAAAGCTTGATATGGAAGCGCATGCGTGTCCGACAGAAAGGGCACGCATGCGTACTTTCAGGTTTTAGCCGGCTTGGCGGCCGGTATATGATCAAGGAGGTCAAAGACGCATATGGCGAATTTTGATGTTGTTGTGGTGGGCGGAGGCCCGGGAGGCTATGTTGCCGCTATATATGCCGCACAGCAGGGCCTGAAGACGGCGCTGGTCGAGAAGGAAAACCTCGGCGGCACCTGTCTCAACTGGGGATGCATCCCCACCAAGGCGCTGGCCCGCAATGCGGAGGTCCTCGCTACCGTCAAGGAAGCGGCGCATTTCGGCGTGACGCTGGACCAGAACAGCGTGAAGGGCGATTATGCCGCGGCGCAGAAGAGAAGCCGCGAAGTCAGCGCCAAGCTGAGCCGGGGCGTCGCGGGATTGATCCGCAAGAACAGGGTCGAGCTTTTTACCGGCACGGCTACTTTTTTGGACGCTAAAAAAATCAAGGTAGACCCCAAGGGCGAGATACTTGAAGCCAAAAACGTGATACTGGCCATGGGTTCGCGGCCCAACATGATCCCAGGCGTGGAGGTCAGCGACAGAGTCATGACCTCGCGTCAGGCGCTCGAACTCACGCAGATCCCCGGCAAAATCGTGGTGGTCGGCGCGGGCGCCATTGGCATGGAGTTTTCCAACATCTGGAAGACGTTCGGCGCCGACGTCACCGTCATCGAGATGCTGCCGCGCGTGCTTCCCAACGAGGACGAGGCAATCAGCGCCGAGGTGCATAAGGCGTTCGAGAGCCGCGGCATCAAGATACTGCCCGGCACCAAACTGGAGAAGATCGACACCTCCGGCCCCGTCATCAAGGTCACGGTCAGCAAGGACGGCAAGCAGAGCGTACTGGAGTGCGATAAAATGCTGGTCTCGGCCGGCATCCGCCCCAACTCCGAGGGCCTGGAAAAGACCGGCGTGAAGCTCTCCGAGCGCAAGTACGTCGAGGTGGACGACAACATGCAGACCAACGTCAAGGGCGTGTACGCAATTGGCGACCTCACCGGCAAGCTGGCACTCGCCCACGTGGCCAGCGCGCAGGCGCTGGTGGCGGTGGACGTCATCAAGGGCAAGCCCGCCAAGAAGCTCACCTACTACAACCTGCCCCGCTGCACCTACACGGTGCCCGAGGTTTCCAGTGTTGGCCTGACCGAGGCGCAGGCCAGGGAAAAGGGCTTCAAGGTCAAGGTGGGCATGTTCCCGCTGGCCGCCAACGGCAAGACCATCGCGTACGGCGAGTCCGCCGGCTTCGTGAAGATCGTCGCGGACGAGAAGTACGGCGAGATTCTGGGCGTGCACATGGTCGGCCCGCACGTGACCGAGATGATCCACGCCGCGGCCGCTTACATCGACATGGAGATAACGGCCGAGGAAGTCGCGCGCGTGGTGCACGCGCATCCCACCATCGCGGAGTCCATGATGGAAGCCGCGCACGCGGTGGGCGGCCACGCCATCCACATCTGAGCCATTTGAACCGAGCAAAAAAAAGGGCGTCCGCATGCGGCGGGCGCCCTTTTTTTGCCTGCCGTTTCACCACAGTGACAGTTTACTAATTCATCAGATTAAAGTATAATTAACAAAGGTATTCTGTTGAGTCAAGGAGGATTATTTATGAAACGGAGCATTTCGGTTCTGGTCGCTGTGTGTATGGCCATAGGGCTGATACTGGCCGGCTGCGCCTCCGCCAGCCCCCAGGGCACCGCCGCGGCGGACGATTCCTGGACGCGCATCAAGGAGCAGGGGTACTTTTTTCTGGGACTTGACGACTCTTTCCCGCCAATGGGGTACAGGGACGATAACAATGAGATCGTCGGCTTTGACATCGACCTTGCAAGGGAAGTAGCCAAGCGCATGGGCGTTGAGGTCCGGCTCCAGCCGGTGGTGTGGGAGACGGTGACGCAGGAGCTGAATAAGGGCACCATAGACGTTATCTGGAACGGCTGCACCATCAACGAGGAGCGCCTTGCAGTCATCGACTTTACCAAGCCTTATATGGACAACAAGCAGGTTGTGGTCGTGCTTAAGGATTCCCCCTACCAGACGCTTGAGGACCTCAGCGGCAAAAAGCTGGCCATACAGCAGGGCTCCAGCGCTGAAGCGGCTTTGGATGCCAACGCCCAGTTCAAGGACAGCCTCAGCGAGATTGTTAAGTTCGAGGATAACGCAAAGGCGTTCCTGGATCTGGACAGCGAACGCGTTGACTGCGTGGCCGTCGACGTTTGTGTATACGGTTATTATTTCCAGCAGTTCCCGGACAAGTACCGCATGATCGAGGCGTCCCTCGGTGACGAACAGTTCGGCGTAGGTGTCCGCAAGGCGGACGACGCGTTCACGGCCGAGCTGCAGAAAGCGATCGACGCCGTGTACGCCGACGGTACGGCGGGTGAGATCAGCAAAAAGTGGTTCGGTGAGGACATCGTATCCGATACGTACGGAAGCTGATTGGTTCTGACAGTTCAAAAGATGGCGGGACGAGGCTTGGCCGTTACCGGCCGGGCCTTGTCCTTCGATGTTCGGAAAGAAGGAAACGGGAATGGACAACCTGATTGCCGACATGCTGCAGGGATCGGGCATAACGCTCAGCCTCTTCGCCATCACATTGGCGCTGTCCCTGCCCATCGGCTTTCTGCTTTCGCTGGGGAGGCTCTCGAAGTTCAAGCCTCTTTCATGGCTGATATGGCTGTATACCTGGGCGTTGCGGGGGACGCCGCTCATGCTCCAGATACTGTTCATCTATTTTGGCCTGGACCTCATCGGCATCACCATTCAGGACAGATTTCTGGCCGCTGTCATCGCGTTCGTGCTCAATTACAGCGCGTATTTCTGTGAGATATTCCGGGGCGGCATACAGTCCATAGGCAGAGGCCAGTACGAGGCCTCCGAAATGCTGGGGCTGAGCTATCCGCAGACCATGCTGCGCATCGTGCTGCCGCAGGCTTTCAGGCGCGTGCTGCCTCCCATCAGCAACGAGGTGATAACGCTCATCAAGGACACGGCGCTTGTGTATGTTATAGCTTTGCAGGATGTTATGCGCATGGCATACGGAGTCGCTGTCAAGTCCCTGACCATCACCCCTTTCCTGTTTGCCGCTGTGTTTTACCTGCTGATGACGTTCGTGCTCACCGTCCTTTTGAACCGGCTGGAAAAACGCTTCGCGTACTATGAGGGCTGACAATATGGGAAAAACCATGCTGCGGGTGAAAGACCTGCGTAAAAGATTCAATAGTCTGGAAGTCCTCAGGGGCATCGACCTCGAACTGTCTGAAGGCGAGGTGCTCGCTATAATCGGGCCGTCGGGGTCGGGAAAGAGCACGCTCCTTAGGTGCATCGTGCGCCTGGAGCGCGTCAGCGGCGGTGAGATCGTTTTCGAGGACAAGACCATGGTCACCACCGACGCCGCAGACAACGTGCGCTACGCGCCCGAGCCGGAGATACGCGCCATCCGCCGCAAGATGGGCATGGTGTTTCAGGACTTCAACCTGTTCCCGCACCTTACGGTGACCAAAAACCTTACGCTTGCGCCGGTGCGCGTGCTGGGCATGGATAAACGGGAGGCAGAGGAAAAGTCGCGCGCGCTCCTCGACAAGGTCGGCCTTGCCGACAAGTATGATGCCTACCCCTACGAGCTTTCGGGCGGGCAGAAGCAGCGCGTGGGCATCGCCCGGGCGCTGGCGATGGAGCCGGATGTGCTGTGCTTCGACGAGCCGACGTCGGCGCTGGACCCCGAGCTGACCGGCGAGGTATTGAAGGTCATTCAGGCGCTGGCGGATGGCGGCATGACCATGATCGTGGTCACGCATGAGATGGGATTCGCGCGCGAGGTGGCCCATCGCGTTGTCTTCATGGACGACGGCCTTATAGTGGAGGAGGGGGCGCCGGCGGACGTGCTCATGAATCCGAAAACGCAGCGCATGCAGGATTTCCTTGCACAGGTCCTGCATATGCGCTAACATAATAGCGGACAGATTTGGCTGGGGAGGGCAGGCCGATGAAGAGCTACAAAAAAGAGCTGACGATGGAGATAAAGAAGAGGCGGGAGCTTGTGAACATCACGCCGCAGGTGGAGGATGCCCTCAGGGAGAGCGGCGTCCGGGAGGGCCTTCTGCTGTGCAACGCCATGCACATCACGGCCAGCGTGTTCATCAACGACGACGAGAGCGGCCTGCACCTCGACTTCGAGCGGTGGCTGGAAAAGCTCGCGCCCGAGAAGCCGTACGACCAGTACGCGCATAACGGGTTCGAGGACAATGCGGACGCGCACCTGAAACGGACTATCATGGGGCGCGAAGTGGTGGTGGCCGTCACCGGGGGCAGGCTGGACCTCGGCCCCTGGGAGCAGATTTTCTACGGCGAGTTCGACGGGATGCGGCCCAAGCGCGTCCTGATAAAGATAATCGGCGAGTGATCTCCGGCCGGGCGACCGCCGGGTTCCAAGGAGATTGAATGATATATCAAATGTGTATCAAGGAGGCAACAAGTATGAGGAAGATCGGTATTTTGACAGGGGGCGGCGACTGCCCCGGCCTCAACGCCGTTATCCGCGGCGTTGTCGAGCAGTGCGTTAAAGCCGGCATCGAGGTCTACGGCCTGTATCAGGGCTGGAAGGGCGCCATCACCGGCGAGGGCCGCTGGCTCACGCTGGACGATGTCGAGGGCATTCAGACCAGGGGCGGCACCATCCTGAAGTCCTCACGCACCAACGTCATGAAGATCGAGAACGGCCCCGAGAAGGTCCGCGCGACCATGGAAAAGCTGGGCCTTGAGGGCATCGTGGCCATCGGCGGCGACGACACGCTGGGCGTTGCCAACAAGCTGACCAAGATGGGCATGAAGATGATCGGCGTACCCAAGACCATCGACAACGACCTGTCCTGCACCGACTACACGTTCGGTTTCGATACTTCCGCCAACGTGGCCATGGAGCTTATTGACCGCCTGCACACCACAGCCGAGTCCCACAACCGGTGCTTCGTGGTGGAGATTATGGGGCGTCACACCGGCTGGATCGCCATTCAGGCGGGCCTCGCGGCCAACGCGCACCTCATCCTCATCCCCGAGTTTCCCAAGACCATCGACGAGATTTGCGACGTGCTGATAAAGCGTAAGGAGCGCGGCTGCGGCTATTCCATCGTGGCCGTCGCCGAGGGCTTCGAGCTGGAGGGCGAGTCCGACGAGGTGGAAGTGGACGCTTTCGGTAACAAGATTCTCCTCCAGAAGGAGATCGGCAAGGTGCTTGCCTCCAAGATCGAAAAGCAGACCGGGCTGGAGACCCGCGCAGTGGTCCTCGGGCACACCGTCCGCGGAGGCGCGCCTTCGGCTTTCGACCGCATACTGGGCACCAAGATGGGCATCAAGGCCGGCGAGCTGGTCGTGAACGACAACTACGGCAACATGGTCGCGCTTCAGGGCACCGATATCGTCGTGGCCGACCTGGACAAGGCCGTCACCGAGCGCAAGCTGGTGGACAAGGCGTTCTACGACATCGCCGAGCTGTACTCCAAGTAAGCCGAGCCGGAATCAAATAACGTAAAAATGAGCGGAGGCCTGTGCCTCCGCTCTCAGGTTACTGACAAAAGCCGGCCCGGGAAAAGGCGTTATACGGGCACAAAAGCTAAGGGGACTTATAGCGGCATGTGGGTAAAAGTCCGACACATAGGACGATCGAGGCGAAACAAAGCGTCCCGCCGGCCGTGCGCAACACAGGCGGGGCAAGATACCGATGGCAAACGTAGTTTACCATCGGCTTGAGAGCGGAGGCTGAGCCTTCGTTCTTTTTTGTGCACGGGCGGCCTGTCTGAACGATACCGCGAAAGTCAAAAATATAGTATAATATGGATGTAAGATATCGAAAGGAGCGTGCGAAATGAAGGTAAGGAAAGCCATTATACCCGCGGCCGGTCTGGGGACCCGGTTTCTGCCGGCGACCAAGGCGCAGCCCAAAGAGATGCTTCCCATCGTGGACAAGCCCACCATTCAGTACATCGTCGAAGAGGCCATCGATTCGGGGATAGAGGACATACTGATAGTAACCGGGCGCGGCAAGCGCGCCATTGAGGACCATTTCGACAAGTCGCTGGAGCTTGAATACGACCTTCGCAGCAAGCACAAGACCGAGCTTTTAAATCTCGTTGAGGATATATCCAATCTGGTGGACATCCACTACATCCGCCAGAAAGAACCCAAGGGCCTCGGGCACGCCATCTACTGTGCGCGCAAGTTCATCGGGGACGAGCCGTTTGCCGTGCTTCTGGGCGATGATATCGTCTGCGCGCAGACCCCCGCGCTCAGGCAGCTTATTGACGTCTACGACAAGGTCGGGTGCAGCGTGCTGGGTGTTCAGGAGGTCCCGCAGGAGGACGTTCGCAAGTACGGCATCATCGAGCCGGGCGAGAGCGCGAACAACAACGGGCGGCTGACCAGGGTGCGCGATCTGGTGGAAAAGCCGCCGACCGACGAGGCGCCGTCGCGCATCGCGATACTCGGACGCTACGTCATCACCCCGGAGGTCTTCGAGTTCCTTGGGCGGACCGAGGCGGGCGCGGGCGGCGAGATACAGCTCACCGACGCGCTGCGCGCCCTGGCGCGGAGCCAGGAGATGTACAGCTATATCTTTGAGGGCACGCGCTACGACGTGGGGGACAAGATGGGGTTCCTGCGCGCCACTGTCGAGTTTGCGCTGAGGCGCGACGACCTGAAGGACGAATTCGCGCGGTATCTGAAAGACCTTCAGAAGGACGCGCGCTTTGGCATATGATGGAGGAGGACGAATGAGCATCATACGAGACGCCACGCTGGCGCCCGAGGGCAGGCGCAGGATCGACTGGGTCAAAAGCTACATGCCCATATTGGGACGGCTGGAGCGGGAGTTGTCGGACACCAGGCCGCTGGCAGGCCTCAAAGTTTCGGTATCCGTCCATCTTGAGGCCAAGACCGCCTATCTTTGCCAGGTCCTGCATGCGGGCGGGGCACAGGTGCACGCCACCGGCTCCAATCCGTATTCCACGCAGGACGCGGTGGCCGCGGCATTGAGCGAGAGCGGCGTCAGCGTATACGCGTGGTACGGCGCGACACCCGAGGAATACGAGGCGCACCTGGTGGCCGCGCTGGAATGCCGGCCCGACCTGATCGTGGACGACGGCGGCGACCTGGTGCATCTGCTGCACGGGAAGTGCGCGGATAAAGCGAAGGATCTCATCGGCGGGTGCGAGGAAACGACCACCGGCGTGCTGCGCCTGCGGGCGCGCGAGCGGGAGGGCAGGCTGAACTTCCCGATGCTGGCCGTGAACGACGCCTACTGCAAATACCTTTTCGACAACCGCTACGGCACCGGCCAATCGGTATGGGACGGAATCATGCGCACCACCAACCTGACCATCGCCGGGAAGACTGTTGTCGTGGCCGGGTACGGCTGGTGCGGGCGCGGCGTGGCCACCAAGGCCCACGGGCTGGGCGCGCGCGTGCTGGTGACCGAAGTGGATCCGGTCCGCGCCATAGAGGCGGTGATGGACGGCTTCACGGTGTGCTCCATGGACGAGGCCGCGCCGCTGGGGGACATCTTCGTCACGCTGACCGGTTGCCGCGACGTGATATGCGGCCGGCACTACCAGAAGATGAAGAACGGGGTCCTGCTGGCCAACGCCGGGCATTTCGACGTCGAGGTCAACAAGGCCGAGCTGGAGGCCATGAGCGTGAAGATAGAGGAGCGCCGCGACAACGTGCGCGGGCACACGCTCCAGGATGGCCGCGTCCTCAACCTGCTGGCCGACGGGCGGCTGGTAAACCTGGCGTCGGGCGACGGGCATCCGGCCGAGATCATGGACATGAGCTTCGCGCTGCAGACGCTGGGCACGCTGTACATGCTCGAAAACAAAGGAAAGCTTGAAAACCGCGTGTACGACATGCCCAAATCCATCGACATGCGGGTGGCGCGCATGAAGCTGGAGGCGCTGGGCGTACAAATAGATACGCTGACCGACGCGCAGCAGGCCTATCTTTTGAGCAGCGAGGGGGAGTGACGCCGGTGAAAGGCCTGCTTATCGATAACTGCGCGCTGCTGGACGCGGGAGCGCCGTCGGGCGTTATTGCCGGCTGCCGTGTCGCCGTGGAGGATGGCCGCATCGCCTACGCCGGCCCGGCAGACGCGCATGCGCAAAAGGCGCCCACGGAGCACACCATAGACGCGGGCGGGGCGCTGGCGCTGCCCGGCTTCATCAACGCGCACACCCATGTCCCCATGACGCTTTTGCGCTCGGTGGCCAACGACGTGCCCCTGCACCAATGGCTCAACGACCGCATCTGGCCGCTGGAGGCCAGATTCGACAGCGACATGATCTACTGGGGCACACTGCTGGGCATCGCCGAGATGCTAAGCAACGGCGTGACCGCGTTCGCGGAGATGTACTTCTTCATGGACGATATCGCAAAGGCCGTGGAAAAGAGCGGCATCCGCGCCAGCCTGTACCGCGCGGTGATGGGGCAGGAGGATGACGAGGGACGGATAGACGACGCCGAAGCGGTCTTCAAGCGCTGGAACGGCGCGGCGAACGGCCGCATACAGGTGGGACTGGGGCCCCACGCCGAGTACACCTGTTCGCCAAAGGTCTTGTCGGCCAGCCTCGAACGGGCGCAGAAGCTCGGGTGCGGCCTGCACATCCATATCTCGGAAACGGAGCGGGAGCACGAGGCCTGCAAGGAAACGCACGGGAAGACGCCCGCGCGGCACTTTTTCGACCTTGGGCTTCTCGACGTGCCCTGCATACTCGCCCACGGCGTGATGCTGGAAAAAGAGGACATGGCGCTCATCGCCGAAAAGGGCGCGGTCATCGCCCACTGTCCGGGGAGCAACCTGATTCTTGCAAGCGGCGTCGCGCCGGTCAAGGAGATGCTGGACGCCGGCGTGACGGTGGCGCTGGGCACCGACGGCGCGGCCAGCAACAACCGCCTGGACGTGTGGCGGGAGATGTACCTCGCGGCCGTGCTGCAAAAGGGCCGCTACCACGACGCGGCGGCGCTCCCGGCCGAAACGGCGCTTAAAATGGCGGCCGAGGCCGGAGCCAGGGCACTGGGGCTGGAGGGCGAAGTCGGGACGCTGAAACCCGGCGCGCGCGCCGACGTCATACTGGTGGACACGGATAAGCCCCACTACTGGCCGGACACCGACATGCGAAACCACCTTGTGTACAGCGGGGGCGCGTCCGACGTCATACTTACCATGGTGGACGGAGAGGTGCTCTACAACAGGGGAGAATATACCACGCTGGACATCGGAGAAATCCGATATAATATCCAAAGGATCGCGGGCCGGCTGTTGGTGTGAACCTGTATATATGCGGGCGGAATAACGTATGCGGTTTTTTTGCACAAAGGGATTGTGCAAACCGTAGTAAAAGCGTATAATAAGGTCAAGGAAAGTCAAAAACTGTCAGGACTGCGGGAGTGATGGAACATGTCCGCTTTGAGCAACAGCATTGAGCAGTTCATCAAATCCATGATGACCGACGATGATGATGCGCTCGAGCTTCAAAGGAATGAACTGGCGCAGTATTTCAAATGCGCGCCGTCTCATATAAATTACGTATTGTCCACCCGCTTCACCATAGAGCGGGGGTACTCGGTGCAGAGCCGGCGCGGCGGCGGGGGATTCATCCGCATCGTGCGGCTGGACGTGGATAAGGACGACAGGCTGTATTCCCTGCTCACCGAGGAGATAGGTGACGCGCTGGATGAGAAGCAGGCGCTCCAGATCATCGACGCCCTTTCGTCCTGCAGGGTGGTGACGCCGCGCGAGGCCCGGCTGATGAAGGCGGCCGTGCGGGACAAATCCATCCCGGCGCCGGCGTCGATGCGGGATGCCATGCGCGCGCGATGTCTCAAATCGCAGATACTGGAATTACTGAACATGCAAAAGGAGGGGAAAGCATGATACTGTGTGAAGAGTGCAGGCACAATCCTGCCACGATATACCGTACGACCATAACCAACGGCGTTAAAAAGGAACAGCGGCTGTGCGCGGTGTGTGCGGCGCAATACGGATACAACGTCGGCTTTCCGACCTCGCCCATAAACAACATCCTGAACGGACTGTTCAGCATGCAGCCCAAGCGCGACGACGAGCCTGAGCGCCACTGCAGCGGGTGCGGGCGGTCGCTGGAGACCATTAAAAAAACCGGGCTTATCGGCTGCGGCACGTGCTACAGGGACTTTGCAAAGGAACTCGAGCCAGTGCTGCGCCGCGTGCAGGGCCGGTTGGAGCACACGGGCGCCGTACCCGACGGCGTAAGCGGGGAGTACGAGCGCAACCGCGAGATAGGCAGGCTGAAGCGCGAGCTGGAAGCTGCCGTCGAAGAAGAAAAGTACGAGCTGGCCGCTATGCTGCGCGACAAGATAGCGGAACTGAAAAACGGCCCGGCCGGGGAATAGCCGAGGAAGGTGTGGAAATGGCCTATTGGTTCGAGACTGCTGGACCGCAGGACGAAATCGTGATAGCCAGCCGCGTCCGGCTGGCGCGCAACCTTGAAAACATGCCGTTCCCGAGCATGATGGTCCCGGACCAGGCGGCCGAGCTGACAGACTGTATACAGACGGCGGCCGCGTCCGCGGGCGGAGCGTGGTCGCTGTATCGGATGAGTGATTTAAGCGATGCCGAAAAGCTGGAGCTTGTGGAGCAGCACATCATCAGCCCACAATTGTGCACCAAGCCGGGGAGCGCGGTGCTGGTCAGCTTCGACAAGGAATTGAGCATCATGCTCAACGAAGAGGACCACGTGCGCATGCAGTGCATACTGCCCGGCTTTCAGCTCGCGATGGCCGAGGAGAAGACAGCGGAGCTGGAACGCAGCCTGCAAAAGGGCGTCGAGTTCTCCTTCGACGAAAAGCTGGGATACCTCACCGCCTGCCCGACCAACATCGGGACCGGGATGCGGGCCTCGGTCATGATGCACCTGCCCGCCCTGACGGCGACCGGCTACGTCGCCGGCCTCATCAAAACGGCGGGC
The DNA here is from genome assembly GCA_040766645.1 of Christensenellales bacterium. Classification (GTDB taxonomy): domain Bacteria; phylum Bacillota; class Clostridia; order Christensenellales; family UBA1431; genus UBA1431. Next base: position 11,822 of record JAXGQA010000007.1, on the reverse strand, counting down.
GAGTTCGGGCTGGCCGTGCGGGGGCTGTACGGGGAGGGGAGCCACGCGGTGGCCAACATCTATCAGCTTTCCAATCAGGTGACGCTGGGGCTGTCCGAGCCGGAGATAACGCAGAAGATAATCAGCAGCGCCGAGGAGATAATACGGGACGAGCGCGAGGCCCGGAGCCTGTACATGACCTCCGACGGGCGCGTGGAGATGGAGGATAAGCTTATGCGCTCCTACGGGATAGCGCGCTACGCCCGGCATCTTTCGGCCGGGGAGTTCATGTCGCTGCTGTCCGATATCAAACTGGCGCTGAGCCTGGGGCTTATCGACGGACTGGACCACGTCAGGCTGCACGGCCTTTTGATAGCGGCGCAGCCCGCGTCGCTGCAGAAGCGGGCCGGGAGGGTACTGACGCCCATGGAGCGCGACATACTGCGGGCCGACGTGGTCCGCGAGGCCCTCGGGAATTAACGGTGAACTTAATATGCATCGACAGAGGTGTGTGAATAGATGGACCAGGCCAGATTTACAGGCGGGGCAAAAAAGGTACTGGAAGAGGCCAAGGAACAGGCAAGGCAGCTTGGGTACAATTATATAGGCACGGAGCACGTGCTGCTGGGTCTTTTGAGTGTGGAGGATACGGTGGTGGCTCGTACGCTTGAGTCTGAGAGCGTGACGCGCGAGCGGGTGATCCAGGGCATCGAGCAACTGGTCGGGCGCGGGGACTATAAATTTACGCCGGCGTTCGGGTATTCCAAGAGCGCCAGGCGGATCATGGAGAGCAGCTACGCGCAGGCTGACATGATGGGCGACGAATCGGTGGATACGGAACACCTCCTGCTGGCCATGCTCAGCGAGCAGGACTGCGCGGTGACCCGGATACTTTCGAGCATGGGCGTGAACATCGATTCGGTGGAGAAGTCGGTGGTGGGGCACAGGCGCAAAAAGAACGCGCCGCGGCCCCTGAGCGCCGAGCCTACGCCTACGGTTGACAAATACAGCCGGGACCTGACCCGGGCGGCGCTTGAAAACGCGCTGGACCCGGTTATCGGGCGAAAAACCGAGATAGAGCGCATCATGCAGATACTCAGCCGCCGGACCAAGAACAATCCCGTGCTCATCGGCGACCCGGGCGTCGGCAAATCAGCCATCGTCGAGGCGCTGGCCATGCGCATCGCGGCGGGGAAAGTCCCGCGCATGCTGGCGGGGAAACGGCTGGTGACGCTGGACCTTGCGGCCATGGTGGCCGGATCGAGGTTCCGCGGGGAGTTTGAGGAGCGCCTGAAAAAGGCCATCGACGAGCTGAAAAACGCGAAGTCGGTTATCCTCTTCATCGACGAGCTGCACACCATCATCGGGGCGGGCGCGTCGGAGGGCGCGATGGACGCCGCCAACATCTTAAAGCCGGCGCTGGCCCGCGGGGAGCTGCAGATCATCGGCGCGACCACGGTGGAGGAATACCGAAAGCACGTGGAAAAGGATGCCGCGCTGGAGCGGCGGTTTCAGCCCATCCGGGTGGAGGAGCCGACCCGCGAGGAAACGCGGGATATACTGCGGGGCCTGCGCGCGCATTACGAGGCGCACCACGGCGTGACCTTCCTGGACGAGGCGCTGAACGCGGCCGTCGAGCTTTCGGGGCGATACATCAACGACAGGTACTGGCCGGACAAGGCCATAGACCTGATGGACGAGGCGGCGTCGCGCGTGCGCTTGAGGAGCTTTTTGCGCGACTGCTGCATAGAGGAGATGGAGGACGAACTTGAGCAGACCGCCGTCCGAAAGCGGCAGGCGGTTAACGACCAGGATTTCGAGCTGGCGGCCGCCATCCGCGACGAGGCGCACGGCATCGAGGAGAAGATACGTCAGATGGAGGACTGCCGCGAGGAGGGCGAAAGGCCGGAGGTTACGCCTGAGGACATCGCCGAAATCGTGGCGCAGTGGACATCGATCCCGGTGACCAAGCTGACCGAGGACGAGAACAAGCGCCTGATGCTGCTTGAGGACACGATGCACAAACGCGTCATAGGCCAGAACGAGGCGGTGGACGCGCTTGCACGGGCTATACGGCGCGCCAGCGCTGGGCTGAAAGACCCCAGGCGCCCGATAGGGTCGTTCATTTTCCTGGGCCCGACGGGGTGGGCAAGACCGAGCTGAGTAAGGCGCTGTCCGAGGCCATATTCGGCGAAGAGGACGCTATGATACGCATCGACATGTCCGAGTACATGGAGAAGCACTCGGTCGCAAAGCTGGTCGGCGCCGCCGGGGTATATCGGGTACGACGAGGGTGGGCAGCTCACCGAGCGTGTACGCAGAAAGCCGTATTCGGTGGTCCTGTTTGACGAGATCGAAAAGGCGCACCCCGACGTGTTCAACATCCTTCTGCAAATCATGGAGGACGGGCGGCTGACCGATTCCAAGGGCCGCGTGGTGGATTTCAAGAACACGGTGCTTATCATGACCTCCAACGTAGGCGCGCACAACCGGGAGATACAGGAGATACTCGGCATGAGCGGGGAAGGCGCGTTCTCGGGCGAGAGCTTCGAGCTTGCGAAGGAGATGCTGATGGAGGAGCTGAAGCGGACCTTCCGTCCCGAGTTCCTCAACCGCGTGGACGAAATAATCGTGTTCCACCCGCTGGGCGAGGAGCATACCCGCAAGATTGCTGACCTGATGCTGTCCGGCGTGATAAAGCGCCTGGGCGCGCAGGGCATCCGGGTGGATATCGTGCCCGAGGCGCGAAACGCCATCGCGAAAATGGGCCACGACCCCATGTACGGGGCGCGCCCCATGCGCAGGGTGATACAGCAGAAGGTGGAGGACGCGCTGTCCGAGGCCATCATTTCCGGCCGCATCGTGGCCGGAGACCACATACAGGTGTATGTGAGCGACGGGAAGATATGCTTCACCAGAAGCTGGGACATCTCCCGGCGGTATTCGGAGTCCCAACCATAGAATAGAGGTGACGAAATGAATTTCTTTGAAAAGTTTACGGAGGGAGCGCAGAGAGCCTTGCGTTCCGCACAGGAGCACGCCCGTGCGCTGGGACACAACTACGTGGGGACCGAGCACCTGCTTCTGGGGATATTGGCCGTTACGGACAGCCCGGGCGCCAAGACGCTCTACTCGATGAACATAGACAGCAAGCGCGTCGTGGAGCAAATAGAACGGATGGTGGGCAGAGGCGACTATAAATTCAACGATTCGTTTGATTTCACGCCGCGCTCCAAGAAAGTGATAGAACTGAGCCTTATCGAGGCCCGGAACCTTGGGCACAGCTACGTGGGAACAGAGCATCTCCTGCTTGCGCTGATACACGAAAGCGACAGCGTTGCCGTGCGCATACTTACGAATCTGGGCGCGCACCTGCAGTCGGTTGAGCAGATGGTCGCAAGCGCTGCCCGCAACGAGGGCAACGAAAAAGCGGCCTCCAGGGGCAAGGCGGACACGCCCACGCTGGACCAGTTCGGCAAGGACCTGACCAAGATGGCCCGGGACGGCGAATTGGACCCGGTCATCGGCCGCAAAACAGAAATAGAGCGCATCGTGCAGATTCTGAGCCGGCGAACCAAGAACAACCCGGTGCTGATAGGCGAACCGGGCGTCGGCAAGTCGGCCGTGGCCGAAGGGCTGGCGCAGTGCATCGTGGACGGCACCATCCCCGACATCCTGAAGGACAAGCGTGTGGTCACGCTGGACCTCGCGGGGATGATTGCGGGCACCAAGTACCGCGGCGAGTTCGAGGAGCGCGTGAAGGCCGCGATGGATGAGCTGAAGAAGGCGAAAAACGTCATCCTCTTCATCGACGAGCTGCACACCATCATTGGCGCGGGCGCGACCGAGGGCGCGATGGACGCCGCCAATATTTTAAAGCCGGCGCTGGCCCGCGGCGAAATACAGGTGATAGGCGCGACCACCATGGACGAATACCGCAAGCACATCGAAAAGGACGCCGCGCTGGAGCGAAGGTTCCAGCCGGTGGTGGTGGGCGAGCCGACCAAGGAGGAAACGCTGCGCATACTCGAGGGCCTCAGGGACAGGTACGAGGCGCACCACAAGGCGCGCATCACCGACGAGGCGCTGCGCGCTGCGGTCGACCTCTCCGACCGTTACATCTCCGATCGTTTCCTGCCCGACAAGGCCATCGACCTGATGGACGAGGCGGCGTCGCGGGTGCGGATACGGAGCCTGGTGGCCCCGCCCGACATAAAGGAGCTGGAGGGGAAGCTTGCCAAGCTCCGCAAGGAAAAGGAAGAGGCCATCGCCAACCAGAATTTTGAGCGCGCGGCTTCCATACGCGACGACGAGCGCCAGGTGCAGGACGAGATGAAGCGGCTGCAGGACGAATGGGAGGAGCGCTCGCGCCGGTGCGAGGTGACGGAGGAAGACATCGCGGCCATCGTGTCCATGTGGACATCGATACCGGTGACCAGGCTCACCGAGGACGAATCGCAGCGGCTATTGAAGCTGGAGGAGGTCCTTCACGGCCGGGTCATAGGACAGGAGGAGGCCGTGAGCGCGATATCGCGCGCGATACGGCGCTCGAGCGCGGGGCTGAAAGACCCCAAGCGCCCGATAGGGTCCTTTATCTTCCTGGGCCCGACCGGCGTAGGCAAGACCGAGCTTTCTAAGGCCTTGGCCGAGGCCATATTCGGTGACGAGAACGCCATGGTGCGCGTCGACATGTCCGAGTACATGGAGAAGCACTCGGTGTCCCGGCTGGTTGGGTCCCCGCCCGGATACGTCGGGTACGATGAAGGCGGACAGCTCACCGAAAAGATACGCAGGCGGCCGTACTCGGTCATACTGCTCGATGAAATAGAAAAGGCGCATCCCGACGTGTTCAACATCCTCCTGCAGGTCATGGAGGACGGGCGCCTGACCGACGCCAAGGGCAGGACGGTGGACTTTAAGAATACCGTCGTCATCATGACGTCCAACATAGGAGCGAGCAAGATAGGCAAAAAGCGCGCCCTGGGCTTTGGCACGCAGGATGAAAAGGCCTCCTTCGACGGGACCAGGGAGATGCTCCTGGAGGAGCTGAAAAGGGCGTTCAGGCCCGAGTTCCTCAACCGCGTGGACGACATCATCGTGTTCCATCCGCTGGACGAGGAGCACACGCGCCAGATCGCCGGACTGATGCTCAGGAGCGTGGTCAAGCGGCTGGAGGAGCGGGACATACACATTACCGTGTCCGACGAGGCCGTGGACTTCCTCGCAAAGGAAGGCTTCGACCCGGTATACGGCGCGCGGCCTTTGAGAAGGGCCATTCAGCAGAAGGTGGAGGATGCGCTGAGCGAGGAATTGCTGGCCGGGAACCTCAAGCTGGGCGACAGCATCAGGGTCACGCTGCGCGACGGCAAGCTGGCTTTCGACAAGGCGGAACCCGTGCTGGCAGAGGAGACCGCGAACTGAATACGGAGCTGAACGACAGGGGCATGTTTTATCGCATGCCCCGTTTTCGTACGGGGGCCGGCCGGTTGACAGGGCGCGGATGCCTCGCGTAGAATAGCAGGGAAAAACCGTAATCAAAAGAGGTATGTCGAAATCATGGAGAAAACATCGAGGGAAACCTGCCTGTATAATGGCGTAATGGTCACCAAGAACCACCCGGCTATCGAATTCAGGGGTTGCATGGACACGGTGGACGCGGCGTTCGCGCTGGCCGGGGCGGTGGCCCGCAGGCAGGGCGACGACGAAATAAGCCGCGCGCTTTGGGAACTGCAGGGGTTCGCGCGCAGAATCATGCGCCAGCACGCGCTGCAAAAGCCTATGGCGCTGCTTAACCTGCTGGGACTTTCCCCGGAGGAGATACACCAAAAATCCCACAACCCGCCCGGCGGGCATCTGCACATGGGGCAGGACACGACCGAGCTGATGGCCCACGTCAACCTCGTGCGCGCCGAGGTTCGCGCCGCCGAGCGCGCGGCCGCGCGCGCGTTCCCCGATGAGCGGGACGACATCATCGACGCGCTGAACATCCTCTCCAGCGCCGTATACGTGCTGCTGTGCAGGATGCACGTACAGCAGAAGGAACGCGCATTATGCTGACGGGGGTGTCGACGGCAAGTTTCTTCGGGAAGGAATATACCGAAAACACGCTGGAGCATATTGCGCGGATGGGCGCCCCGGTCTGTGAGGTGTTTCTGGACACTTACTGCGAGTACGAGCCGGAGTTCGCGCTGCTTTTGAAGGAGCGCACCGAAGAATGCGGGCTGAAGGTCCAGTCGGTACACGCGATGTCCACGCAGTTCGAGCCGCAGCTTTTTTCCATGAACGAGCGGCAGCGCTCCGACGCGCGCGGGATGCTGGAGAAGGTGTTTAAATCTGCCAGGACGCTGGGCGCCGGGGCCTACGTGTTCCACGGCCCGCCCGCGTTCCAGCGGACCCTGCGGCTGGTTCACGATTACGCGCACATGGGCGCCATCGTTTCCCCGCTCTGCGACATGGCGGCGGAGTACGGGCTGAAGTTCACGTGGGAGAACGTGTTCTGGTGCGCATACAGGCACACGCAGTTTGCCCACAGGCTGCTGGAGCACGTAAAAAGCGACAACCTGTGGTTCACGTTGGACATCAAGCAGGCGGTGCTGTCCGGGCACGCGCTGGAAGGGTACATCGAGGACATGGGGGAAAGGATCGCAAACGTCCATCTCTGCGACTATGCGACCGACGCGGACGGGAAGATAAAGACCTGCCTCCCCGGGGAGGGCGAGCTGGATATGCGGCTGTTGCGGGAGCGGCTGGAGCGCTTCGGCTTCGCCGGCGCGGTCATTCTCGAGGTGTATTCCAGCAATTATAAGACCTACCAGGAGCTGGGCGCGTGCTATGCGCGCCTCCGCGAGATATTTGAATAAACCTTAAGGGATAAATTTTTTGATAAGCTCTTCCACCCACAGGCGCTGCGGCCCCTCAACGATGACGAACGGCCGGGCGTCCTCGCCGTCGCCGGTCTCGAACAGCAGCACGCGCGGCCCCTGCCTCCGTTCGCTTTCCCATATCTGCGTATGGAAAAGGACATAATCCGCATATCCTTTCTTATGGACGATAAGCGTTATTTCGCCCCAGGGCTTTTTCAGAATGTCCGAAAAGACGGGGTCTTCAAATATGGGGACGCGTATCACCGGCGTCTTGCCGTCGGCCTGTGTCTTGTAGCGGCCGCCCGTTTCGACCACGATGACGTCTGCTCCCTCGATGGGTTTAAGGATCGTGCCGTCCAGCACCTCCACCACGATGTCCCCAAAGGGCGGGTAAACTACGCCAGAGGGGGTGGGCGCGAACACCGAAACCGCCTGCGGGGCAAAGAGCAGGGCGGCGGACGCGAGAAGAAGGACGGCGCATAAACCGATGCGCACTGCGCGATACTTTAACAGCTTTCGTATGCTCGCGAGCACGGGACAGTTACCTCCGGGGAAAATTTTTGGTTCAGTGATATGTATGCGGGGGAAATGGACGCGCATGCGTGGTATAATCATAATGCCCAAAAAATGTCAGGAAGGACGGGAACGGGGATGGATTTACAGGGAAAGCCGCGTCTTCGGTTCTGCTTCAATCACATGATGAGGGAGGTCCTGGGGGAGAACGGGGTAACCCCGCAGGAAGTTGACGCCATGGCGCCGCTGACCGAGCGCGCCATGAAAAGCATGGAGGAGAAGCGCAGGGAGATGGCCTGGCGCGATCTGCCCTATTCGCAGGACGACGTGGTGCAGGACATCATGGTGACCGCACAGTGGGCGCGGGAGCGGTTCGAGAGCTTCGTGGTGTTTGGCATCGGCGGGTCGGCCCTCGGCCCGATTGCAGTGCACCGCGCCATCAACCCCGCGTATTACAACGAGCTGCCGGCCGGAAAGCGCGGCGGGCCGCGGTTCTACGTCGAGGACAACGTGGATCCCGAGCGCATGCGCTCCCTGCTGGACGTTATCGACCCGGCGACGACGCTGTTTTACATCGTTTCCAAGTCCGGAGCCACGTCCGAGACCATGGCGCAGGCCATGATAATCACCCAGCTCCTGCACGAGCTGTACCCCGGCGGGACCGGCGAGCACGTTATCATGGCCACCGACGCCCGGGAAGGGAACCTCAACGTGCTGGCCGCGCGCGAGGGCAACAAGACCTTCGTTATCCCCAAGGGTGTGGGCGGGCGGTTCTCAGAGCTGTGCCCGGTCGGGCTGTTCCCGGCGGCCATGTGCGGGATAGACATCAAGGGCCTTTTGGAGGGCGCCGCGCGGATGGACGCGCGCTGCTCTCTGCCCGACGTCTGGAAAAACCCGGCGTACCTGGGGGCGGTGCTGCAGGTCATCTCCATGCAAAAGGGGCGGAACATCTCGGTAATGATGCCCTACATCGACGGCTTCAAATACATCGCCGACTGGTACGCCCAGCTGTGGGCCGAGTCTCTCGGCAAACGGTACGACTTCGACGGGCACGAAGTATTTACGGGCCAGACGCCGGTCAAGACGCTGGGCGTGACCGACCAGCATTCGCAGCTCCAGCTTTTCACCGAGGGGCCGCAGGACAAGGTGGTCACTTTCATCGGCACCGACCAGTACCGCGAGGACGTGTATATCCCCAATGTCTACCCCGACATCGAGGGCATCAGCTTTCTGGGCGGGCACACGCTGGCCGAGCTGATGAAGGCCGAGCAGATATCCACGCAGCACGCGCTGTGCAAGGCCGGCCGCCCCAGCCAGACCATATGGCTGCCCGAGATAAGCGCCAACACGGTAGGCCAGCTTTTATACTATTTCGAGGTGCAGACGGCGTTCACGGGCGAGCTCCTGCGCGTCAACGCGTTCGACCAGCCGGGCGTCGAGGAGGGGAAGATCGCGGCCTACGCGCTTTTGGGCAAGCCCGGATACGCGGGCAAAAAGGCCGAGCTGGACGCCCGCAGGCCGCTGATGGAAAAATACGTCCTGTAAGTCGGGAGGGGCTACCTTAGATGAGCAGCTTTTTCGCCTACCTTTCCAAAATGAAATACATCAAGCGCTGGGGCCTGATGCGCAACACGCGCGAGGAGAACATACAGGAGCACAGCCTGCAGGTCGCCATGATAGCCCACGCGCTGGCAACCGTCAAGAATACACGGTACGGGGGGAGCGCGGACATCCGCCGCGTACTGGAGTACGCTGTGTTCCACGAGGCGGGCGAGGTGATAACAGGCGACCTGGTCACGCCCATCAAGTATTACAACGCCGAGATACAGAAGGCGTATAAAAAAATAGAGCATGTCGCAAACCAAAAGCTGCTGGGCATGCTGCCGGGGGAGCTTCAGGCAAGCTACGCGCCGCTGCTGACCGAGGACAGGACGGGCTATGAGGAGGAGTGGCGCATCGTCAAGGCGGCCGACCGCATCTGCGCCTACCTCAAGTGCGTGGAGGAGCTGCGGACCGGCAACGGCGAGTTTGGGCGCGCGAAGGAGCGCATCAAGGCCGACATCGACGCCATGGACGCACCCGAGGTCAATACTTCATGCGCGAATTCGCCCCCGCTTTTGATTTGACGCTGGACGAGCTGAATTGAGGGGAAAACCGGTAACATTTCCACGAGAATTGCGTGTGACCGTTCACCTCTATAGGTGAACGGTCACATTTTGCTGAATAACTAAAGTTAAATGAATATTTTTGTCGAGGAAGGAAATAAATGCCCAGTAATAGTTTATCACAACAAGTAATTAAAGAAATCATAAACGCCTGTATGCAGGAATTATTACAGACTGGAGCTACAATCCAGAAGAACAAAGGCTTAGTGAAATTTCAAATCATACAGTACGCATCTATTTGTGAGGCGTTATTAGATTGGACATTAAAGAGTTTTCACCCCAAATACTTCGCGTAATCGATGTCCGTTTCGCCGTTCAGTTCCAGCACCATCAGCGCGCGAATGTAGCCGCGGTCGGTGGTGGTGGAGTGGACGAAAAAGCCCTGCCCGTAATAAAACCGCACCAGCGGGAACATGCGCGCGGAGGTGTGCAGCAGTATGGCCTTCAGGCCCATCTCGCGGCACATGGTCTCCACCGCGCCGATGAGCGCGCTGCCCACGCCGCGGCCCTGCGCCATCAGCTTCACGCCGAACCGGGTGATGCGGGCAACGTCGCCGATCACCTCAAACCGCACGCTGCCGGCCGGCTGTCCGTTCAGATAGCCGATGAGGACCGTCTTTTCCCGTATGTCTCTTAGGATATCGTCCCGGGTATCGCGCAGCGCTTCCACCGCCTGCGGCTGTTCGAGGTCCTGCGCGTACTTTTTGAAGGCCTCCCGCGTGATTTCGTACACGATGCCGGCATCCTTGGGCCCGGCCTTTTTTATCATTATCTTCTTCATCATTTCATCAGCGTGGCCATGACGGCTTTCTGCGCGTGCAGGCGGTTTTCCGCTTCCTCAAACACGACCGAGCAGGCCCCGTACATCACGTCGCGGGTGACCTCCTCGCCGACGTGCGCGGGCAGGCAGTGCATGAAGATGCAGTCGGGCTGCGCGTGCTCCATCAGCGCGGCGTTGATCTGATACGGTTCGAAGAAGGCCCGGCGCGCCTCGGCCTCGCCCTCCTGGCCCATGCTGGCCCACACGTCGGTGTATACGGCGTCCGCGCCGCGTATCGCGCTGACCGGGTCGGTGCCGACCTCGACAGTGCAGTGCGTCTTTCCGGCGTTCATGGCCGCAAACTCCTGCACCAGCTCGTCGGGCGCGTAGCCCTCAGGGTGTGCGACCGATATGTTCATCCCCAGCTTGGTGCACGCGATCATCAGCGAGTGGCAGACGTTGTTGCCGTCGCCGATAAAGGCCAGCTTCTTGCCCGCAAAGCCGCCCTTATGCTCGTAGAAGGTCAGAAGGTCGCCCAGCGCCTGACAGGGATGGTAGTCGTCGGTCAGGCCGTTTATCACCGGCACGCGGCTGTGTTTGGCAAGCTCGACCACGTCGCTCTGTGCGAAGGTCCGTATCATGATGCCGTCCACCATGCGGGAGATGGTCTCGGCCGTGTCCCGTATGGACTCCCCGCGGCCCAGTTGAATGTCGCCCGCGTTGAGGTAGAGGCCCATGCCCCCCAGTTGGAAGATGCCGACCTCGAAGGACACACGGGTGCGCGTGGACGACTTGGCGAAGACCATGGCCAGCGCCTTGCCCTCCAAGAGCTTATGCGGCACGCCCTCCTTCTGCTGCTTTTTCAGCTTGAGCGCGAGGGAGAGGAGTTGAAGTATCTCGTCGTCGGTATAGTCCTGCAGGCAGAGCAGGTGCTTGTTGGTAAAGGGGGCCTTGGCCGTATAATTTTCGAGCAGCATTGGTTTTCCCTCCGTATCTTCGATAATTTAAACCGCTAAAACGCTTCAAAGACCGAGCGCAGGCATTTGATCAGCGCGTCGATGTGCCCGCGCTGTATCAGCAGCGGCGGGGTGAAGCGCAGCGTGTTGTTCCCGGCGATGCCGACCACGAAGCCCTTTTTCAGCGCCTGTGCCGACACCTCCCGTGCGTTTACCAGGGCGTCCAGCTGCATGCCCAGCATCAGGCCCCGTCCGCGCACCTCGGCGACGAAGGCGAACTCCTGCCCAAGCTCGGTCAGCGCCTGCTTGAAGTATGCCCCGGTCCGGGCCGCGTGCTCCATCAGGTCGGTGTTGTACAGCTCGTACAGCACCGACAGCCCGGCGGTGCAGGCCAGCGGGTTCCCGCCGAAGGTCGAGCCGTGGTCCCCCGGCTTGAACGCGTCGGCCACCGCCTGCCTGGCCAGAAACGCGCCGACGGGGACGCCGTTGCCCAGCGCCTTGGCCAGCGTGAAGATGTCGGGCTGGATGCCGAAATGCTCGTAGCTGAACAGCTTGCCGGTGCGGCCCATGCCGGTCTGTATCTCGT
>JAXGQA010000006.1:0-72643 GCA_040766645.1 Christensenellales bacterium | reverse complement strand
GTCGGCCACGATGTTCACCGTCAGAAGGTCGGCCGGCGGGTAGGGCTTGTCCAGCAAGTCGCCCTGAACGACCCTTATTCTCTTTTTAAGACGGTTCAACGCAACGTTTTCTTTACACACGCGGACCGCGACGGGGTCGCGGTCTATGGCGATGGCGCTGTCCGCGCCCAGCCGCACGCCGCAGAGCGAGAGGATGCCGGTCCCGCACCCGACGTCCAGCATGGTGTCGCCCTTCTTCACGGCCTTTTCCAGCATGCGCATGCACATGCCGGTCGTTTCGTGCGTGCCCGTGCCGAAGGCCATACCGGGGTCTAAATTTATAACGATCTCCCCGCTCTCCGGCTGGTAATGCTCCCAGGTGGGTACGATAACGATCCGTTCCCCTACCTTGACCGAGGTATAATATTTTTTCCACGCGTTTTCCCAGTCCTGGGTCCGTACGACCCGGGTGGCTATGCGCCCGCTCCCCACGTCCCAGTCGTCACCGGACAGTGCGAGGAGGTCCTCCATGCGGTTTTTTATCTGCTCCAGGCGCCCCCGCAGCGCTTCGTCGCGGGGAAGATAGCAAATAACGCGCACCTCGCCGTGAAGCTCGCTGAATATGTCGGGATCGATATAGTCCCAGTCGTTATCCGGGCGCTGGTTGCGCGCGATGTCCCCGGCGTCCTCGACCGAAACGCCCCCCGCACCGGCCTCCATGAGGACCTCGGATACCGCGTCGCCCGCTTCGGTGGTCGTGTACACCGCCACCTCAAGATAATCCATCCGTATCCCGCCCCGCAGCCTTTTTTCTTGCTCCCGCGTCACCCGTTGAACGCGTCCTTTACCTTGTCGAACAGCTTCTTGTCCTTGCCCTTCTGCTTTTTCTCGCCCTTGCCGCTCCGCATCAGTTCCTCGAACCGCTCCAGCGCCTGCCTCTGCTCATCATTGAGCTTGGTGGGCACCTGCACGTGCACCTGCACGTACAGGTCGCCGTGGCCGCTTTGGTTCAGCCGCTTGATGCCCTTGCCCTTGATGCGGAACGTGGTCGCGGTCTGGGTGCCCTCGGGTATCTTATAGCGTATCTTCTCCTCCAGCGTCGCCAGCTCTATCTCGGCGCCCAGCGCCGCCTGCGCGTAGGAGATGGGCAGCTCGTAGAATAAATCATAGTCTTGACGTTTAAACAGCTTGTGCGGTTTCACGTGGATGACCACGCGCAGGTCGCCCGGCGGCCCGCCCCGGGTGCCGGCTTCGCCCTCCCCCGCAAGGGAGAGGACCTGCCCGTCGTCGATGCCCGCGGGTACGCTGATGGAGATGGCGCGCTTCTTGCGCACGCGCCCGGTGCCCCCGCACCCGGAGCACTTGTCCTTGATTATCTTTCCCTCTCCGCCGCAGACGGGGCACTCGGTGACGTTCACGAACCGGCCGAACACCGTGTTCTGGGTGGACTGCACCTGTCCCGTGCCGTTGCAGTGGGCGCAGCGGACCGGTTCGGTACCCTCCTTCGCGCCCGAGCCGTGGCAGGCCTCGCAGTGTTCCACCCGCTGGAACTCGATCTCGCGCCTGACGCCGAAGGCTGCCTCCTCAAACTCAAGAGTCAGGTCGTAGCGCAGGTCGCGCCCGGGCACCGGGCCGGTCCGCTGACGCCCGCTCCGGTTTCCGAAAATCCCGCCGCCAAAGATAGAGTCGAACACGTCCTCGAACCCGCCGAAGCCCCCAAAGCCGCTGTGGCCCGCCCCGGCGCCGTTGGGTCCCTCGAACGCGGCGTGGCCGTAGCGGTCGTACATCCGGCGCTTCTCGGCGTCGCTCAGCCTCGTAGGCTCGTTCACTTCCTCGAACTTGTGCTCGGCCACCTCGTCCCCCGGATTGATGTCGGGATGATACGCCTTGGCCTTTTGCCAGTATGCCTTTTTGATGTCGGCCTCGGACGCGTCCTGCTGACGCCGAGCACCGTAGTAATCCTGCTTCGCCAAGGTTACACCGCCTCGATTCCCTGCAAAAGCCAAAGCACGCTCCGGTGCTTTGCCTTTTTGCGACGTAATTTATATTCAGCCGTTACTGTTTGTTCTTATCGTCGTTACGACCTCATAGTCGGCGTGTCCACCACGTTGGGGTCGCCGGCCTGCATCGGCGCCGGGCTGCGGTCTCGCGGACGCGCCCGCGCCCTGCGCGGCTGCCGCCTCCTGCTGGTAGACCTTGCCCGAACACCTCGTAGGACACCGTGGACGTTTCCTCTGTCGCCCTCTTGACGGCCTCCATGTCCGTGCCCTCCAGGGCCTTCTTCAGCGCGGCCAGCTTATCCTCGATGCGCTGCCTGTCGGCGGCGTCCACCTTATCGCCCATCTCCTTGAGGCTCTTTTCGGTCTGGTACACCAGAGATTCGGCCTGGTTCCTGGTTTCGGCCTCCTCCTTGCGCTTTTTGTCCTCCTGCGCGAACTGTTCCGGCCTCGCGGATAGAGCGCTGGATCTCCTCCTCTGTCAGATTGGTGGACGCGGTGATGGTCACCTTCTGCTCGTTGCCGGTCGCGAGGTCCTTGGCCGAAACGTGCGCACGATGCCGTTGCGTCGATGTCGAACGTGACCTCGATCTGCGGATGCCCCGCGGCGCGGGCGCTATGCCCGTAAGGTGGAAGCGCCCCCAGCGTCTTGTTGCCGAAGCCATCTCGCGCTCGCCCTGCAGGACGTGCACCTCGACGCTGGTCTGGCCGTCCGCCGCCGTTGAGAACACCTGGCTCTTCTTGGTCGGGATGGTCGTGTTCCGCTCGATGAGCTTGGTGAACACGCCGCCCAGCGTTTCGATGCCCAGCGAGAGCGGTGTGACGTCCAGCAGCAATATGTCCTTGACCTCGCCGCCCAGCACGCCGGCTGTATGGCCGCGCCCAGCGCCACGCACTCGTCCGGGTTGATGCCCTTGTACGGGTCCTTACCGGTGATGCGCTTGACGGCCTCCTGCACGGCGGGTATGCGCGTCGAGCCGCCGACCAGTATCACGCGGTGGATGCCGTCGGGCTTCAGCCCGGCGTCCCTGAGCGCGTTCATGGTCGGTTCCACCGTCTTTTCGACGAGGTCGGCCGTCATTTCCTCGAACTTCGCTCGGGTCAGCGTGATGTCGAGGTGCCTCGGGCCGGAGGCGTCTGCCGTCAGGAACGGCAGGTTGATGCTGGCCGTGGTCAGGCCTGAGAGGTCTATTTTCGCCTTTTCGCCGCTTCCTTCAGCCGCTGCATGGCCATCTTGTCGTTGCGAAGGTCGATGCCGTTCGACTTTTTAAACTCGTCACACAGATATTGTATGATGCGCTCATCAAAATCGTCGCCGCCCAGCCGGTTGTTGCCCTGCGTGGCAACAGCACTTCGAACACGCCGTCGCCCAGTTCGAGGATGGACACGTCGAACGTGCCGCCCCAGGTCATAGACCAGTATCTTCTGGTTGGATTCCTTGTCAAGGCCGTAGGCCAGCGCCGCCGCCGTAGGCTCGTTAATAATACGCAGGACCTCCAGTCCGGCTATCTTGCCGGCGTCACTGGTCGCCTGCCGCTGCGCGTCCGAGAAATACGCGGGGACCGTAATGACGGCCTGCGTCACCGGTTCGCCGAGGTAGGCTTCCGCGTCGGCCTTGAGCTTTGGCATCATCGCGGATATCTCCTGCGGCGAGTAAGATTTTCCTTCTATGTCAACCTTTCTCGCGGTGCCCATGTCGCGCTTATGGAGAGCACGGTGTGCTCCGGGTTGGTGATGGCCTGCCGCTTGGCGACCTGCCCCACCAGACGTTCGCCGGTCTTGGAGAACGCGACCACCGAAGGGGTGGTGCGCCCGCCTTCCGCGTTGGGGATGACCACCGGCTCACCGCCTTCCATCACCGCTACGCACGAGTTGGTCGTGCCAAGATCAATTCCGATTATTTTTCCCATATATAAGTCCTCCTGCTACCATTATGAGATTGAAAAGCTTTCCGTCGTTTATTGCATGAGCGCTACTGCGCCACCGTTACCATCGCATAGCGCAGTACGCGCCCGTCCATGCAGTATCCCTTGCGCATCACGCCGGTCACTCTGCCCGCCTGTTCGGGGCACTCGGCTTCCACGCGCATCACCGCCTCGTGCAGATTGGGGTCAAAAGGCTCTCCCAGCGCCGGTATCTCTTCCACGCCCAGCGCCTGCAGGGCCTCCAGCATCTGCTTATGTACCATCTGCACGCCTTCCAGGAGCGGGTTCTGCCCGTCCTCCTCCGCTGCCGCGACGGCGCGCTCAAGATTGTCCATCACCGGCAGGAACGCCGCTACGGCCGCGCACAACCCCTGCTGGTGCGCTTCGGCGCGCGCGTTCGCATTCCGGCGCTTGTAGTTCTCGAAATCCGCCTGCACGCGCTGCGCAAGCTCCAGGTATTCCTGACATTTGCGTTCGGTTTCCGAAGCGCCTTCGCCGGTGTCCGGCTGCGCGTCCTCCGGCGGCGTCCCGCCTTCGCCCGCCTCAATACATTCTTCCTGCTCGTTTATCACGTCGTTTTTGTTCTCCATTTTGTATCAACCCATCCGTCGTTTATTCTGCCGGTCATT
Source organism: Christensenellales bacterium (assembly GCA_040766645.1). Taxonomy (GTDB): domain Bacteria; phylum Bacillota; class Clostridia; order Christensenellales; family UBA1431; genus UBA1431. The sequence continues at coordinate 68,113 of JAXGQA010000006.1, read as the reverse complement.
CCTCGTTGATTGCCTTGAGTATCTCGGTGAGGCTCTTGCCGACGTGGTTCAGTACGGCCACCGCCTTGGCGTAGTTCATGCGCGTGGGGCCGATGACGCCCATTGAGCCGTAAGTCGTGTTGCCCACGCGGTAGGTGGCCGTGATGATGCTGCAGTCCTTCAGCTCCTCCAGGGGGTTCTCCGCGCCGATGGAGATATTCAGTTCCACCTTGGTGGCCTCGGACAGAACCTTATAAAGCGCCTCCTTGTGCTCGAGCACCGATAAAAAGGATTTCACCTTGTCGGGGTTCTTATATTCCGGATAGTTTATGATGTTGTTGGCCCCGTTCAGGACAACATCCTTCTGCTCGGACGGGCGCAGGCTCGCGTCTATGGTCTCCATGACGGTCTCAAACACGGCGCGCTCCCGCTCCATGTCCTCCCGGACCAGCGCAGCCAGCACTTCCTGCGCACTGGACGGCGGCTTGTTTGTAAGCCACTCGGTCAGCATGCGCGATATGCGCTCCAACTCTTTGGACCCGAAATCCTCGGGCACGTGCAAAAGCGCGTCCCTGACGACGCCCACGTCGGTAACTACCACCAAAAGCGCCTTCCCGGGGCTGACCGGGACCAACTGCACGTGGCGCACAGTGATGCGCTCGTACTGGGGCGCCAGCACCACCGCCATAGTCGGTCATGCCCAGCGCCCAGGCCGTCTGCAGTATGACGTTTTCTATCGCCCATGCGCTCGACGCATAATAAGCTTGCGCATGACGTTAATCACCAGGCGGACAGTCTGGGCAGGCACATCAGGCTGTCTACATACAGCCGGTACGCCTTCGTTATACGCCCGGCCGACGTGTGCCGCTGCTCCAGATAGCCCATCTCCTCCAGGTCGGACATCTCGTTCCGGATGGTCGCAGAACTCAGCCCAAAATCATGGCGTTTCGAGAGAGCGCGGGAAGCAACCGGCGTCGCCGTATGGATATAATCATCCACTATGGCCTTCAACAGCCGCATTTTCCGGTCATCCAGCTCCATACCCTGACGCCTCCTCTCCGGGTGCTGTTAGCACTCTAACTCCGAGAGTGCTAATCCCATGTAATAAAAATATCACCGGCGACCTTTTTTGTCAAGCTGATTTTTCCACAAATTGCAGCGCAACGCGGCTGTGGAAATCCAGTCCCAGCGCCGTCGGTTTTATTCTGCCCTTTTGGATACATATCATTTCCTGTTCCAAAAGTTGGGCCAGCTGTTCCTGATATATATTGTCCGCGGAAACACCGTATCTTTCGGAAAACGCTTCGATGTCCACGCCTTCCGTGGTCCGCAGCCCGAGCATCATGGTCTCGAACATGGACTCCTGTTTTGATATTTTTATGCGTGCCGCCGCCGGGCTTGCCCCCTCCATGCACCTGCCGATATAGTCGTCTATGTCGGGCGTGTTTTCCAGCCGCTCGGCGCCGTCCCCCATGCTGATACAGGAATGAGCCGCCGCTCCCGCCCCGATATACGGTCCGTTGCGCCAGTAGGTCATGTTGTGGCGCGAATGAAAACCGGGCCTCGCGTAGTTGGATATCTCGTACCGCGCCAGCCCCAGCCGCTCCAGCCGTGCGGCGCCCGCGTCGGCCATTTCCCAGACCGCGTCCTCGTCGGGCAGGACGGTTTCTCCCGCGCGTACGGCGTCCGCCAGAGGCGTGCCCGCCTCCAGCGTGAGGGCGTAGGCCGAAACGTGCTGCGCGCCGGCTCCGGCCGCCATCTCTACGGCGTCCAAATGGTCGCTGACCGTCTGGCCGGGCAGGCCGTACATCACGTCCACATTGAGGTTCCAAAAACCCGCGTCCCGGGCCAGCGATGCCGCCTCGGTAAAATCCCGGACGGTGTGCGCGCGGCCGACAGCCCGCAGCAGTTCGTCCCGCGAGGCCTGCAGGCCAACGCTCAGCCGGTTGACGCCGGCGGTCGCGTATTCGTCCAGTTTTCGGGCGCTCAGCGTCCCCGGATTGGCCTCCAGCGTTATTTCGGCGTCCGGCACGACGCGAAAAAAACCGCGCGTGCCCTTCAATATGCGCGCGACGCACCCGTCGGGCAGCAAGGACGGCGTACCGCCCCCTATGTATATGGTAGGAACTTCAAGGCCGGGGTACTCCCGGCTCCAGCCCGCAAGCTCGCGCAGAAGCGCGTCCGCATAGGGCCGCATGCGATCCTCTTGCCCGGCATAGGAAACAAAATCGCAGTAAGCGCACTTGCGCACGCAGAAGGGGATATGCAGATACAGTGCGGCCCGGTCCATGGTCACAGGCGCAGCACGGACATGAAGGCCTCGGACGGGACCTCGACCGAGCCGACCTTCCGCATGCGCTTCTTACCCTCCTTCTGCTTTTCGAGGAGCTTTTTCTTGCGCGTGATGTCCCCGCCGTAGCACTTGGCCAGCACGTCCTTGCGCACGGCCTTCACGGTCTCGCGGGCGATTATCTTCGACCCGATGGCCGCCTGTATGGGTATCTCGAACTGTTGGCGCGGTATAACTTCCTTGAGCTTCTCGGCGATGGCCCGGCCCCGCGCGTAGGCCTTGTCGCGGTGCACGATGACGGAGAGCGCGTCGCAGACCTCGCCGTTTAGCAGGATGTCCAGCTTGACCAGGTCGGAGCGGAAATAGTCGATGAACTCGTAGTCAAACGATGCGTAGCCCTTGGTCCGGGACTTTAAAGCGTCGAAAAAGTCGTAGATGATCTCGTTCAGGGGCATCTGGTAGCGTATCAGCACGCGGGTCTTTTCGATGTATTTCATGTCCAGGTAGATGCCGCGCTTCTCCTGGCACAGCTCCATGATGGTGCCGACGTACTCGGACGGCGACATGATCTGCGCCTCCACCATCGGCTCCTCCATGCACTCGAGCAGCGTGGGGTCGGGGAGGTTTGAAGGGTTGTCAATCATCCGCTCCTCGCCGCCGGTCGTACGCACGCGGTAGATGACGCTGGGCGCGGTGGTAACCAGGTCGAGGTCGAACTCCCGCTCCAGCCGCTCCTGTATGATCTCCATGTGCAGCAGGCCCAGAAAGCCGCAGCGGAACCCGAACCCCAGCGCCAGCGAGGTCTCGGGCTCAAACGACACCGACGCGTCGTTCAGTTGGAGCTTTTCCAGCGAATCGCGCAACACGTCGTACTTCGCGCCGTCGGCCGGGTAGATGCCGCAGAACACCATGGGCTGGATGGCCTTGTACCCCGGCAGCGGGGTCTCGGCCGGGCGCTGCGCCCCGGTTATGGTGTCCCCCACGCGGGTGTCGCGCACGTTCTTGATGCTGGCCGCGACGTACCCGACCTCCCCGGCGGTCAGCCTTTTTACCGGCGTGGCCGCCGGCGTGAACACGCCCACCTCTGTCACCTCCGACGTCCGGCCGGTCGCCATGAAACGTATCTGCATCCCCGGCTCCACCGTGCCCTCCTTGACCCGCACATAGCACAGCGCGCCCTTGTAGTTGTCGTACACCGAATCGAATATCAGCGCGCGCAGCGGCGCCTGGCTGTCCCCCTGCGGCGGCGGGATGACGGACACGATCTGCTGCAGCACGGCCTCTATACCGATGCCCGCCTTGGCCGATATGGCCGGGGCCTGCGCTCCGTCCAGGCCGATGACGTCCTCGATTTCTTTTCGCACGTACTCCACGTCCGCGCTGGGCAGATCTATCTTGTTGATGACCGGCAATATCTCAAGGTTGTTATCCAGCGCCAGATAGGTGTTCGCGAGCGTTTGCGCCTCGATGCCCTGCGTGGCGTCCACCACCAGCACAGCCCCCTCGCAGGCCGCGAGCGAGCGTGATACCTCGTAGGTGAAATCGACGTGTCCCGGCGTGTCTATGAGGTTGAGGACGTATTCTTTACCCTCATGCGTGTAGGCCATGTGTACGGGCTTGGATTTTATGGTGATGCCGCGCTCCTTCTCAAGCTCCATGGCGTCCAGAAACTGGTCCTGCCGGTCCCGCTCGCTGAGCACGCCGGTCAACTCGAGTATGCGGTCGGCCAGCGTGGACTTACCGTGGTCTATATGCGCGATGATGCAAAAATTGCGTATGTTCTCCTGTTGGGTGCGGGGCATGCGTTTCCCTCCAAGCATAATAAAAAAACCTGTTCTAATCATACGGGAACAAATGGAATATTTCAATACAATGCAAAAGCAACCGCTTATGCTTTACAGCGGTTGCTTCGTCGTTTCCGCGTCCGTTTACGCGCCCGCCCCGCAGCACTTTTTGTACTTTTTCCCGCTGCCGCAGGGACAGGGCATGTTGCGGCCGACCTTGGTGCTCACCGCAGTCTTGCTCTGCTTCCACTCGCGCTCTATCTCCGCGCGGCGCTCGGCGCTGAGTATGCCGTCCCACTGGGGGAGCGTGTACAGCCAGTCTGCCCTGGCGTCCAGCATGTTGAAATAGAGCTTTTCGAGGTCAACGTCCAGCGTGACCCGGCTGTTGCTCTTGAGGCTGTCGATGTCGTATTCTTTTTTCAGGCTTGTATTGATGCCATCCAGAAAGCCCGCGAACACCGTCCGCGTCATATTAAGCTGGTCGGACAGCGCAGCGTACGTGCCTGAAAGCGGTTCGTTCGGGCTTTCCAGTATCGCTTCGTACGCAGCCTTTTCCGTGTCGTAATACTCCTTCCAGAACGCCTCGTGCTTTTCCTTCGTATCCTGGGATTTGGCAAGCTCGACCCAATCGCTGTAATAGCCCATTGAATACCTCCGTCAGATCCTGTTTGCTATCGCTTCGATGAAGCCTTCCGTGTCCACAATATGCTTGTTTTCCACCGTGCTCAGCAGAGCAAGATCGCGCGTCATCGTGCCTTCCTCTATCACCTGCACCGAAACGGACTCCAGCTTTTGCGCAAAGGCCGCGAGCGCGTCGTTCCCATCCATCTGCGCGCGCTTTTTCAGCGCGCCGGTCCACGCGAACAGCGTGGCCATGCAGTTGGTGGAGGTCTTTTCCCCCTTGAGGTGCTTATAGTAGTGCCGGGTCACGGTGCCATGCGCCGCCTCAAACTCGTAGTGCCCCTCCGGGGACACCAGCACCGACGTCATCATCGCGAGCGAGCCGAACGCCGTAGCCACCATATCCGACATCACGTCGCCGTCGTAGTTTTTCAGCGCCCATATAAAGCCGCCCTCCGAGCGCATCACGCGGGCCACCGCGTCGTCGATGAGCGTATAGAAATATTCGATGCCCGCCGCCTGGAAACGCTCCCTGTATTCCTTTTCGTATATGTCCTCAAAAACGGCCTTGAAATGCTGGTCGTAGGTCTTTGATATCGTGTCCTTGGTCCCGAACCAGAGGTCCTGTCCCATGTCCAGCGCGTAGTTGAAGCAGGCGCGCGCGAAACTGATGATGGACGAATCGAGATTGTATATCCCCTGCAGCACGCCCGGCCCCTCAAACGTAAAAATCTCCAGGCGCTTTTCGATGCCGCCAGCGCCGGTGAAAACAAGCTCGGCCTTGCCCGGCTCTTCCACCCGCAGCTCGGTGTTCCTGTACACGTCGCCGTAGGCGTGGCGCGCGATGGTGATGGGCTTTTTCCAGTTGCCCACGCAGGGGTTTATACCCTTGGCGAGGATGGGCGCCCGGAACACCGTGCCGTCCAGAATGGCCCGCAGAGTGCCGTTGGGGCTTTTGTACATCTCTTTGAGGCTGTATTCCCGCATGCGCTGGGCGTTGGGGGTGATGGTCGCGCACTTCACGCCCACGCCGTGCTTTTTGATGGCCAGTGCGGCGTCGACGGTGACCCTGTCGTTGGTCGCGTCCCGGTGCTCGAGGCCAAGGTCGTAGTATTCCGTGTTCAGCTGGATGTGCGGCTCCAGCAGCCGTTCCTTTATCATCCTCCACAGGATGCGCGTCATTTCGTCGCCGTCTATCTCGACGATGGGGTTCTGCATGGCGATACGAGTCATGCGCCCTCTCCTTTTTGTCCTTTTATTTACACAAATACCATTTTAGAATAAAACATGCGTTTGCGCAAGCGCTGCGCTTATGCTTTGGCACACAAAAAAAGCGCGGGGCCTGAACCCCGCGCTTATGCCCAATATCAAGTTTGCTTCCACGGCTTACTTATTCACGATCCGCATGGCCATGTCGCCGATAACCGGGAGCTTGTGCCACGCGCCTTGTACGCCTTGAGCATCGAGTAGATGATGACGGCGATGTAGGCCAGCCAGAGTATCCAGCTGATGATGCCGATAAAGCCCAGCCCGGTGTAGAAACCGTACCCGTAAATGGCCGGTGTCACAAAGATCGCGGTAAGTATCATCAGCAGTATGCTGATTATGACCCCGACCGCCATCCAAAGTATGGACTGCATGGCGTGATAGCGGACATAATTGTCCTCCTTCTCGATGATGAAAAGGATTATTCCAACAATAGGTATGTACGCCAGCGTCGCTTTGGTAACGTCCCCGTTCGCATTATAACTCATATCTATCCTCCCCATTATAATCGTTGTTTGGCATTATATTATGCCATACACGGCGTTTTGTAAAGGATACGTTTGCCATCAGCGGAACTATTTGCCTGTCTTGGCGCCTTTGGCCAGCTCCCTGAGCACCGCGGAGTCGAACGCGTAGGAGTTGCGCTCCTTTTCCGCGCTGGCCTTGCAGGCGATCTCATCCAATTTCTCTATGAGCCTGGGATAAGGGATGCCCTCCGGCTCCCACAGATAGAACGCAAAGGATCCGGGTATGGTGTTTATCTCGTTGACGTAGGTCTTTCCTGCCGCGGTATCGACAATAAAGTCTATGCGCACGACTCCCTTACAATCCAACGCTTTGAAAACTTCCACGGAAAAAGCCTGTATCTGGTCGCGCAGCGCGTCGGGGATGGGTGCGGGGATGCGCCGGGCCATGGACTCCATGCCCGCCATGTTTGAGTTTTGCCTGTATTTTTGGTCGAACGTCAGGAACTCCTCCCAACTGACCGGCTGCTCGCAGACCGACGTGCGCACGTCGTCGTCAAACCCCAGGCAGGAGCAGTTTATCTCCATGATGGACTCCACGCCCTGCTCGACCAAAACACGCCGATCGTAGCGTATGGCCACCTCGATGGCCAGCTTGAGGCTGTCGCGGTCGGTCGCCCTGGAGATGCCGATGCTCGAGCCGAGGTTGGCGGGCTTGACGAACAGAGGATACCTGAGCTTCTCCTCGATGCGCCCGATAATGGCGTCGGGCCCGCTTTGCCACTGGCTGCGCGTAAAGTGAACGTCATCCAGTACCGGCAGCCCGCAGCCCCTGAACACGGCCTTCATGACGATCTTATCCATGCCCACCGCCGAACCGAGGACCCCCGGGCTGGAATACGGTATGTTCGCGAGCTCGAATAGCCCCTGCAGCGTGCCGTCCTCCCCGTGCATGCCGTGCATGGCCAGTATGGCGACGTCCAGCGTGCACACCGCCTTGGGGGCGGAGAAGCGGCCGCCTTGGGCCTCCATCAGCGCGCGCGTCCCGGCCTCGGGGGAGATGTACACCCGCTTTATCGATTTGTCTGCCGCGTCGAAGTCCTGCATGAATTTCACGTCGCGCAGCTTTGCCCCGGTGAACCATTTGCCATCCCGCGAGATGTATATCGGCACAATCTCGTATTTCGCCGGGTCCGCATTGTCCATCAGCTGTTGCCCGGTGATTATGGATATGTCATGTTCCACGGACTTGCCGCCGAACACCACGGCCATGTTGCGTTTCATACAACGTCCCCCTTATGTAACTTTCCGCCCGACCTCAGCCGTCGTAGTTGTCGGGCAGGTCGTTTTCAAACAGAACCACGTCCCCGGACCGCGCGATGCGCCCGATGATCTCGGTCGCGCCGCTCAGGTCGGGCACCGCGTGGATGTGCGCCGCGTCGAAGCCGGCCTCTTTCAGGCCCTCGGTCAGTATCGCCGTGCGCGCCGCGCTCCCCACTAAAATCGCCTCGTCCACGCAGGCCGCCATGCTGCGCCCGAACGCGCGGTTCAAGGCTTCTTCCTCCCGCCCCAGCTCGACCATCCCGGGCGTGACGATGATCTTCTTCCCGCCCGCAAAGGACGAAAGGACATCAAGCGCCGCCTGCGCGCCCTCGGGATTCGCGTTGAACGCGTCGTCTATGACCAGCACGCCGCCCGCGCCCCTGATAAGCTGGAGCCTGTGCTCCACCGGCTCTATCTGCCCGATGCCCGTTGCTATCTCTTCCAGCGTCATGCCCAACCGCTGCGCGACGCAGGCCGCACCCAGCACGTTCTGTATGTTGTGCCGCCCCAGCAGTCGGGTCCTGCAGGACACGCGTCGCCCGTCGCCGCCTATCAGCACGAACGTGCTGCCCTCCGGCCCGGTCTGGTATTCCTCCACCGCCATGTCCAGCCTGCGTCCCTGCCCGTCGAACCCGAAAAGGGCCTTGGGCTTTTCGGTCCGGTCATACAGCGCGAGGCATATCTCGTTATCGGCCGGAAAGAACGCGCAGCCGTCATCGGGCAGCGCCTCGATAACCTCGTATTTGGTGGCTATAACGGCATCCAGCGTGCGGAACGTTTCCAGGTGCTGCTTCCCCACCGAAGTGATGATGCCGTACTTCGGCGACACCAACTCGCACAGCTCTTTGATGTCCCCGGTATACCGCGCGCCCATCTCGCACACAAAGACCTCGTACGCTCCAAGGTCGTTTTCCCGTATCACCCTGGAAACGCCCATGGGGGTGTTGTAACTCTGCGGCGTTATCAGCGTTTTAAAGCGCTGACCGAGTATGGTCCCCAGCATGTACTTGGCGCTGGTCTTGCCGTAGCTCCCGGTGACTCCTATCTTGATAATATGCCCGGCCGCAGCCAGCTTGTTTTTCGCCTCGTTGAAGTACCTGCGCCTGAGCATCGCTTCCAAGGGATACGCGATAAGCGCGGCCACAAAAACGAACAGCGGCACGAGCGCTATCCCGGCCGCCAGCGCGGCCTGAGCGGCGAACGGCGCGTTTATATCGCCCAGCACGGCCCACACGCCCAAGTCATACAGCGCGCACACCAGCGCGACGCACACCAGCAGGCGCTTGACGCGCGCGGTGTAAACAAGCGGTTTTTTCTGCTTGCGCACTGCGTTCAGCAAAGCAACGAAAAGGCCTGCTGCCAGCGTACAGGCAAAGGCCATCAGCGGCGCCAAAAACGCGTAGCCCGGCATAAGCCATATCGCCACAGTCAGGACGGCTGCAACCGCGCCGGCTGTCAACACCGGCAAAAGGGCGGTGCGCAGGTTGCGCCGGAGCGCCCGGAGATACATCCTGTTCTGATAGCTCTCCAGCTGCCAGCAAATGCACGAACCGGAGCGGGATCCACATCCACAAAAAGCCCGTTCAATACGAGCATGAGGGCCATGAAAAGCGACGACATCACTTGCCCCCTCCCAAGCTGCGGAGCACGCGCATGAACTGGTCGAATCTGTCCAGATAGCTGAAATGTCCCGCGCCCTCGAACACGACCAGGCCCGCGTCGGGTATTTCCTTCTCCATGATCCGTCCCATGTACAGCGGGGCGTCTGCGTCCTGATCCCCCCATACCAGCAGCGTCGGGGCCTTGATTTGGGGAAGAAGCGGCCTGAGGTCCTGATTGACCACCCGGACGAAGGTGCGCTTCATGTCCTCGCTAAGCGCGCGGTAATCCTCCGAGCCGGCCAATTTCTGCTTTTTCTCCAGCGCCCGGCCTATGGGACCCAGCAGGCGCATGCAGGCCCGGCTGCGCGTCACGCGCTTCCCCAGCTTGAACATCCTGACTTTAAAGTGGTATTTCAGCGTGCGTTTGGGGCGTATGCCCGCCGCGTCCACCAGCACCAGCCTGGATACCAGCTCGGGGTGCCCGGAAGCGAGCATGATGGCCACCCGCCCGCCGAAGGAATGGGCGACGATATCGCACCCCTCTATCCCCAGCCGGCGGATGAACTCGACGACCAGTCCGGTGTATTCGGTGACCGACCACGGTTCGGGCGGCGGAGGCGTCTCCCCGAAGCCCGGGAAATCCAGCGCTATGACGCGGCAGTATTGAGAAAGCCCTGAAATGACCGGGGCAAAGCTGCCTATGCGGCCGCCCCAGCCGTGCAGCATGAGCACGTTTTTGCCCTCGCCGCACACCTCGTAATGCACTTGCAGCCCGCCGGCGTCCATGAACATATCGACAATCATCCCATCCGGTTCCGTATACATGCCAGTATATTATATACCATCGGGCAGGGCCGGCGCAATCCGCGCGTCGTCGGCGTCCAGCGCCTCCGCGAGCGACCGGTTCCACATCAGCACGGCGTCCTCGCCGTTGTTGGAATAGTACTTTTTGCGGATGCCGCAAGGCTCAAAGCCGAGGCGCGCATACAGTTCCTGCGCGGCTTTGTTGCTTTTGCGGACCTCCAGCGTCATCACCTGCACGCCGCTGTCGGCCGCGCGGCGCATCAGCGCGCGCATCAGCCTGCGCCCGTACCCCAGCCGCCTGTGCTCCGGGCCGACGGCCACGTTGGTGATATGCGCCTCGTCGATGACCACCCACATCCCCGCGTAGCCGACGATCTCCCCGTCCTGCTCTGCGACGATGTAATGCGCGCAGCGGTTTTTCAGCTCGCTCTGGAACGCGTGGCGCGACCACGGCAGGTCGAAGCACTCGCGCTCCAGCGCCTCCAGCGCATCGAGGTCCCTGTTGCCCAGCGGGCGTATCACGCACTCCATCATTTGCTTTGCTCCTTCAGCCGCCTCCGGTATTCGCGTTCGGCCTGCGGCAGGCGGAGATACACCGGCTCAAGTGAGAAGGGGTCCTGCGGCCGCACGCCCGCGTCCAGCATCGCCAGTGCGCATGCTCCCACCGACGAGGCCCGCTGCCGCATCAGATGCGCCGGTCCCAGCCGTACGCGCACGTCCGTTTCCCACATTTCCCGGTAGCTCTGCGCGCCGTCCCCGACTATCAGCACGTCGCCCTCGGGCAGGCCGGCCAGACACGCTTCCACCGGCGCCGCGCGGTATTCCCCGGCGCGCTCCAGCCTTTGCCCGTCCGACACGTATTCGGCCGCGTATACCTGCGCGCACCGCGCGTCCATCGCGGCCAGGATATGTCCCCGGTGCGCTATAACATTGTATGCGAGCGCGTCCAGCGTATTAACGCCCAGCACCGGCTTGGATAAACCGTAGGCCAGCGCCTTTACTGTAGCGACGCCGATGCGCACGCCGGTAAACGACCCCGGCCCCACGGCGCAGGAGAAGCAGTCCACGTCTTCGGCCCGCATCCCGGCGGCCGTCAGCCCCCGTTCTACCATGGGCATGAGGACCTGCGAATGCGTCAGCTTATTATCAAGATATTCCTCGAACACCAGGTGCGCGTCCCGGAAAAGCGCAACGCCGGCCACCGGCCCCGATGTTTCCAGCGCCAGCATGTTCATGGGCAGACCTCCCTTGCCATCCGCTCGGCGGCCGCGCCGTGCGGCATCAGCCGGAGCACACGCTTTTCCGGCCCGTCCCCGGCTTGGATAAAGACGTCCAGCCTGTGCGCGGGCAGGAGGTACTCCACGCGCTGCGGCCATTCCATCACGGTCACGCCCGGGCCATAGAAGCTTTCCTCGTATCCCAGCGCCTCCAGTTCCTCGCCGGACTCCAGCCGGTACACGTCAAAATGATAAAGGGGCAGCCGCCCCTCCTCGTAGACATTCAGCAACGTAAATGTCGGGCTCTGCACCGCGCGCTCCACGCCCAGCCCCCGCGCGACGCCGCGCGCCAGCACGCTCTTGCCCGCGCCCAGATCCCCGTACAGCGCGATGAAAGTCCCCGGCGGTGCGGCCTGTCCCAGCCGCACGCCGACGGTATGCGTATGCTTCTCCGAGCCGCTTTCTATCCGTATCAAGCCATCACCTCAGCCAGTCAGCAGGAGAGGGTCCTGCGCCTATTCATGGCGCTTCTCTGTATATCCCGAAGGGCCTTGGGGTCTGCGGCCTCCCCGAAATATCCCCTCGCATCGCGGCGTCTTTTCGCTCACGGGCAGCCGGAACGCTGCTTCCTTCCGCCGCTCCCCTGTTCTTAGCCCATTATACACCACACCTGTCCCGGAAACACCCCCTGAATACACAAAAGGGCCGCTGCGTACGCAGCAGCCGCCCTTTTTGATATAGCAGTTACGGTTTTAGACCAGTTCTATGTTGCCCTTGTCCCAGCCGGCCTTCATGGTATCGACCAGCGCGAGCCAGCTTTGATAGCGCTTCGCATAAGCCTTGGCGTTCTCGGGGATGGGGTGGAACGTCTGCTTGACCTCGACCGCCTTTGAGAGCGCCTCGTCGTAATCCTTGTACAGCCCCGCGCCCAGCGCAGCGGCGATTGCGGTGCCCAATGCTCCCAGCTCGTTTACCGACACGACCTCGACGGGCATATCGAGCACGTCCGCGAACATCTGGGACCAGAACGGGCTCTTGGCGCCGCCGCCGGCCAGCCGCGTTGCGGGGATGGTGACGCCGCGGTCGCGGATGCTGTCGATATATTGCTTGTGGTCAAACGTGATACCCTCGAACAGCGCTCGGGCCATGTCCGCGAACGTATGTCCGTAGGTTATGTTGGAAAATCCCGCGCGGCCCCGCGGGTGCACATTCGGGTTGCCTATGAAGGGCAGATACAGCACGGACGTCCCGCCGGCCGGTATGGACGCGGCCTTTTCGGTGATGACGTCGTACTTGGAGATGCCGCGCTCCTTGGCTTCCAGCGCCGCACCCGCGCCGAACTCGGTTGCGAACCACTCGAGGTTTGTCGCCGAAGTCGCGCCTCCGTTGCACGCGAGAAGCTTGCCGGGGAGGTCGAAATACTGCAGGACCAGCATGTTCTCGATCGGACGGTCGGTGATGACCTCATTGATGGACCAGGTCCCCACGATGGCACAGGCATACCTTTCGTCCACCACGCCGCAGCCGATGCAGCAGGCCGCAATATCCATCATGCCCGCGCCCACCGGCGTGCCTTCCTTCAGCCCGGTGCGCTTTGCCGTTTCCGCGCTTACGGTGCCGACGATGGAATGGCTGAATTCGGCCAGCGGAGCCACCTTGTCATACAATTCGGGAACACCGTAGACTTCGAAAAGCTCCTTGCTGTACTCGCCGGTCTCGAAGTCGAGGTATCCGGCGCCGGATACGTCGTTGCGCTCGGTCATGCGCACTCCGGTCAGGCGGTAGTTGATGTAGTCCTTGCACTGGCACAGCCAGTCTATGGAGGCGTACGCTTCCGGCTCGTTCTGCTTGAGCCACAGCGCCAGCGTCAGCGGGCGATGGCTCCCGGTCAGCGAATAGGTGATCCTGTAGATGTCGTCGCCTTTTTCCCTGCTGAGCTTCCCGGCAAGGTCCACGGCGCGTCCGTCGTTGGAGCCGAACGCCGGGTACGCGGGCGAGCCGTCCGCCTTGAGGAAAAACGCGCCGTTTCCGAACCCGGTCGCCCCGATGGCACCGATCTCCGCCGAGTCCGCGCCCGTCTTTTCCAGCACTTCCCTGATACAGTCCGCCGTGTTCTCCCAGAGCTGGTTCGGGTCGGCCTGCACGTAGCCGGGCTTGGGGCTGCTCACCTCGAAATGGCGGCTCGCGGAACCCAGCTCTTTGCCTTCCAGCGTGAACAGAACTGCCTTGGAGTTGGTAAGGCCGCAGTCGATACCCAGAATGTACTTTGCCATCGTAATACCCTCCTGTGTATTGTTTTTTGTAGGGTTTTCAAGCATCCTTAGAAACGAGTGCTCCTGCCGTCCGGTCTGGCCTGCCGGCGGAACCGCGGCGGGCAACGCTCCCATCCCGCCGCCTGACCCGTGTTTATATGTGGTCTTATTATGTCTTATATATATGCTGTTTGGCAATACTTTTTCGGACATTTTGCCTCGTGCATTATTCAGTATTCTGAACGCCCTTGCCTTGAATATATACACGCAAGCAGGCGATGTCAAGAAATGCATGGGGACAGGACAAAAACGCTAAAACGCGAGCCCCAGTGATTCCTCCTCCAGCAACTCACTAAAGGAAAAGATGTATTTATCGCAGTACGGCCGCATCTTTTCATAATCATCCGTGCAAACGCCGTCGTCCACGCCTATCACACGGAACCCGGCCTTTTTGCAGACCTCCGCCGTCATGTACGAATCGTCGAAAACCACGCACTCGTCCGGCCGCGCGCCGAAGTGTTCGGCGCAGTACATGAATATTTTGGGGCTGTTCTTGTCCGCCTTCACGTCGCCGATGGTCACGACCATCTCCAAAAGCGGCGCTATGCCGGTGCGCTCCAGCGCCGGTTCCAAAAACGGGCGCTCATTGGCTGTCGCCATGCAGACGTGCAGCCCCCGGTCCTTAAGCGCCCGCATATATTCAAGGGCACCGCCGCGCAGCGGTATATGATAACGGTAATTCTCCCGAACCACCTCGTGCCAATCCCTCATTATCTCCTCAGGGGTTTCGGCAAGCCCGAACCGTTCGACGAACATACGGGTCGTTTTAGGGATGCCCAGCGTCTTTGTCATGCCCAGCAGCCCCGGCGGCGGCGTGACGCCGCGTTCCGCAAGATAATCTTTAAGCGTCTTTTCCCAAAAGGGCGCCGAATCGAACACCGTTCCGTCAAAATCCATGATTGCGACTTTCATCCATGAACCTCATTCGCTTTTGTTATGCGTTGTTTATACGACGGCCCTTCCGGGCGGCGTCTGTCCCAGCGTGCTCCCGAATTCCATGACGCCGACGATGTTCTTTTTCAGGCCGCCGTCGCTTTTTCTTTCGCTGAAGGGCACGCCGCCCTCCTCCGGCCGGGCGTCCAGCGCGATGCAGAGCGCTATGCGCCGGTTCTCCCCGTAAACGTGGCGTCCCTCGGGAAGCGCGAGGTACTTTTCCTCGACGGCAGCGTCTGTGACCATGATATCGTACGTCCGCGACCGGTAGGAAAACACGCCCCGGACGCGCTTTTTCTGCTTGTTGAACTCCTCGCCCTCGAAGCGCACATTCAGCACCAGCCACTCCGCTTCGATGAGGAACAGCGAATTGCGTATGCCCGGCAGCTCAGTAACCGGCACGATATCGTTTTTCCCCATCTCCGAATCATACCCGTCCACCCACAGGCCGCCCACCGGGTCATCGAAAAAGTCCTCGATGAAATCCGTGTTCAGCACGCCCGAAAGCTCCCATCGCGGGACGTACAGCCGGTTTTCCTTCCGGTGCCCGTTGACCGAGGGCGCGCCCAGTTCCATGCTTATCACGTCCAGCGGGCCGGGGATGGCGGGCGCGCAGTTGGCGCAGTCGCACGCGCGCTCGCGCAGGCACTCTTCCCGCAGCGTGAGGGCGCCCTCGGGCCTTGACCCCACGATCCGGACCCAAAACTTGTCCTCAAGGTCCTTCCCCGCAAAGCACCTGCCGAAGGTCATATTCGAATTGGCGAAGCACACAATCTCTTTTTTCATCCGACGCCCCCGGACCACGTGACGATATATTCCGTTCCCTCCGGAACCGCAAGGCCGGGCTCGGCCGTTTCCCAGCGCCCGTCAAGGCCCGCTTCGCGCGCGCAGCACTCGAAGTGGAACATGGCGATCCCCATGTCGATCTTCTGCATGTCAAACCCCATAACGTTCTTATACCCCCGGGCGCGGCGCAGGTAAAAATGCACGGCGCCTTCGGTTTTTACAAGACGCCACGGCTGCCGGTTGGAGGCCGAGGGAGCGATGCGGACCATCTCCAGCACGGAAGCGAGGGCGCCCGATTCAGCCTTATCCAGCGGACGCGCGAAGCCGTCGTCGAAGAAAAGCTCCGCCCAGTCCCTGCGCACCCGGTTCTCCCGTCCGGAGGGCTTCATGACGACCTCCACCACCGAGCGCGACTTTTTCGGATAACCTATGGGCGACACGACCGGCAGGATTTCGTCGGGCTCAAGTCGCATCGCCCGGGAGAAGGCGCTCCGGTTCAGCGAACCCGCCAGCCAGCAGGTCCCCAGCCCCAGCGCGGTAGCGAAGCAAATAAGCTTTTCAAACGCGTACCCCAGCTGCTCCATGGCCCGTTCCGCGTCGCTTTTGACCGCCGCCGCGGCGTACAGCCGCGCGCCTCTGATGACGCCGTATGTCCCCAGCCGGGCGTCCTCCTCTTCCCTGTCCAGCAGCGCAAAGCGCGGCTTTACTGCAAACGGGCCGGTCAAAGTTTCCATGTACGCCCGGATGCGCTCGCGGGCTTCCGCCGGCACCGGCCGATCCGTATACGTCCGTACCGACACCCGCTTTTGCATCACTTCGGCCGCCGGTACGCCGAACATAAACTCTCCCATAGGTTCCTCCTGTTTTTACCCCGCGTTTTTGAGCGCGTTTTCCACGGCCTTCAGTATAGCCTTGCTGTCCAGCGTCGCTCCGGACACCACGTCCACCCCGGTGGATTGCGCTTCCATTACGCGCTCCGTAAGCCGGTCTATCGTTTCCTGTTTGCTGAACGTCGGCGTTTTCACGACCTTGATGTCCGTTATCTTTCCGTCCTTTACGGTCACGCGGACGCTGTTGGACCAGCGTGCGCCGTCGTACGCGCCCTCGTAGGTGCCGTCGGCAATCCCGGCCGCATCCGCATCGCCGATCATCAGATTCGCGGTCTGGTCCATCCCCGACGTCAGGAACAGATAAAACCCTCCCGCTATCAGTGCGACGGCGATAATTACGCCCAGCAATATCCTGATTCCCCTTCGCATTTTCACGTGTTCCCTTCCCTTTCGCGCAGCATTCCGGCCAGCGCGTCCGTGAAACGCGCGTCGTCGGCGGTCGTGCGCTTGGGCGGGCCTTTCAGCCGTCCCCCGCCCCGCCTGCGGCGCTGCGCCGCGTGCCTTTTTTCAAGCAGTCCGCCGATGTTCCCGTCGTCGAATATAAGCCCGTTCTGGTCCAGCGCCCGCGCGCCCTTAGCCAGCGCCATGGCAGCCACGCCGTAGTCCTGCGTCACCACGATGTCGCCGCGCCCTGCCATGTTGGCCAGGGCCACGTCCGCGGTGTCGCGGCCCTTGTCCACCGTGACCACGGTACTGTATCCGTCAGCCAGCAAATGGCTGGTGTCGGCTACCAGCACAACCTCCATGCCCAGCGGCCGGGCCAGCCGCACGACTTCCTCCCTGACCGGGCAGGCGTCGGCGTCCACCAGTATCTTCATGCCGGGTACATGGAAAGCGCCAGCCGCTTCCCGGTCTCGGTCTTGAAATACTTTTCGATGATCTGCCTGACCGGTGCGCCGCGCATGCTGTCCTCAAAGATATTCACGATGAAATCCGCCTCCACGAGTATCTGGAAATCCAGCCCGTCTATCCTGCCGTAGCTGTGGTGGCTCCCCACCAGTTCCAGCACCCGCGGAATGAGCGCCGCATCCGCGCCGCACCGCTTCAAGATAGTCTCGGCTATGGGCGGCCCCTCCAACTCCTGATAGGGGCCGGCGGTGGAACCGTGCTTTTTCTCAGCCTCATGGATGCCGATGTCGTGCAGTATGGCGGCCAGCTCCAGCGCAAGCTGGACGTCTTCGGGCAGGCCTTCCAGCCGCCCTATGGCCTGCGCGAAGCCGAACACCTTCACGGCGTGGTTTATCCTGCGCACGTCCTCCCCGAAATACGCCGCCATTTCCCGCAGTATTTTCTCCGTCATGTCTTTGCTCCTGTATGTGTTCCTGTTACTTTTTATATTATTCTATTTTCGCGCGTACAACAATACGCTCGGCCCCCAAAAAAATGGAACCCGCTCCCGGCAAGCTCCATGCACATGCCCTTTCGGCGTCAGCCCTGACCGTCCCCCAGCGCGCGCTTACGCCAGCAGGCGTCGAACACGCCGATCAGCCTCTGCGCATGGCCCAGACAGCCGTGGCGGTTGTGGACGCGGGCGCGGGCGTTGGCCGCCAGCTCCCGGTATTGACCGTGCTCCATGCGCAGCACCCGGATAAGGGCTGCGGCCAGCGCGTCCGGGTCGCCGGGCGGCACCAGCAGCCCCGTCCGGCCGTCGTCGATGATCTCCGAAAGCTCCCCCGCGTCGGTGGCCACCACCACACGGCCGCAGGCCATCGCCTCCAGCGCCGGCAGGTATTCCACGGCTGCGGCGGGACCGCCTTCGGGGGCCGGCACCGCCACCGCCCTTGCCGAGCGGTACAGTTCGGGCGTGCGCTCCTGCCCGCCCTTGCCGGGGAGCCGCACGTACCCGCGCAGCCCTTCCTGCTCTATGAGGCTCTCGACGGCCTTCCTGTCCGGCCCGTCTCCCGCAACGACCATCAAAAAATCCTCAAAGCCCATGCCGCGCATGACGGCGGCCGCCTGCACGGCTTCCGGCACGCCGCTCTTTACCGCCATCCGCAGGGGCACGAGTATGACGTTGCCCCCCGGCGGCTCCGGGTTTTCCTCCGGAGAAAACTGCACGTCGTCCACGGCGTCGTACACCAGAACGGTCTTCTCTCCCGAGCGCTCCCCCGCCGTTTCCGCGACGTGCCGCGCTATCCTTCGGTTGGCCGCCACTATTGTGTCCGCCCGCGCGTAGGCCGACCGCTCGTACTCCACAAAAAACGCATAAGCCGCGCTTTCGGCGTTGACCAGCCCCTGATGCACGCTCTCGTCGGCGAACCGCCCGTGCAGCGTCAGCGTAACCGGGACGTCCGTTTCCAACCGGAGAAGCACGTTATCGGCGGCGTGGACCGCGATGACGTCCTGACACGCGATGACGCCGACATAACTCGTCCGAAGCCGGGCCTCCAGCTTTTTCTCGAGTTGTTTCTGCATGGCGTAGACCATGAACAAAAACGCGTTGTCCCTGCCGGCCAGCGCCTCCGCCGCCGCTCCCCATTCGTGCATCAGGGTACGCATGTTTACCAGCAGCTCCGGCACGTAGCCGAACGCCGCGGTCTGGCAGAAGGCGCCGTTCTCCTCAAGTCCCTTTTGAAGGAGCCGCATGTTTGTCTGTACCCTTTCCGCGTTCTGCCGGGCAGGGTCGTCGGCGGACAGGAGCAGAATGCTCCGGTTCAGTATGGCTCCGTCGCTCGGGTCCGCGTCCCCGGCCAGCGCCTGCCAGAACGCCGCTTCGGAGAGGAACAGGTCCACCACGGCCTTGCCCGCGTTCTTATAGGGCTTTGCAAGGAGCGTGAAATACTTTGCGTACAGCGCTATTTGCCCGCGCCGGTCCTTCCTGAACTCCCCGTTGATGTCCATCTGTATAAAGTACTTTTTGATGAGCAGATCTATCGCCCGTACGCGCTCCCCCAGCACTTCCTTAAGGCGCTCGGCGTCGGCCGCGCCGCCTTGCTCGTGCTGGCGGAAACAGTACAACGGGGCCTTGATGTGCCCCATCCGGCATTCCAGCACGTTCTCGATATAAAAGGGCAGGCCCGGCCTCGCCCGCCGGATGTACTCCCGCTTCCAGAAGCATGCCTCGGGTATCACCGACGAGAACGAGGTAAAGACGTCGGTGACAAGGTTTTTTGGCGTTTCATAATCCTTGAACCGTATCTCCCCTATGACCTCCCCCCCGGCGTTTATGGTAGCAAAGTCGGTGTATACGAAGTCGAGCGCACTGTCTATGGCCATCGCCTCGACGCAGGACGCGATGTACTCGGGCGCAAGCGCGGCGTCGCTGTCCACCCGCGCGATATATTTGCCGCCTGCCAGCCCTATAGCGAAGCAAAGCGCGTCCTGCAGCCCGCGTTTTTCACGCCGGATGAGGCGCACGCGCGGGTCGCCGAAAGCCCGGACCGCGTCGGCGGTGTTGTCCGTCGAGCCGTCGTTGACCACGATGACCTCAAGATTCGCATACGTCTGCGCGAGTATGCTCCCGACCGCATCGCCCACGTACCGCCCGCCGTTATGCACCGCCATCACGATGCTGACCAGCGGCGCCTTGGGACCCGCTTCCGCCAGCCTTCGGACCAGCTCGCGGGTGCGCCTTACCGTTTCCTCCCGCCCGTACCGCGCTTGGATAAAAGCCCTGTAGGCCTTGGATTCATAAGGCCCGGCCAGCATGTCCGCTGCCTCCTCCATCGTGTTGAACACCAGTTCGGACGGAAACAGCGTCCGCGCGCCCACGAAGTTGTGTATCAGGGGCTTGATGCCCTTGGCCATGGCCTCCATAACGGCGGTACACTGCGCCTCGAAAAGGCTGGTGCAGAGGTAATAGTCCTTGTCATTAAGCCAGACGTCGAGGTC
The DNA here is from genome assembly GCA_040766645.1 of Christensenellales bacterium. Classification (GTDB taxonomy): domain Bacteria; phylum Bacillota; class Clostridia; order Christensenellales; family UBA1431; genus UBA1431. Next base: position 48,012 of record JAXGQA010000006.1, on the reverse strand, counting down.
TTCCTGCCACCCGTCGAAAAAGACGGCCTCTGAAAGCCCCCATTCCTTTGTCATCTGCTTAAAGTACAGGATGTCCCGCTCGTCCCGGAACAGGCCGGCGAGATGGAGCCGGAGCTCGGGAACCCGGTCGTGCATGGCCTTGAAGGCGTGGATCAGGAGCATGGCCTCCCTGCCGTACCCCGGCGTCCCGGCGCAGGCCACGTCGCGGCCGTGCGCGCGCTCCTTATACGCGTATTTTTCCACGTCGATGCCCAGGGACAGGACGGCGGTCCGCGCCACATCCAGCCCGAATTTCTCGACGCACAGCGCCTGCACGTGTCCCGCCGTGAACAAAACGAGGTCCACCGTTTCCCAGTTGACCTTCGCGGGCTGGTCGGTGAACGCCTCGAACCCGTGTAGCCTGCATACCAGCCGTTTGTCCGCTGCCCGGGGCTGCCTGCTCGCGTACGCGACGATATCGTCGCAGATCTCAAACCAGCAGATATCCGCCCACTCCAGCCCGGCATCGATATGCTGCGGCTCTGTGACCCTTATTTTGCGCAGGTCATATAAGCCTTCCAGACTTTCCATCGCCGCGTCGGCCAGCCCGTCCAGCCCTTCCCGTACCAAAAAAGCGATCCGCTTGCTCTCCTCCATGGCGCACACCCTCTCCCGCGTTGCTGTCCCGGCTACTGAAAGTCTATGCGCCAAAAGCTTGGGTGTGTCACCGCTTTGGAGCACAAAAAAAAGACGGCACATGCCGCCTTTTATCCTGCCGCTTCATTCGTCCGCGTGCTCGAGCATAGTAAGCACATAGTTGGGGAGGGCGAACGCGCCCCTGTGGAGGTCGGTATTGTAATATTTCGTTTTCAGCCCCAGCGCGTTCCACGCGCCGGCGTCCAGATCCGCGACCGGATCGGCCGCCTTGGACGCGAACCCGAACAGCCAGTGCCCGGACGGGTAGGTGGGGATGTGCGCCTGATACACCCGGCAGACGGGGAAAACCTCGCGTATGCGGCGGTGCGCGCGCTTCATGGCCCGCGCGTCGCCTTCGTAATACGGGCTCTCGTGCTGATTCACGAGTATGCCGCCCGGCTTGAGCGCCTTATAGCAGCTTTTATAGAACGCGCCTGTAAACAGCCCCTCGCCCGGACCGATGGGGTCGGTGGAGTCCACGATAATAAGGTCGTACGCGCGCTCCTTTTGCGCAACGAACGCCAGCCCGTCCTCGAAAAACAGGGTGACACGCGGGTCGTCCAGCCTGCATGCGGTAACAGGGAAGAATTCCCTGCATACGTCCACCACAAGCCTGTCTATCTCCACCATGTCTCTCTTTTGGACGGAAGGGTCGCGCGTCAGCTCGCGCACCGTGCCCCCGTCCCCGCCCCCGATCACCAGCACCGTCTTCACGCCCGGTGCGGTCGCCATAGGAACGTGGACGATCATCTCGTGGTAGATGAACTCGTCCTTTTCGGTGAGCATCAGATAGCCGTCCAGCGTGAAAAACCGCCCGAAATCCGCGGACTCGAACACGTCTATCCGCTGAAAATCGCTCTTTCCCGAATACAGCCGTTTTTCCACCTTTATCGAAAACCGCGCGTTGTCAGTATGATTTTCCGTAAACCACAGCTCCATTTTTCCCTCTGCATCTAAAAAATGTTAGCGCCGCTGTATATCTCTATCATTTCTCGTTTCAGGCTGTCGATGATGGCCAGCCGCTCCTCCGGCGGCAAATCGTCCGCGTTGATGTTGAAAAGGTATTCGTCCAGATCGATTTCCTTAAGCAGCATCTTCGTGTGGAATATGTTGGACTGGCGGACGTTCACGTCCACGGCTTCGTACCGGGTCAGCGTATCGCCGTTGATATAGTCCTGAATGGATGTGATCTCGTGGTCGATAAAGCACTTCTTCCCGCCGACATCCCGTGTGAACCCGCGTACGCGGTAATCTATGGTGATGATGTCCGAATCGAAGCTCGAGATGAGGAAATTCAGGGCGTTGAGCGGCGATATCTTCCCGCAGGTGGATACGTCGATGTCTACCCGGAAGGTCGCGATGGCGTTGTCGGGGTGGTATTCGGGGTAGGTGTGGACGGTGACGTGGCTCTTGTCCAGGTGCCCGACTATTGCCTCCGCCATCGGCAGCCCGGCATACTGCCCGCGGTTGCAGGACACGTCTATTTTGTCCTCGGGCATAGGCTCCTCGGAGATGAGCAGCGTGACGCTCGCGCCCTGCGGGTCGTAGTCCTGCTTGGAGATGTTGAGCACGCTCGCGCCTATCATCTCGGTGACGGTACACAGTATTCGCGTCAGCCTTTCAGCGTTGTACTGCTCGTCTATATACTCTATAAAATCCTTCTGGTCCCGCTCACTCCTGGCATAACAAACATCGTAGATGTTGAAGCTGAGTGTTTTGGTGAGGTTGTTAAAGCCGTATAATTTCAGCCTTTTCTCCAACCCTAACCTCACGACCTTTCGTTGGAATCAATGTAGAATGATACGACAAAAACCGCATATCCGTCAATATGTTTTATAAATTTTGTGTTATCTTTCCCCCCGCATATCTGCGCTCCCATTTTCAGTATATTTCCCTGACGGCCGCGATGCCCCAATGGATAATTCGCGGCGCCAGGCCGCTTTTCCTCTTTTAATGCCGCCATGCCCGCATTGACGGGAGGCCGCCCGCACCGTATAATGGTTTGGACGCATCTTTTGTCCGATAAACCTGTGATTTTCAAGGTGATCTGTGTAAGTGGAAGAAATCCAGTCCAAACAAAAGGCCGCCTCTCCCGCCCGCTGGCTCCTGCGCGTCCTGCAGGGGGCGCTCATTGGCATGTGCGCCATCCTTCCCGGCATCAGCGGCGGGGTGCTCTGCGTGGTCTTCGGCATCTACCAGCCCATGATGGCACTCCTGGCGCATCCTTTCCGCACGTTCAAAACGCACGCGGTGATGCTGCTCCCCGTGCTCATCGGCTGGGTGCTCGGGTTCGTGGGGCTTGCGTGGCTGGTGGAATGGCTGTTTACGGCGTCCGCCACCCTCACCGTCTGGCTGTTCATCGGGCTTATCGCGGGCATGCTCCCCTCGCTTTTCAAGGAAGCGGGGCGGGACGGCCATCCCCGGAGCGCGCAGGCGGCGCTTTTCATCAGCATGGTCGTGATACTTGCCATACTGGTCTGGGTGCAGTACGGCACGGCCATCACCGTAAAGCCCAACATCTGGTGGTTCTTCGTGTGCGGGCTTTTGTGGGGCCTGAGCCTGGTCGTGCCGGGGCTGAACTCGTCGTCCCTGCTCATCTACCTCGGGCTGTACCAGCCCATGGTCACCGGCATCGCCGCCTTTTCCCTGGAGGTCATCGTGCCCATGTTCGCGGGCGTGTTCCTTCTCGTGCTGCTTTCGGCGCGGGGCATCAACTATCTTTTCAACAAGCACTACACCCTCGTTTTCCACATCATACTCGGGTTCGTCATCGCGTCGACGCTGGCCGTCGTCCCGCTGAGCTACCCCGGCGGTATCGGCGAGCTGCTGCTCTGCCTGCTGTGCGGCGCCGCGGGATTCATAGTTGCGCTCTATATGGATAAAGCGGGCCGGAAATTCCAGAACGGCGGGAAGTGATGTGGGAAAACCATATACTCATGATTGCGCAGCACCGTACTTTTCAAAGCTTCACTGTAACTGTTTATACAGTAAATGAGCACGGTGATATCCTTAATTTAAAAAGAAAATCTAACGATAACTATCTTGAATGGTAATTATGTGTCTGCCAGACACGACTGCACCATAAAAGATTTATGCCGCAATGGCGCGGCGGAACGGACAGCTGTTATGGATGTATATATCGCCCGGCAACCTATCTTTAGCCGTAACATGCGGATATACGGTTACGAACTGCTGTACAGGAAAAGCAGCGTGAACAGCTTTGACGGCGTCGATGATGATCTGGCAACCACCGAGGTCCTCTACAACTCCTTTTTGGTCGTCGGGCTGGATAACCTGACCAACGGTGCCAAAGCATTCATCAATTTTTCCAAGAATCTTATCGACAGCGAGATACCCTTGCTCTTGCCAAAGGATAAGGTGATTGTTGAGATACTGGAACGCGAACAGGCGACGCAGGCAACCGTCGAAGCGTGCGCCCGGATCAGGGATCTGGGCTACCAGATCGCTCTTGACGACTTCGTTCTGAACGAGGCCAACCTGCCGCTGCTTGGATATGCCGATATCATCAAAATCGAATATCCCGGATGGAGTTTGAAAAAGCAGATCGCTCTTCTGAAGCATTATAAAGGGAAAATAAAGTTTTTAGCGGAAAAAATTGAAACAAGGGAGGATTTTCGTAAGGCCAACGAATTGGGATACGATTATTTCCAAGGCTATTTTTTCAGCAAGCCCAGGATGATCAATTCCAAAGAGATAAAAACGCTGAACACGACGCTTTTCAATATCATCGACGAACTCAATTCAGAAGACCCGGACTTTCGCGCCCTGTCCGATATGATAAGCCGTGACCTGGGCCTTTCCTATAAGCTGCTGAAGCTGGCCAATTCCGTATATATAGGCGCGCTGTACGCTATAAAGACGATAGAGCAGGCATTGGCTGCCTTGGGTACGCGTAAATTGTATCAATGGATATCGCTGATGCTCATCAAGGATGTTCAGGATGTCGAAAACACCGAGATAATAAAGCTTTCGCTTATCCGCGGGAAGCTTATGTCCCTGTTGGCCGATGAACTTGGCAGGAAGGATAAGGCTACCGGTTATTTTTTTGCGGGGATCTTTTCTTTTATCGATATCCTTTTAAACAGGCCTATGGAAGATATACTGACCGAATTGCCGCTTTCCGAAGATGTAAAAGACGCGCTGCTGGGAGCCGATAATGATATGCGCCAAATGCTTGATTATCTTCTGGCCTTCGAAAAGGCGGAATGGAGCAAAGTGGAAAGGCTGTCCGCAGCCTATGGAATCGGCATGGGCAGATTTATGGAGCTCTACGTTGACGCGCTCAAATGGGCAAACACGCTGGATTATTAAAACGGCAATCCCGGAAAGGCGGACACGCGCGGAACCGGAGTCGTTTGCCCCGCCACAAAATGATACCCCTTTGCGCTTCGATATTTTTTGCAATATGTTCAAGCCGTAAACCGGCTTTTTTATTCCCGTCCCCGCGGATAACAACGTCAGGTCAAACCAACCGATTTTATATAAAACCGTCATTAATGGTATCCTTATATTATTGAATAGAGATACTATTGAGATAAATATGGCTTAGGCAGGAGGTACCGCTCCATGTTATCGGAAAACAGATTGGCGAATGAAAAATCCCCCTATCTCCTCCAGCACGCCCATAACCCGGTGGACTGGTATCCGTGGGGCGAGGAGGCGTTCGAGAAGGCGCGGGACGAGGACAAGCCCGTGTTTTTGTCGGTCGGGTACTCCACCTGCCACTGGTGCCACGTGATGGCCCACGAGTCGTTCGAGGACGCCGAGGTGGCGGACATCCTCAACCGCGAGTATGTGCCCGTCAAGGTGGACCGCGAGGAGCGCCCCGACATCGACGCCGTGTACATGGCGGTCTGCCAGGCGCTCACCGGACAGGGCGGCTGGCCGCTGACCGTCATCATGACCCCCGACCAAAAACCGTTCTTCGCGGGCACCTACTTCCCCAAACACCGGCGCTACTCCATGCCCGGACTGGTGGACATCCTTAAAACCGTTGCCGACGGCTGGAAGCGGGACAGGGCCGCGCTGGTCGAATCGGGCGACCGGGTGGCCGAGGCCATCCGCGGCCGGGATACCGGCGGCGCGGCGGCGGAGATGCCGGGCGAGCGGCAAATCAAAGACGCATATGCCCTGTTCGGCAGGTCCTTTGACGACGTGAACGGCGGGTTCGGCGGCGCGCCCAGGTTCCCGTCACCGCATAATCTCCTGTTCCTGCTCCGCTATCATCATGCAACCGGCGACGCACACGCGCTTTTCATGGCCGAAAAAACGCTGGAACAGATGTACCGCGGCGGCATATTTGACCATATCGGTTTCGGGTTTTCCCGGTATTCGACCGATAACCGCTGGCTGGTGCCCCACTTTGAAAAGATGCTCTACGACAACGCGCTGCTGACCCTCGCGTATCTGGAGACGTACCAGATCACCAAAAAGCCGCTGTATAAGGCCGTCTCCGAGAAAATTATCGCGTTCGTGCTGCGGGAGATGACCGGCGACGAGGGCGGGTTTTATTCCGCGCAGGACGCGGACAGCGAGGGCGTCGAGGGTAAGTACTATGTCTTTGATAAAAACGAAATCATAGACGTTTTGGGCCAAGCGGACGGCGAGGCCTTCTGCGCGCGCTTCGGCGTCACCGGGCAGGGGAATTTCGAGGGGAAGAACATACCCAATCTGCTGGATGCCCCGGACTTCGCCGCGCAGGACGAGAGGACGGAACAGATGTGCGAAAAGCTGCGCGCGTACCGGGCCAGGCGCACGCGCCTGCACATTGACGACAAGATACTGACCGCGTGGAACGCGCTGATGATTGCCGCGCTGGCCCGCGCGCACGCGGTGCTGGGCAACCAGGTGTATCTGGACGCCGCACACCGGGCGGCTGCCTTCGTCGAAAAGCGCCTGACGGCAAGGGACGGCCGGCGGCTGTACACGCGCTACCGCGACGGCGAAGCGGCACACAGCGGCACACTGGATGAATACGCCTTTTACGCCTGGGCGCAGATAGAATTATATGAGGCCGACTTCGACCCCGCCCATCTCGCGCGGGCACTGGAGATAAACGCCGCCATGGCCGAGCTGTTCGCCGACGATGACGGGCGCGGGTTTTTCCTCTCGGCCAGCGAGGGGGAGCGGCTCATCCTCCGCCCCAAGGAATTCTACGACGGCGCCATGCCCTCCGGCAATTCGGTGGCTGCAATGAACCTCGTCCGTCTGGCCGCGCTGACCGGCGACCCCGCGCTGGAGGCGCAGGCCCAAAAACAACTGGAAGCCTTCCCCGGCGAGGTCAAAAGCTACCCCGCCGGCTTCGGCTTCTATCTCTGCGCACTGATGCACGCGCTCGGCCCATCCAACGAGATCGTCTGCGCCGCAGAGGGCGACGCTGCGCTCGAACCCTTCCGCGCGTTTCTGCGCGAGCACTTCCTGCCCTTCTCGTCGGTGCTGGTCCGGCGGACGGGCGATGAATCACCGGACGCGCTCGCCCCCTTCACCCGCGACTACCGGCAAAAGGACGGCAAAACGACATACTATGTGTGCGCCAACCACGCCTGCGCCGCGCCGGTAACCGACACTGACGCCCTCGCGGAGCTTATTACGCCTCACTCGATACGGTAGCTCCGCCGGCGCGAAACGCCCAGCGCGCCGAACAAAAACCGCATAGCCAGCCGGCAGGCCAGCTTCCCCGATTTTTCTGTACAGCAGATTGAAGAGAAGAAAGGGTACGCGCCGGCCGACAGACAGAAAAAGTCGTTCTTCTTCCGCTTCGAATCGCTGTAATGCCGTCAGTTCTTCGGCCTCATTAAATAGGCTACGATTCCGGAGGCTTCTTTCATCTCCATCCCGTCCAGACGTACGCTGCATTCATACAGGCGAATACCGGGCAAATCGGAGAGAACGCTCTCAAAAGCCTCGCAATTGCGTTCAATACCCAAATCTGATCCCAACCCCTGTATGCCCGGAATGGGATCCAGAAACCCCCACAAACCCAACAAAAAAGTATAATGAACGCAACGACCTTTCCCCGGCCCACGTATCCGGTTTCTTATCCTCCTCCATACGGCCTCTCCCGACATTCTAACCATTACCGAAACCATCGGCTTTTTATCCTCTCGGCTCCAGCTCGTCCAGCCGCTTCAGAATCAGCTCCTGATTTTGCATAAGGGCGTCCAGCCTCCGGTGCAGGTCCTCGATGATAATCTCGGACTTGAGATTGACCCTGTAATCGTTCTTGGCCCGCAGCCTGTCCTTTTCCTCCTGCCGGTTCTGGCTCATCATGATAACCGGGGCCTGTATCGCCGCAACGCAGGACAAAAACAGGTTTAAAAGAATGAACGGGAACGGGTCGAACGGCGAGGACAGCAGAAAAGCGTTCACCGCAATCCAACTCAGGAGCACGACGATGAACCCGATGATGAACTTCCAGCTCCCGGCGAACCCGGCCAGTTTGTCGGCCATGCGGTCGCCAAAGCTCTGGCGGTCCACGTGGATGTGGTTGACGTCCTGCGACACCTTTTCGTGCACCAAAAGCTCAAACATATCCTCTTCTTCCGCGGATTCGTCGGTCTGAAGTACGTATCGGAGCAGTTCTTCCCTTTGTATACCGGCCATAATAAAGCCTCCTGTCCGTATGTATTCTATCTGTCGCGCTTGCGGCGCAGGTTCAGCGTGGCCAGCCCGAAGAAGAGGACGGTTGTCGCCGCCAGCACCCAGACGCTGAGCGACGGGTCGGCCAGCGTGTCCCCGTATTGGAACTTCACGCCCATCAGGGTAGAAAAGCCGTCCTGCGCGCCGGCGGGGGCGCCCGCAAATACGGATGCCATCGGCACCTCCATCATGGTCTGCCGGAAAAGCAGCGCGGAATGGGAGGTCGGGAAGAAACGTATGACGGTCTGAACGGCGTCGGGCAGGTTCCCAATGGGTATATATATCCCCGTTATAAAGCCTATCAGCGTGCCCACGATGGTGCTCGCGATAGCGAAGGCGTTTTCGCTTCTGAAAAACGTGACCATGAAAAAGACCATAGAGCCACCGGACAGCACGGATAAAATCATAATGCCCAGCACTTCCAGCAGGGCCGGAAAGGAGAGCAGCGCACCGCCATTGAGCATGATATAAGCCTCGCAGAACGCCAATGCTACAGCCGACATTATCACTCCTATCAAAAGCGCGCTGAGTATATAGCCTCCGCCCAGGGACGCGCGGCCGATAGGCGCGGCCATGAAATCCTTTATGACACCCTTGGCCCTGTCCTGCACCATGATGCCCAGCGCGCCCAGCGTAGTGGTGACGGATGTAACGGCCATCAGCCCGGCCACTATCCAACTGTCCACCAGAAAACGAGCGTCAACGCCCATCCCCGAAATCTGCGAGGCCAGCACGTCTCCTAAAAAGAGCACGTACAGCCCAATAATGATGAAAACGGAAAGGAGCGAGAAAAAAACCGAGGTCCTGTCCCGGAAATACAGCCTCAGGTTCCTGACCGCCAGCGTCAATGTATTCATTCGCGCATCTCCTTTCCGGTTATGGCAATGAAAGCGTCGTCCATGCTGCCGCTGATGACCTCGAACACGGCGATATGCTCCCTGCATGCGTCGAGTATGGGCAGCGCGTCCATCGTCTTTTCAAGCGCCACCGTCACCTTGCCCGCGTCGGACGCGTAGGTTATGCCGCGCGCGTCGAGGCAGGCCGTCAGCTGCGCCGCGTCTTTGGGCTGGATGACGAGGTGGTCGGCGCTGTACCGCTCCCGGAGCTCGGCTGGCGTGCCTCTTGCCGCCAACACGCCATCGTCAATGACATACACATAATCAGCCTTTGCAGCTTCTTCCATGTAGTGTGTGGTCAGGAACACGGTCATGCCGGTCTTTTCCTGCAGCCTTCGGATGGTCTCCCACACGCTCCTTCTGGTCTGCGGGTCGAGGCCGGTGGTCGGCTCGTCCAAAAAGAGGACACGCGGGGTATTCACCAACGCCCGGGCGATGTCCGCGCGGCGGCGCTGCCCGCCGGACAGCCTGCCGTAGGGCCGGTTCCAGAATTCCTCCACCTCCGCCGCTCGCGCCGCTTTTTGCACCGCGTCCTTAAGCGTGCGCCCGTGGAAGCCGTAAAAGCTCCCGCGCGTCAGCATGTTCTCCCGGACCGTCAGCAGATTATCCAGCAGGCTTTCCTGAAACACGATGCCTATCTCGGCGCGTATCTCCCTGTCGTCCTTCCCCAGCACGTGCCCTCCAATGCGCGCCCTGCCCGCGTCCGGCTTCTTCAGCGTGCAGAGCATCTCGATTGTGGTCGACTTCCCCGCGCCGTTGGGGCCGAGGAACGCAAAAAGGCTCCCCTGGCCGACGTAAAAATCGATGTCCCGGACAGCCTGTACCTTGCCGTAATGCTTTCGGAGTCCGGATACCTCTATGATCTTCTCCATCCGGCAGTCCCTCCTTTCGCCTAATAGCACAAAAGGCGCGTCGGCACCTTCCATTATCATATTTCGTTTTCCGGATAATCCATTTGTATGCGTATCTTTTCCCGCACAACCGGTCCGGCAATCCGCCGGCACAGGTACAGCCCGAAACGATCGCCGACGCCACGCCTCGCGCGGTGATGACGTTCCCGTCCTCGACCACGCGCGCATCCGAAACATCGCCGGTGAACCGCCGCAGGCGCTGCATCAGTAACGGATGCGTCGTCGCTTTTTTGCCGCGCAGCAGGCCGGCCGCTCCCAGCGCCAGCGTTCCGCCGCATACGGCGGTCCGCATCGTTTCCGGCGGCAGCTCCCGCAGGGCCTGCATGAACGTCTGGTCCGCGATCAACTCCTGGACGCCGTTCCCGCCGGGAATAAACACATAATCGTAGCCCCGGAGGTCGTCTGCCAGCCTGTCCGCCCGCACCTCCAACCCCTCACAGGACCGCACAGCCGACGCCGAAGCGCAGACGTCGTACGAGGCCCCCCCCCATAAAGCCCATCGTTTTCAGCCTTGTCACCGGGTCGTACACGCCTGCAAAGTCTAAAGTGTCATCCCGTCGTAAGCGATAAAGGCAAACCGCATTCATTGTCCCCCGTTTCACAGGATATTCAGGCGCTGTAGACGCAGTTGCCGTCTATCCACACGCGCACGACATGGGTCTTGAAGTCCAGCGGGTGCCCGTCATAGAGCACGATGTCCGCGTCCTTTCCGGGCAGGAGGCTGCCCACGCGGTCGTCTATCCCGGCGATGCGCGCCGCATCGATGGTGATGGCTCTGAGCGCCCCGGTCTCGGACAGGCCCTCGCGCACCGCGATGGCCGCGCAGACCGGCAGATGCTGTATGGGGACGACGGGGTGGTCGGTCATGATGGCAAACGGTATGCCGGCACGCTCGAACAGGGCGGGCGCCTTGAAGGTGAGGTTCTTCATCTCGATTTTGGCACGCTCGGTAAAAAGCGGCCCCAGAATGACGCGGGCGTTGACGGCCTTAAGTTGGTCCAGTATGAGGTGCCCTTCGGTGCAGTGGTCGAGGGTGATGTCGATATCGAATTCCTTTGCGACGCGCAGCGCGGTCTGGATGTCGTCCGCGCGGTGGGCGTGGGCTTTTAAGGGTATCTCCCTGCGTATCACCCTGCAGACCGCCTCCTGCCTGAGGCTGCGCGCGGGCATCAGCTTGGGATCGTCCAGCCCCAGCCTGCTCTTTTCGCCGTATTCGATGGCATCCACCAGCGCCTGCCGCAGTATGGCGGCGGTGGCCATGCGCGTTATCGGCGTCTTTTTCTGTTCGCCGTACACGCGCTTGGGGTTTTCACCGAAGGCGGCCTTCAGCGCGGCCGGATCCTTGATTATCATGTCGTCCACACGGGTGCCGGCCGTTTTCATGGCCACGAACAGCCCGCCCAGCACGTTGGCGCTGCCCGGACCGGTCATCACGCTGGTGACGCCGTGCTCGCGCGCCTCCTGGAAAGCGTGGTCCATAGGGTTGATGGCGTCTATCGCCCTCAGGTGCGGCGTGACCGGGTCCACGCTCTCGTTGCCGTCCGCGCCCTCCTCGCCGATGCCGTCTTCCCACATGCCGATATGGCAGTGTGCGTCCACGATGCCGGGCAGCGCCCACAGGCCGGTGGCGTCCACCACCTCGTCGTCGCCGGACGGTGCAATGGAGACGGCAACGCCCGCTATCTTTCCTCCATCCACGGCGATGTCGCCGTATTCGGGGTATTCCCCTTCCATCGTCAAAAGCCTTGCGTTCTTTATGATGAGCATGCGCAAATCCCTCCCGATTACTGTTCAGTTTATAGCCCCGCGCGTGTACTGTCAATCGGAAAGGCGGCTGAAGCCAAGCCCCAAAACCTCGCTGGCGGCAGTCACGAACATGAAGGCCGACGGGTCCAGTGCGCGCACGGCTTCCCGCAGCCTGTGCATCTCGCCTGCGGACTGCACGACGCACAGGAGTACCGGCCGCGGCTTCCCGGTATACATGCCCTGCGCCGAAAATAGCGTGACCCCGCGCTCCAGTTCGTTCATTATCCTGTACCCCACTTCCCTTGGCTTGGCGGTGATGATAAAACAGGCGCGGGAGGTCACGGTGCCCTGAAGCACCAGGTCCACCACCTTGGAGGAGCCGTACAGTATGGCCAGCGCGTACATGGCCAGCACGGGCGAAAACAGCACACCCGCCCACACCACGATAAAAAAATCGAATATGATGATGAACGTCCCCACCGGTATGCTGGCGCGGTAGGCGTGCATAATGCGCCCGAACATGTCGCTCCCGCCGGTCGAGCCGCCGCCGCGCAGCCCCAGCCCCAGCCCGATGCCCATGATTACGCCGCCGTAGAGCGTCGCCAGGAACAGATCGTCGGTCACGGCGGGCACGGTGAAAACGTCCAGCAGGACGGACAGGAGCAGCGTTCCGTACAGAGAACGGACGGCGAAGACAGTCCCCAGCTTTTTGAATCCCAGTATAAAGAGCGGTACGTTCAAAACGAACACGGTCATGCCTACCGGCACGCCGATGGCGTAGTGCAGCAGCGTCGCGAGGCCGCTGAACCCGCCCGGCGCTATCTGGTTGGGCACCAGAAAAAGGTTGAGCGAGACCGCCACCAGCACCACGCCCACGGTCAGCTGCAGGTAGTCAAGGGCGGCGGCCCGGGCTTTTTTCATGCCGATTCCCCCATAAAAAATACCTTACCATTCATTAGTAAGGTATTTTCAAAACCCGCCTGAATTATACTTTTTCTATTGGCTCTGCAAAAAGCCGAAACTCACGCGCAGGGCGTTTTCCACGCGTTCCATCGCCGGGGGGGCGAGGTGCCCGATGTATTGCTGCAGCCTCGATTTGTCAATGGTCCTTATCTGCTCAAGCAGCACGACCGATTTGCGCGGGAGTCCGTTTTCCTTTGCTTCCAGCTTTATATGAGTGGGCATGCGCACCTTTTCCGTCTGCGACGTGATGGCCGCCACGATGACGGTCGGGCTGAACCGGTTGCCTGTGTCATTCTGCAGTATGAGCACCGGACGGACACCGCCCTGCTCGCTCCCGATCACCGGGCTGAGGTCGGCATAATATATATCCCCTCGTTTTATCATCTGCATCACGCTCCAACACGGACTCCAGTATATCTTATGCGCGTGAGCAGAAAATGGTTGTTGCCCTGGGTCATCTCCGCATAACCAGCGGGAGCGCGTCGGCAATATCGGACGCCAGCACGCCGTATTCGCCCCGCGCTTCGGCCGCGCGCTCGCCCGCCAGACCCAGCAGGCGGCACCCCAGCGCGGCCGCGTCAAACGGCGCAAGCCCCTGCGCCATCAGCGCGGCGATGAGGCCGCAAAGCACGTCTCCGGTCCCCCCTTTTGCCATGGCCGGCGTCCCGGTCGTGTTCACGACGACCCGCCCGTCCGGCGCGGCTATGACCGTGGCCGCCGACTTGAGGACCACCACCGCGCCCAGGCGCCCGGCCTGCGCGCGCGCGACGGTGACGGGATCCGAAAGCACCTCCTGCGCCGAAAGACCGCATAACCGCGCCATCTCCCCCACATGAGGCGTAAAAACCGCGTTTGCGCGAACTTCCGAATGCGCTTCCATGGTGCAGAAGGCGTTTATCGCGTCGGCGTCCACCACCGCCCTGAGGCCGTCCATTTCCAGCACGGTTTTGAGCGCCTGCCCGACGTGGGCGGCGCGGCCCAGCCCTGGTCCCAGAACGACGGCGCTGCACCTGCCCAGGAATTCGGTGAACCGCGTTTGATCGAAAAAGGACAGAAGGGGCAGGAACATGGCTTCGGGGAGCGCGGACTGATATACCGGTCCCAGCTCCTCCCCGGAGCACAGCGTGACCAGCCCGGCGCCGGCGCGCAGGGCCGCCCGCGCGCACATCAGCCCGGCGCCGGCCATGCCCATGCTCCCGGCCACCACGCCGACCCGCCCGAAGCTCCCCTTGTGCGCGTCCTGCGGCCGCGCGGGCAGCATGCGCCCCACGTCGTCCGCATCGAGATACGCGGCGCGGACGGCCTCGCGCGTCCCTTCGGGCACCAGACCGATGGGATGGATAATAAGCCGCCCGGCGTATCCCTTCCCGGGGAACAGGAAATGCCCGAACTTCGGATACTGGAAGGTAACTGTCAGCGCCGCCCGGACTGCCGTCCCCAGCACCCGGCCGGTGTCGCTGTCTACGCCGGAAGGGATATCCACGGCCACCACCGGCCGCCCGGCGGCGTTCATCCGCTGGATGGCCGCGCGCTGCAGCCCCTCGACGGGGCGGGAAAGCCCGGTCCCGAACACGGCGTCCACGATGCACCCGGCCTGCTCAAACAGAGGCGCGCAAGGCTCCAGCGCCTGTTGATCAGGTACGCAGCGGACCCTGACGCCCGCCTTTTCGAGCATGTCCCATTCGAGGCGCGCGTCGCCCTTCAGCCTGTCCGGCCCGCCCAGAAGGATGCCCTCGGCCCGCACGCCCTGAGCCAGCAACTGGCGCAGGACACAAAGCCCGTCGCCGCCGTTGTTTCCGGTCCCGCACACGATGAGCACGCCTTCGTCCGCGTACCCCGCCTCAGCGACGGCGCGTACCACGCCGGCTGCCGCGTGCTCCATCAGTACGATGGAAGGCACGCCAAGCTCCCGTACCAGCACTTCCTCTATCGCGCGCATCTCCTCCGCGCGCACGATTTTACAAGGCATCTGCTTCCTCCTTTACGCCTGCGTCCGGTGCCGCGCCACGGCGTTCTGCACCGCCATGGCCGTAGCCTCCACAGCCGCCTGCATCACCGCGTTGAACTCGGCCTCCACCGTCCCGGCGGACAGGGCGAACACCGTGTCGCCGTCCAGCATGGTGTGGCAGGGCCGTATGGTCAGCGCGAGGCCGTTGTGCGCCGCCGAGGCCAGCCGGTTGACCTGCGCGCCGGTAAGCCTCGCGTTGGTAGCCACCACGCCGATGGGGGGGTTGGTTCCGGCCATCGCCTTGGGAGGGGCGGCCTTTATCAGCGCGGTACTGTCCGCAAAGCCGCGCCCCTCCGGGCTTTTGGTGCCCGCGATGACGGTCTGCTCCGCCGGATCGATGACGTCGCCCAGGGCGTTGACCACCATCAACGCGCCGACCATCACCCCGCCCGGCAGCCGGACGCCGGCCGTGCCCAGTCCGCTGTCCATGGCGTACGCGGACCCAGGAGCTTGCTCCACCGCCGCGCCGCAGCCCGCGTCCACCGCGCCCTGCCGCGCGTTTGCCGCTGACGCCCTGGCGCACGCGTCGTACCCCATCTGCGTGCGTCGGGCCTTACGCTCGGTCGCCCACCCCAAGGTCGAATATGACCGCCCCGGGGACTATGGGCACATGGGCCACGCCCACGTCCAGCCCGATGCCGTTCTCCTCCAGCCAGCGCATCACCCCTCGGCCGCGTCCAGCCCGAACGCGCTCCC
This sequence comes from Christensenellales bacterium, assembly GCA_040766645.1. GTDB lineage: Bacteria > Bacillota > Clostridia > Christensenellales > UBA1431 > UBA1431. The sequence continues at coordinate 32,458 of JAXGQA010000006.1, read as the reverse complement.
GCCCGAAAGAAGTATGGCATGAACACGCTCCACCAGATGCCCCGGCCGCAACAGGTCCGTTTCGCGCGTGCCCGGCGCGCCCCCGCGCACGTCCACACCCTCGACGGCGCCCGCGCGGCACAGCACCACCGTGCAGCCGGTGCGCGCCCTTTCGTTGGCGGCGTGACCGACCTCTATGCCTTCCACATCGCAGATGCTGCCTTCAAACAGCTTCACGCTTCCTCACCGTCCTCTCCGCGCCCCAGCGCGCGCATCACGTCCCGGATCAGTTCCCAGTCGTACCCGCGCCGCGCGAGCGCCGCTGCCGCTTTCCGCTCCAGCTCCGGCTTTGGGGCGTCCTCCCTGCCCAGGTACCTTCGCGCGATGCGCGCGGCGTTTTCCCGTTCCTCCCGGTCGGTGTACTGCCCCATCGCCTTTTCTATTGTATCGGGGGACAGCCCCTTTTTCTGCATATCGTATTTCAGGGCGCGGCGGCTTTTGCCCCTGACCGCCGCGCAGTCCCGCACCAGCGCCCCGGCATAGCGCGCGTCGTCCACATACCCGTAATACGCGATTTTCTCCACCACTTCTTCGATAACGGCGGCGGGGTATTCGCGCACCTCAAGGTAGCGCGCGACCTCCGCGCGGCTGTGTTCCGCCCGGCCGAGGTAATGGAGCGCCGCATTGAGCGCCGCCTTCTTTTCGTCCTCCTCCACCTGCCGGAGTATGGCATCGCGGTCGGTTTCGCTTCCGACCGAAAGCTTGAGCTTATCGACGCTTTTTTTTGAAATGGTCAGCGCGTGCTCCTGGTCGATGAACACGCGCATCCGGTCCTTTGCGGACCGCAGCGGCACGAGGGACGTTATTTCAGGCATGGGGCATCACTCCTGTTCCGATAATTATATCAAATTCCGCTGCGGGACGCATAGATTTGGGCCTTTCTCTTCAAAATAACTGTAGTCAATGAGAAAAGGAGGCCCGTTATGGACACGACCAACAAACCGGAAATCGAATCCAAGAACCTGACCATCCTGGAAGATCAGCTCAACCATGAAGCACTGGGAAACAAAAAATGCGATGTGTATGCCAACATGTTCACCGACGCAAACATCAAAAACACCATCATGCAAATCGCCCAGCATCATCGGCAGCGTTATGAAAACCTGCTGCAATATCTTGATTCGCACAAGTAAAGGAGGGATATGTGCATGAACTTCCAAATGAGCGAGCAGGACATGCTCAACGACCTTCTCACGCAGGAAAAACAGTTCATATCGGCTTACTCGACCTTCATCAGCGAGGCGTCGTGTCCCAATCTACGGCACCTGCTGATGACCAACTTCGACCAGGTGTGCGAGGACCAGTACCAGATCTTCGACATCATGCGCAAGAAAGGCTACTACCAGACCAAGGATGCGCCGGACACGGACGTCAACACGGCAAAGCAGAAGTTTTCTCAGATGAAGAGCCAACTGCATTGACAAAAAGCGCAAAAGGGCTGTACGCGGTATTTCTGTACGCGTGCGGAAAGGCAGAGGAACAATGCTTTCTCTGCCTTCCTTTTTGACGGCAAGCAGGCGGACCCGTCCCGCACGGATTCGTCCCAAGGGCGACTTTTTTGTCGGATTTTGCTTTTCAGCGGACAAGCTGGTATAATATCACCGCGGTTTTACATCTGACGTTTGTGGAAGGAGCCGAAGCATGCGCAGTTTACGCCAAGCGGCTTTTATACTCGGGCTGTGCGTATTGATGGCAGCCGCCATCAGCCTCGCTCCCGCGGCCGCGGCGGCCGGTCCGTCGGCCCTTTCGGATCCGCTGGTGGTCGGCTCGGAGGGCCGTACGGTCTTTCTGATGCAAAAGCGCCTGGAGGACCTCGGGTTTTACACGTTTCGGGCCACCGGCATCTACGGCGCCATCACGCGCAACGCGGTGGTCGCTTTCCAGAAGGCCAACGACATCGTCTCCGACGGAACGGTGGGCGACGAGACCTACGGCCTCATCTTTTCGAGCAACGCGCGCCGGCCCTCGGTGTCGAACGCGCTGCGGCAGGAAAAAGGCCCCAGGGGCCAGCAGTCTGCCAGCATCCAGACCGGCCTTATCGTCGAATGGAAAGGCGTCGACGAGCAAATGAAGACAGGCAAATCCTACACTATAACCGATTTCTATACACAGACGACATTTGAGATGTCCCGCACCGGCGGGACCGGCCACGCGGACATGGAATGCACCACGAACGCGGACTTCAGCCGGTTCCTCTCGATATTCGGCGGCTCGGTAAGCTGGGAAAAACGCCCGGTGCTGGTCCGCATCGGGGCGACGCAGGTGGCGGCCTCGCTTTTCGGGATGCCGCACGGTTACGTGAGCATTGCGACCAGCGGCATGTCCGGCCACGCCTGCCTCTACTTCAAGGGCAGCACGCTTGGCGAGGAGGGCGGTCCCATCACCGACGTTGAGCACGAGGCGATGATCCGCATCGCCGGCGGACAGGAGCAATAATCAAAAGCTGTGTTAAAGAGACCCTGACTGTTGCACACGGGAAATTTTTAGACCAATCACCGAAAATCAGTACAGAAATTTGCAGCGCTTAATCAAAAGCCAGGCATATTCAAAGGATAACCAGCGTCGACACATGGCCTGTATAGGGCAGGAATTTATCGATAAGAATCGGAAGTCTTTATACAAAGGCCGGATGTGTTCACGCAGGGGTGGCAGCCGCAATACTCGTTTTTGAGTATGCCCCCGTCCGGAAGCAGCGTGAATTTTTTATCAGTATCGTTCATCAGCCCGAGCACGCTGACGGCGCCGGGCCTAATATTCAGGTGCTTCGCCATGTCCTTGGCGGCAAAGGACAGCCGGGAACAGCCTGTCAGGTGCCGGCATGCAAAATCTGCGCACCGCATATTGCAGCGGCGCAGATTTTCCCGGCAACAGGACCCTTGCGGGAGCCTTATTATACCTCGAAGAACACCGCGCCGGTTCCCGGCCCGGTGTGGGAGCCTATGACGCTTCCGGCCTTATAGAGGATGACGGTCCCCATCTTGTAAAGCTCGGTAAGGCGCTTGCAAAGTTCCTCCGCAATCTCGCGCCTGACCGTGTATCCTATGGCCACCGTCGTGTTGGTGAAATCCGTCCGGAACCGTCCGACCGCTTCGGCGACCCAGCGCAGGGCCTTTTTCATACCCAGCGCGCGTCCGGCCATAATGAGGCGTCCGCCCGGCTCGACCTGTATGATGGGCCGGATGTGGAGCTTCTCGGCGATAAGCGCTTTGGAGGTGCTCAGCCGCCCGCCCTTGTGCAGGTACTCTACCGTATCCAGCGCCACCAGCCCCTTGCTGTTTTTGGCGTGCGTGCGCACCGCCTCCACGATCTCATCGTGTAAACGGCCGTTCCTGGCCATCTCCGCCGCCATCAGCACCAGCAGGCCCTCCCCCATGGACAGCGTCCTGCTGTCCACGACGTCGACCCGGCCGTCTTTTGCCACCGCCTCGGCGGCCGACTGCGCCGCGCCCAGCGTGCCGCTGATGTGCGGACTCGCGCAGATGCAGACCACCGAGTTCCCGGCGTCGAACTCCTTTTTGAAGATATCCATGAACGCTTCGACCGAAGGATGCGACGTCTTGGGAAACGCACTGGTGCGCCGGAGCAGCTCGAAAAACTCCTCGTGCGTGAAATCCCTGCCGTCCAGATAGGACTTATCCCCGATGGTCACCGTCAACGGGATGATCTTGATGAAACCGTCGGCGTTCAGTTCCTCGGGCACATCGCACAGGCTGTCGGTCACGATACTAACCATGCCGTATCTCCTTAAACCTCTGTTATTTTTCTTGACTTACAGTATTGCAAAAAGCAGATCAGCCCCTTGCACCTTTGGCAAAACCTGCATATCAGTATATTAGCTTTATGCGACGGAAAGCAAGCGCGGCCCTCAAATGCGGCCCAAACCGAAACGCCCCCCGATCCTGATAATCAGAGGGCGCCCCGGCAAATCCTGTAGTGGAGGTTCGATTGTGGATATCGAGGTACTTACAGATTGATTCTAACATACCGCAACCGACAAAAAAGGGCAGGTCCCGCCGGGGCGCGCACGGGTCCGGAACATTGAAAAAGCCGCGTCTATACAGTAGAATGGGGTATGGACTCCAGAATGGCAAAAGGACCTTTCATCATTAATGAGAACCAGGCGTTCAGGACGCTTGATCTTTTGAGTTTCCAGATAAGCATTTATGTGTCTTACTATCTGTGCGGAAACGTGTTTCCCGGCGCGGCGCTATTTCTTGCGGGCTTCGTGCTGGAAAGCTTTTTGAAGCTTTACCCCCACCGGAGGCACATGAGCGGCAAGTTTGTCCTGCCGCTGCTTGCTGCGGTCCTCTTTGCCCTCGCCGCGGGGAGCCTGAGCCTTTCCCTCTATCCCCACCGGAACAACGGCATCCTCACCGTCGTGGTCCTGCTGCTGATCCTTCGCTCCGTCGTGACCCACATGCTGATACTGCGTTTTGCCCACGACCGCCGGGGCCTTTTCCTTCGCGTGGCGGCGGCCCAGCTCGCGCTCACCGCGGCCCTGCCGTTCCTTTTGGCTTATTACACGGGCTGGGGCTTCGCGCAGACGGTGTGCATACTGTCCGCCATCTATCCGCTGGCCGTCCTCGGGTGGCTCCTGCGCTCCAGGAACAAAAAGATACTGGAAAATGCCGATTACAACGCGGGCAGGGTCGCATCCTACCGGAAGTACAACGCGCTGCTTCTTTGCTCCAACATCGCCTCCTACCTTTCGGTGATGACCTACGCCGGCATCCTTGCTATCATGCCGATGCAGGGAGACACGCTCCTGCCGGTGGTGCTGTGGGTCGCGCTGGTCATCACCGTCACGGTCATCATCGGCCGGATATTCAGGCGCGGGCGGCTGCAGAACATCGAGAAGAACTCGCTGTTCATATCGGGCGGCGTCGTTTGGCTGTTCGCCTTTTTGCAGCTCAACCAAAGCTTCATCCTGCTCGACCCCTCGCTTGCGTGGGTGTGGAGTCTCCTGCAGGCCGTGGGGATCGCGTTCATGCTGCTGCTTGCGACCTTCATGCAGGAGGACATGCGCCTGGTGCTGGAGGTCACCGGGGACGCCGGAGAGGCTTCCATCAAGACCTTCCGCGCCCTGATACAGCAGGCCGCTTTCATCATCACGGGGACGCTGATCAGCGTGGAGCTGTACTGCATGAACCTCGTTATAGAGGGGCGGCTGCCCTTCGCCGGCGACCCCGCCGCCATGCGCAGCACGTTCATGACCATACTGAACCTGCTGCCCATGGGGTTCGTGCTTCTGTCCATGTTTTTCGCCCTGATACAGCCCCTCAGCCGCGACGTGGTGCGCAAGCTCAAGCTCTACCGCGAGCAGAAGCTTTCACAATCCGTCGTTCTCCCCTTTGAGGCCAAGCTGAAAAGGCTGCTGGTCCGGCGTTACCGGAAACGCATCGGCGTCAAGATACTGGCGTTTTTCATCAAGCCTTTGTGGCCGCATCGGGTCACCGGCACCCAGAACGTCCGGCTGGACGCCGAACCGGTCGTCTTCGTGGCCAACCACCGTGAGATCTACGGACCGGTCATCACCAACCTGTACCTGCCCTTTTCCTTCCGCCCATGGATAGAGCACAACATGCTCCAACGGGAAAAGATCATGGACTATCTCTGGGACGACCCGTTCTCCAGGATAAAGCCGGTCTGGCTCGCCCGTCTGGCACTCAGGCTGGCGGGGCCGCTGCTCATATGGATACTCAATTCGGTGGAACCTATACCCGTGTACCGCGGCGGAACGTGGGAGGGCATCCGCACCATAAAGGCCAGCGTGGCGGCGCTTTTGGAGCAGGACAACATACTGCTCTTCCCGGAAAATCCCGCGCACACCGGCGGCAGGTACGCCACCGCGGGCGTCTCCCCGTTCTACAAGGGCTTTGTGAGCATCGCGAAGATGTATTATAAGAAAACCGGCAAGGCGCTGACCTTCTATCCCGTGTTCGCGGACGCCAGGAAACGGACCATCACCATCGGCCAGGGCGTCCCTTACGACCCGGACGGCGACGACGAGAACGAGCGCGTCTGCGCGGCCCTGACCGCTGCCATGATCTGTATGGCGGGGCCGGTTGACCGGTCTCCCCGGAATGGCCTTCCCCCGCAGGGGAATTGATTGACGGCACGGTTTTGCGTTATAATGGCGTAAGCCTTAATCAGGAGGAGGAAATAATGGGCGACCCGCTCCCCGGTCAATTATTGCTTCAGCTGTTTCTGATTCTTCTCAACGCTTTCTTCGCATGCACCGAGATCGCCGTCATTTCTTTAAACGATACCAAACTGAAAAAGATAGCCGAATCAGGCAACAAGAGCGCACAGAACATCGTCAGGCTGACCGAGCAGCCCTCGCGTTTTTTGGCGACCATTCAGGTCGGCATCACGCTGGCCGGGTTTTTGGGCAGCGCGTTCGCGGCGAACAACTTCTCTGAACGGCTGGTCGCGTGGCTGGTGGGCATGGGCGTGAACATCCCCTTGCAGACGCTGAATACCCTCGCCGTCATCGTGATAACGCTGGTGCTTTCCTATTTTACCCTCGTTCTAGGGGAACTGGTCCCCAAGCGCATCGCGATGAAGCGCCCCGAACCCATCGCGCTGGCCGTCGGGCGCGTCATATACGTGGTGTCCAAGCTCACCGCACCGCTGGTGTGGCTGCTTACGGCCTCCACCAACCTCATTCTCCGCCTCCTGCGCATCAATCCCAACTCCGAGGGCACCAACGTCACCGAGGAAGAGATACGCATCATGGTCGATCTGGGTGAGGAAAAGGGCGCCATCGCGCCCGAGGAAGGCGAGATGATAGATAACGTGCTCGAGCTTTCCGAAAAGTCGGCCGCCGAGCTGATGACGCCGCGCACCGACCTGACCGTCCTGTGGGCCGACGATCCGCCCGCGGTATGGAAGGAAACGATCTGCTCCACCACCTATTCCCGCTACCCGGTCTGCGGGGAGGACATGGACGACATACTGGGCGTATTGCACGTGCGCGATTTCCTCTGCCAGGACCCGAAGGACTGGCGTTCCTCGCCGCCGAGTGAGCTCCTGCGGCCCGTATACTGGGTGCCCGAGACCGTTCGCGCGGACATCCTTTTGCGGGAGATGCGTTTGAAAAAGATACACATGGCCGTGGTCGTCGACGAATACGGCGGGACCAGCGGCGTTCTGACGTTTGAGGACCTCCTCGAGGAAATTGTCGGGAACATCGAGGACGAGCACGACCGCGAGGAACCCGAGATCGTCGCGCTGGGTCCGGGCCACTGGCGCGCCCGGGGCACGCTGGACATGGACACGCTTTCCGAGGCGCTGGACGTCGAGTTCCCGGACGGCGATTACGACACCCTGGGCGGCATGATATTCTCCAGGATGAACAGCATCCCGGAGGACGGCTCCACGCCCGAGGTGGAGGTCGCCGGCATCCGGATCCGGGTCGAGAAGCTGGCCGACCACCGCGTGGAGTGGGCGGAGCTGGAAAAGGCGCCGGAAGCGCCCCCGCCCGGCGGACAGGCCCCGGAAGAATGATTCAGTCGCGAGAAGCAAAGACCTGCCGTTTACGGCAGGTCTTGTTATTTACGCAAGCCTTTCCCTTGCTTTTTGCGGCCAGTAGGGGTCCTGCAGCAGCGCCCGGCCGACGCCGATGAGGTCAGCTTTACCGTCAGAGAGCAGGCACTCCGCCTCCTCGGGTTCGGTCACGCCGCCGGTGAGTATCACCGGGATGGAAACGGCGCTCTTCACGGCTTCGGAAAGCGGCGCGAAGTACCCCGGCCCGGTCAGGCCGGGCGGGTTGTAGCCCATCAGCCCGCCGGTGATGTCCAGTATGCAGACGCCCGCGGCCGCAAAAGCGCGCGCGGCCGCCCGGATGTCGTCGATATCCGTTCCACCCTCGATGTAGTCCCCGGCGCCCAGCCGGAGCAGGACGGGAAAATCGCGCCCCACCGCCCCGCGCACCGCCTCAATGACCTCGAGATGCAGGCGTATGCGGCCGCTCAGGCTCCCGCCGTACGCGTCGGTCCGCCGGTTGGTGTAGGGCGATAAAAATTCGTTTAAAAGATAGCTGTGGGCCGAGTGTATCTCCACCCCGTCAAAGCCCGCCGCCTTCACGCGCCCTCCCGCCCGTCCGAACGCCTCGACGATGTCGGCGATCTCACGCTTTTCAAGCGCGCGCGGCATGTCTCCGCGCCGGGGATTCTGTATGGCCGACGGCCCCACCGGGGTCTCTCCGATGACCTCGGCGTTGGCTGCGCTGCCCGCGTGGCTGATCTGCATGACCGTCCTGGCGCCGCTTTTCTGTATAACGGCAGCCAGCGCCCGAAGCGGCTCAACCACGCTGTCGTCGGCGACCGAAAGCTGCCCGTCCGCGGCCTTCCCCGACGGGAGCACGTAGCTGTGCTCTATGACGGCCAGCCCGACGTGTCCGCCCTGCGTCCTTTCCTCATAATGCCTGTACAGCTCCGGACCGGCCAGCCCGGCCGTCCCTGCCTTTGCCGTGGCCATAGGCGGCATCACCAGCCGGCTGGGCAGTTCCAGCGGTCCCGCCTGGATGGGCTGAAACAGCAAAGACATACGCCCCTCCCCTTTCCTATGCGCGGGGTCGTGATTTTTTCGGCAATCATGTCGTCCCCCGTTGCCTGTATTATACCAAGCCCGCGCCTTTTCTCAAATATCCGCAGGCAAATTAAGGGTACGGATATTATTTGTTTTTGCCCGGATATCCCGCTTGGAGGCATCTTCGCACGCTGGCCGTACACAAAAGAAATTTTTTTTCATTTTTCTCCTTTTTTCTTTGGAATGCTTTTTTATCCTCAATATTTTGGTTTCAGCCGCCCTGTGCGCGGCGCGTTATTCCAAAATTTATAATTGTTTTTCCGGTTAAAATGCTATACTAAATATAATATATTTTTTAACGACATGTCCAATAAGCATTATAAGCCGCGCGCCGGGCGCACGTTCTACCGTTCATTTTTGCCCGCCGGCAGAACACATTGCCGCTTTTTCCGAAGTCACGGCATTCTGATTGCAAATGATAATGCCCGCATCGCAGGCAGAATTTGAAAAATATTTTGGGAACTGAAAAGGAGCTGATATTATGCCGTACAAAAAGATTTCTGATATAACGCCCGCTATCCATGCGCTTTCCGGGCTTTGCTTAAAAAACAGCAGCATAGATCCGTCGCTTTATGCGAAGTACGACGTAAAGCGCGGCCTTCGCGATATAAGCGGCAAGGGCGTCCTTACGGGTCTCACCGAGATAGGCGAGGTGCGCGCCTACGTTGAGGAGGACGGGAAGACCGTCCCCTGCGAGGGCAAGCTTTTCTACCGGGGCATCGATATAGAGCAGATAGTCAAGGGCTTCATCGACGAAAAGCGTTTCGGGTTCGAGGAGGTCACCTATCTCCTCCTGTTCGGCGAGCTGCCGAACGCCGAGGCGCTCCGGAATTTCACCACCATCCTGGCCGAGTACAGAACGTTGCCCACCAGCTTCGTCCGGGACATCATCATGAAGGCGCCCAGCCAGGACATGATGAACACGCTGGCCCGCAGCGTGCTTACGCTGTATTCCTACGACAACAGGGCTGACGACGTTTCCATACCCAACGTTCTGAGGCAGTCTCTCCAGCTCATCGCGCTGTTCCCCCTGCTCTCGGTCTACGGGTATCAGGCCTACCGGCACTATCACGACAATCAAAGCCTCTTCATCCACGCGCCCCGGCCCGAGCTTTCCACGGCCGAGAACATACTTCATCTCCTGCGGCCGGACAGCAAATACTCCGAGCTGGAGGCCCGCATACTCGACGTCGCGCTGGTGCTGCATGCCGAGCACGGCGGCGGGAACAACTCCACGTTCACCACCCACGTCGTTTCCTCGTCCGGGACCGACACGTACTCGGCCGTCGCCGCCTCATTGGGCTCGCTCAAGGGGCCCAAGCACGGCGGTGCCAATATTAAGGTCATCCAGATGTTCGAGGACATGAAAGCAACGCTGCACGACTGGACCGACGAAAAAGAAGTGGCCAATTATCTGCGGGCGCTGCTCCGCAAAGAGGCCTTCGATAAGGCGGGACTCATCTACGGCATGGGGCACGCCGTCTACTCGCTTTCCGACCCGCGCGCCAACATATTCAAGAGCTTCGTGCAGGAGCTTTCCGAGGCCAAGGGCCTGCACAAGGAATTCCAGCTCTATTCGCTGGTGGAGCGCATGGCCCCCGAGATTATCTCCGAGGAACGCAAGATATACAAGGGTGTGAGCGCCAACGTCGATTTTTACAGCGGGTTCGTGTACGGGATGTTGGACCTGCCGGTCGCGCTGTATACGCCCATCTTCGCCATCGCACGCATCGCGGGCTGGAGCGCCCACCGCATCGAGGAACTCATCAACGCGGGCAAAATCATCCGCCCCGCCTACATGAACGTCGCGGAGCATAAGGAATACGTACCCTTGCACGACCGCTGAACGCCTTGTGAGAGCTATTCATCCTTATCTTTGTGTGCCGGACCCTCCGGCCGCGTACGGGTATACGCCCCGGTCAAAGGCTGCGGTCCGGCCCCGAACCGATGGATTTCCTTTATCGCCCAAAGAGCCTTATCCCCTGCAATACAGGGGTGGATAAGGCTTCTTTTTCATTATCTCCGAGAACCCGGTGCCGCTGCAGGACTGTCGTCAACACATCAGCAGATAATCTACATATTCTTCCGGTTTGTAACTCATCAGGTCTGCATGTGCATAAAAATGTAGGAGCATGTGCAGTTTTGAGGAGGTACTATCCTTATGGGAACAATAAATAGATGTCCGGCTGGCAGGAGCGCATGTCAGGTTCAACGCCGGCCGTTCACAAAACGATGACCTGTGCTGCAATCTTAGCGGAAACAACTGCCATCCGTGCTGTTGCTGCTTTGGCCCCAGGGGACCCAAGGGAGCCCCGGACCTACGGGGCCTACCGGTGCTACGGGTCCCACCGGAGCCACGGGTCCCGGCGTAGGCGCCACCGGCCCGACGGGCGCTACCGGCGCTACCGGACCCACGGGTGCCACCGGCAACACCGGCGCCACGGGTGCTACCGGCGCTACCGGAGACGCCGGACCCACCGGACCCACAGGCCCTACGGGCGATACAGGGCCTACAAGGCGCTACCGGAGACACCGGCACCACAGGCGCTACGGGAGACACTGGTCCCACCGGACCCACTGGTCTTACCGGACCCACGGGTGCCACCGGCGACACCGGCGCCACGGGTCCTACCGCGCTACCGGAAACGCCGGACCCACCGGACCCACAGGCGCTACGGGAGACCACTGGTCCTACCGGACCCACTGGCCCCACCGGACCTACGGGGCCTACCGGGCCTGCCGGCGAAGCGGTACTGGCTGGAATCCAGGTGCAGTCGCTCACCAGTGCCGGCACCATAATCGACGACGACGATACGGTGATTTTTGACACCATAATAAACGACCAGTCTGCAAACATCGCCTACAATCCGGCTACAGGCGTGTTCACTTTTACCGCTGCAGGCACTTACCTGGTAACGTGGTGGATAGCTACAGACGGGACCGAGGGTTCTCCCACCGTGACGTTCACGGTATTCAGCGGCATGACCGCAATTTCCGGTTCCTCGCCGCTCGTTACCGGCCAGGTGCAGGGCACAGCACTCCTGACGGTACCGGTTGCTCCGGCCGCAATGAGCCTTGTAAATACCACCGGCAGCTCCGTCGCTCTGGCAACTACGCCCAGACAGGCCGATCTTACTATTGTGGAGCTTGCCTGATAGCCAAACAAAAAGGGAGACGCTCTTTTGCAGGGCGTCTCCTTTATGCGCGCCGCCTTGCTCACGCCTCTGGTTATCCCTTCTATATTTTTTAACCCATGTTGTTTGTAACAGGTATTGCGGATATGCATACGATGAAGGAGCCAACGAGAATGTAAGAAACCGGTGCAAGCCTTTTGTGCAATAAATACAGAAAACCATGCGTGGCCACGGATGCAGGGATTCTCTGCATATCCCCCTAAACGGCTTTGCATGCGGAAAATCCAAGGAGGACTATAAATGGCAAATATTGCTTTGCAAGTTCAACTGCAGTCTGACGGAATCGTTGCGTCGGGTGCCCCTGTTCTTTTCGACACCATTATCTACTCAAACGGCAACGTGACCTACAATGCCGCGACAGGTGTCATCACCATCAACGATCCCGGAAGATACGTCTTTGACTGGTTTACGGCCACCATGTCCGGCCTTACTCCGGGTATCCGTTTTGCAATCGAATCCTCGGCAGGCGATGTTATAATCGGCAATTCGCCGCTCAAGACCGGCGAAGTGTATGGGCAGGCGATTATCGAAGTCCTGTCGGCGCCCGTCACCGTCAGGCTGGACAACGTCAGCGGCGGAAACGTATTTCTTTCGACCAACGTTCCTGTACGGGCATCCCTGACCGTCGTTCAGGATGACGAAGCCGCAACCGGGCCTACCGGTCCCACGGGCGCGACCGGAGACACAGGTCCCACAGGCGCAACCGGAGATACAGGGCCTACGGGCGCAACCGGAGACACAGGTCCCACAGGCGCGACCGGAGATACGGGCCTACCGGCCCGACCGGAGACACCGGTCCCACAGGCGCGACCGGCGACACAGGGCCCACTGGCCCGACCGGAGACACCGGTCCCACGGGCGCAACCGGGGACACCGGCCCGACCGGCGACACAGGGCCCACCGGCCCGACCGGAGACACCGGTCCCACGGGCGCAACCGGGGACACCGGTCCTACGGGCCCGACCGGAGACACCGGTCCCACAGGCGCGACCGGAGACACCGGTCCCACGGGCGCGACCGGCGAAACAGGACCCACCGGCCCGACCGGAGACACCGGTCCCACGAGGCGCGACCGGAGACACCGGTCCCACGGGCGCAACCGGGGACACCGGTCCCACAGGCGCGACCGGAGACACCGGTCCCACAGGCGCGACCGGAGACACCGGTCCCACGGGCGCAACCGGAGACACCGGTCCTACGGGCCCGACCGGAGACACCGGTCCCACAGGCGCGACCGGAGACACCGGTCCCACGGGCGCGACCGGCGAAACAGGACCCACCGGCCCGACCGGAGACACCGGACCGACCGGCGACACCGGCGACACCGGGCCTACCGGCCCGACCGGCGACACTAGGGCCCACCGGCCCGACCGGCGACACAGGACCCACCGGCCCGACCGGAGACACCGGTCCCACGGGCGCGACCGGAGACACCGGTCCTACGGGCCCGACCGGAGACACCGGTCCCACAGGCGCGACCGGCGACACAGGGCCCACCGGCCCGACCGGCGACACCGGTCCCACAGGCGCGACCGGAGACACAGGGCCTACGGGCCCGACCGGCGACACCGGTCCCACAGGCGCGACCGGCGAAACAGGACCCACCGGCCCGACCGGAGACACCGGTCCCACAGGCGCAACCGGAGACACCGGTCCTACGGGCGCAACCGGAGACACAGGTCCCACCGGCCCGACCGGCGACACAGGCGCAACAGGACCCACCGGCCCGACCGGAGACACCGGTCCCACAGGCGCAACCGGGGACACCGGTCCCACAGGCGCAACCGGAGACACCGGTCCCACGGGCGCAACCGGAGACACCGGTCCTACGGGCGCAACCGGAGATACAGGGCCCACCGGCCCGACCGAATACAGGGCCTACCGGCCCGACCGGCGACACAGGACCCACCGGCCCGACCGGAGACACCGGTCCCACGGGCGCAACCGGGGACACCGGTCCCACAGGCCCGACCGGAGACACCGGTCCCACCGGCCCGACCGGAGACACCGGTCCCACAGGCGCAACCGGGGACACCGGTCCCACAGGCCCGACCGGAGACACCGGTCCCACAGGCGCAACCGGGGACACCGGTCCCACGGGTGCGACCGGAGACACCGGCCCTACGGGCGCGACCGGCGACACAGGACCCACCGGCCCGACCGGAGACACCGGTCCCACAGGCGCAACCGGCGCAGGCCTTGCGGCCGCCGGGTATGTATATGAATTGGCTACTATCGCGGATAACACGGTGGTTGGCGGTGCCGATGTGATTTTCAGCGACAATGGCCCGTTAACCGCCAACATCACGCATACTCCCGGAACAACAGACATCACTGTCGTAGAAGCCGGCACGTACGAGATATTCTACAGCGTAAACATCACTGCCGGGATCGGTTCGGCCATTGCCATTGCTGTCAACAACACGGTCGATCCGTCCACCAACATCAATGCCCTGGTTGCTGTGGGCGAGATAAACGGCGACGCGATGCTGACCCTTGCGGCCGGCGATGTCCTGACGCTGCGGAACAACTCCGCAACACCATTGATACTGGATTTGGCTCCGGGTGTGGGCGCCCAGTTCACAATCCTTAAGACCGACTAAGGCCTTTCGATAATAAAACGCCCCGGGTATCATCGGGGCGTTTTATTCTGTGCGCATCGGTCACCCTGGCGCCCGACGTGAGCAAAAGAGGCCCGTATACGGGCCTCTTTTACTTATCAGAAGCAGCGCCTGTCTCTGGTTACTTTGACGGGCTGAGTCCTTCCTGTGCTTTTTTCTTCTTCTCAAAATACTCTTCGTTATATTTTACCGCCGGGTCGCCCGGCTTGAATTCCCCTGCCATCCGGTTATATCGTATCGCCTCTTCGGTTTCGCCCAGCTTGTCGCAGCAGACACACAGCTCGATTGCAGGGATGTACCCGTAGTATTCCGGATGCTGGAATCCGAGGCTCCGGGCGGGCTTTTCGTAGTTCAGGGCGGTCAGATACCAGAATTTCGCCTTTCTATATTCTCCCTGCTGTTTGAAGTGGTTTCCGATGTCGCAGCAGAGATCGGGCCGCGGAACGTCGTAGACAAAGCTGCGCAGGCAGGCCCTGAGCATGCCCTCCGGATCGTTGAGCGCCGCCTTGCACTTCCCCAGCATCTGACAGGCCCGGATGTTGTCTTCCACCCAGCCTTTCCCTCCGTCCAGAAAAGCCTCAAACTGCTTTACCGCCTCCTCGAACCGCTTGTGGTAATACAACTCCCGCGCATAATAGTATTGCCCCCGCGGGCTCAGCGGCCTGTCCTCGGCCACCATCTTTTCATATATCCTCAGGTTCCTGCCCGGTTCGGAGGGACGCGTTTTTTTATGGGTGATGCACACGTCCGCGTACTGCGTTTTTCCGAAATACGCGAGGTGCTCGTGCACCGGCTCCACCCATCGAAAACCCCTGTCCCGCCGGCTAAGGCGTTCGCGGTTGTAGGTCAGCGTCACGTTTCCCTTGGAATCGAAGCCCACGTTGTAGGGCATAAGCACCATGTCGACGTCAGGGGACAACTCCCTCTTGAGCTTTTTGAATTTTTCCCGGTCCTCCTCCAGCACCACGTCGTCGGCGTCCAGTATCAATATATATTCCATCGTGGCCTTGGAGTAAGCGAAGTTCCGCGCGGCCGAAAAATCGTCGATCCACTCGAAATCGTACACCTTGTCGGTGAGTGATTCGGCGATCTCGCGCGTTTTATCGGTCGACCCCGTATCCACGATGATAATCTCGTCCACGATGTCCTTCACGCTGTCCACGCAGCGCTTGAGGACATCCTCTTCGTTTTTCACGATCATGCACAGGCTGATCGTTATCATAAGCCGCCACTCTCCACTCGCCGTTTTTTTCACGCGCAGGCGCCGCCGCAAGCCATGCTCGCCTGTATGCGCTTGACCGTCTCCAGCGCCCGCACGCCCGCGCTCCCGTCCACCGCCGGACGCATTCCGCCGGCCACGCTTTCCAGGAAGGATTCGATTTCCTTGACCAGCGGTTCGTGATTGGGTACGAACACCTTTTCGATCAGGCTTTCCTGGCGGTAGACCGGCGTGCTGCCCGCGTCGTAGTTCCCCCGCGTGGACCGCACGACGATGATCTTCCGCTCGTTATAGTCGAGTTCGATGTATGCCTCATCGGTGGTGATGCAGGCCTTCCTGATTTTCTGCTCGGTCACCCGGCTGGCCGTGAAATTCGCCACGACGCCGCCTTGCAGCCGCAGGATGGCCACCGCATAGTCGCAGCAGCTGCCCGAGCGCGGAGACGCGCCCACCGCCTGGATGCTTTCTATCTCCCCGGGCAGGATATAGCGCATCACGTCGATGTCGTGTATCATCAGGTCCTGCACCACATCGATGTCGGCGACGCGCGGGTCGTAGGGGCTCATGCGCCTGAACTCCAGCGCGATCACCTTTTTACCCCGCAGAATGCCGGGCAGCAGTTCCACCGCGGGGTTGAACCGCTCGATATGCCCCACCTGCAGGATGCGCCCGCTTTCTTCCGCTATCCGCACCAACTCTTCTCCCTGCTCCACTTCCTGGGTGATGGGTTTTTCCAACAATATATGCACGCCTTTTTGCAGGGCGTTTTTTGCGATTTCATAGTGATGTGCCGTCGGGGCGACGATGCTCGCCGCGTCCACCTCGGACAGCAGGCGGTCGCAGCTTGCGCAGCAGACCGCGCCGTAGGTCTCCTGCATCCGCTGGCACTTGTCCGGGTCGGCGTCGTATATCCCGGCCACGTCGCAGAGATGCGACAGCTTCTTATAGATTCGGAGATGGTTTGCCCCCATGCTCCCCGTTCCGATCACTCCCACACGCAATTTCTTCATTTGATCCTCCAGTTTTCCCTTCGTATATCCCCGGGCGCACCACCGCCCCGCACGCGCCGCAGGCGATGCCCTCCCCGGCATAGCCGCCTTCCGGTCGGGGCAGCCGGCGTCCGCATTTGCACACATAGCCCTTGAGGCGGGCAGGATTCCCCATCACCAGGCCGTACGCGGGTACGTCCCGGGTCACAACGCTCCCCGCGGCCACCATGGCGTATTCCCCGATGGTTATGCCGCAGACAATGGTGGCGTGCGCGCCGATGGAAGCGCCTTTTTTCACCAGCGTCCCGCGCACCTCGAAATCGGACAGAAACGCCCGGGGGTACAGGTCGTTGGTAAAGGTCATATGCGGCCCCAGAAACACGTCGTCCTCCACCGCCACGCCGCGGTATATGGAGACGCCGTTCTGCACCTTCACGCCGTTCCCCAGCACCGCGCCCGCATCGACGTACACGTCCTTGCCCAGGCTGCATCCCTGCCCGATGCGCGCGTTCTCCCGCACCTGCGCGTTGTTCCATATCACGGTCCCTTCTCCGATCTCCGCGTCCGCGGATATCTCGGCGCTCGGGTGGATCCGCACGCCCCTATGGCTTCCCATGTCCCGCCCTCCTTCGTTTCCTTACCGCACTGCGGACGCAATCACGTCCGCTATCCTCTTGATATCCGCCTCTTCCAGATACGGATGCATGGGCAGGCTGAATATCCTTTGGCTGATCTCCTCTGCCACCGGCATGTCGCCTTCCCCGTATCCCAGCCCCGCAAACGCCTGCTGCAGGTGCAGCGGCTTTTTATAATAGACCATCGCGGGGATGTCCGCCATTTGCAGTGCCTTCATAATCGCTTTCCGCTGCGCTGCGCTTTGGGCCAGCACCGAATACTGCGCCCAAGTGGACAAAAGCTCCTGGTGGAACCCGGGCGTTTTTACGAGGCCGTTAAGCGCCTCGTTATAGCTCCGGGCCACATCGTTTCGCAGCCCGATCTCGGCCTGAAACACCTCCAGCTTCTGCAAAAGGACGGCGGCCTGCAGCGAATCCAGCCTGCCGTTGAGGCCGATGCGCACGTTTTCATACCGGTCCGCTCCCTGGCCGTGCACGCGTATGGACCGCAAGAGCGCCGCCGTTTCATCGTCGTCCGTGAATATAGCGCCGCCGTCCCCGTAGCACCCAAGGGGCTTGGCCGGAAAAAATGAGGTGGCGGCGGCATCCCCGAGGCTCCCGGCCACCCTGCCTTTATAGCGCCCCCCGAACCCCTGGGCCGCGTCCTCCAGCACCAGCAGCCCGTGCTCTTGCGCGACAGCGCCTATAGCCTCATAGTCGGCCGGAAGTCCGAAAAGATCGACGGGGAGGACGGCCTTTGGCCGGAGCCGGCCCTCTTTTTTTGTCCGCTCGACCGCCTCCTCCAGGCGCCCCGCATCCATGTTGAAGGTCTCCGGGCGGATGTCCACGAATACGGGCTCCGCCCCCACCAGCGCCACCGCCTCGGCCGTGGCGAAAAACGAGAACGCCGTGGTGAAAACCGCGTCCCCCGGACCTATATTCCAGGCCATCAGCGGCATAATAAGCGCGTCCGTCCCGCTTGAGCATGCGACCGCGTGCCGGACGCCCGCAAACGCGGCCAGACGTTCCTCCAGCATGCCAACCTCCGGCCCCATGATGAACATCCCGTGGTCCAGGACAGCGTGTATGCCTGCATCTATTCTGTCCTTGAGCAGTGCATATTGCATCTTTATATCGATAAACTGCATATCCATTCTCCATGCGATGGATGTTATAAATATTTGTCATTCATTATATGAGGCCGAACCTCCAAAGGTTCTGCCCGGTGCCCCCTGCCCCGCGCCGGCCGCCACTCAAACCCGGTTTTATGCACGGGAAGGCGTTTTCCGCCTTATTGAGAGGAACACTTAAGCCCCGGATAACCCCCTATCGTCTGTTGGACGGCCCCATGGCGCCTGTTTTTATTCCAACGATTGAAGGTATGCATAGATCGTCTCCTTTTACGAAAAGCACAATCTTTATAGAGTAACAGTCCTGACCGGCCCTCATATCATATAGCAGTTATTAAAGGAGGTACCTGTCATGAGTTGTTGTTGCTTTAGGAACTGCTGCGGGTATAGAGAACATGGCTATGACGCCATAGACGCAATTCAAGAGGACGGCCAGGCGCAGGCGCAGGCAGGATTGGTGGCGCAGGCACAGGCACAGGACCAGGATCAGGACCAGGATCAGGACCAGAAGTCCATTTTCAGGGAGATTGGGAACAACAACGTCCATATCAATATTGACAATGTGAACGTTGCGGTTGCCCTCCTTGTCATCGTGGCCGTATTGACCGGCACACTGGACGCAGCTGAGCTCCGTACGATGATTGATAATCTGCGTTCGGGCTGATAATCCCGGCCAGTAAATAAAAGCCCCTTCCGTTTGCGTAATTCCGGATTGCAAACGGGTACGGGGGACCGCATTGCTCGCAATGAAAAATGGCACCGGCGCCAAAAGCGCAAGTGCCATACATATCTAAAGTGTTAAAAACTATAATTCATAGACGGCCTTACCCGCCGTTTTTTTAAGCGCCAGCAGGGAAA
The DNA here is from genome assembly GCA_040766645.1 of Christensenellales bacterium. Lineage (GTDB taxonomy): Bacteria > Bacillota > Clostridia > Christensenellales > UBA1431 > UBA1431. Next base: position 13,202 of record JAXGQA010000006.1, on the reverse strand, counting down.
GCGCGCAGAGCGCCGCCGATATAAGGACGATAAGCCCGCTCAGGAGCAGGATGTCCATCCCGCCGTGCAGGAGGAACACCAGCGCCCCCAGCCCCGCGATCAGCACAAAGGACAGGAGCATGGCATAGAGCGAGTTCATGTTTTGCTTTATGGCCTCGTTCTCGTTTTTCCAGTTGAATCTTGGATGCAGAAGGTCTATCTCCAGCGACAGCGCGGTCGTGGAAACAAGGAAAATCAACGCGATGCCGGCCGCGAGCAGCACGTTCGCTGTATTCAGATTGTAGGCTATAAGCGCGCCGGCGCCGGTGGAAAGCACCGTCAGCGCGGCAATGCTGTACCCGAACCAGAACTTGGCTTTGACCTGCTGGCCGAAGGGCACGGGGAACGTGCCGGCAAGGGCCATCATGCTCCCCTCCCGCGAGACCGCCGTGGCAGCCGCCGGATTAATTGAGCCAAACAGCGCCATCACGCCGGCAAGGCCCAGCGTCACGATGCCTTGGTCGCCCTGACCGAGCATATCGGCCATGGCCTTGAGCTCGCCATCGCTCGTTCCCATACCCAGTGCGGGCAGTATCATCACCACGAACCCTATAACGATGCCGGTCAGTGAGTTCATTGCATAGGACGGAGACCGCAGGACGGACTTCCATTCCCGCGTGAAAAGGGCATGCACGGGCGATTTTATCCCCTTCACATAGGCGCTGCGCTCCACCTTCTTCATTCTTTTCAGGGTCTCCAACTGGGAGAGCGCCCCGCGGTAATAGATCCGGTTGGCTATCAGTATGACGACCGCGAGCAGCGCCACGGAAAGCCCGATGAACCCAAGAAGATGGGTGACGCCCCCAAGCCCCTCGGTTATCAGCGCCTTCACCGCCCACGCGCTGGGCGGGAAGCCGCTTCCCATGAGATCTACGAGGCCGTTGGGCTGCATGATGATCCTCATAAGGCTGGCGTCATCCAATCCCCGCGCGAACATATTCGCGCCCACCTGTATCGCGACCATCAGCACCAGCCCAAGAAAGCCCCCCAGGATGGCAAAAAGGTTCCTGTGCCGCATCCGCCCGATGATACCCATGAACAGCGAGGAGATCAGGCTGGCTATCAAAAGCGGTATGGCGGGGACGAACAGCCAGATGACGATCGCCTTCAGGTAGTACGCCGCCCCCATGCCGGCCATCACGCCGTACACGACCACCACCGGCGCGAGCATCGCGAGGGCGACCCCCAACTCGCTGATATACACCACAGCGAGCTTGGATAAAAACACTGTCCGCTGAGGAACCGGGAGCGTTGCGAGGAACGCGCCGTCCTTTGCGAAAAACAGCGTCCCCAGCACGATGAACAGCCCGAAGAACAGTATCATCAGCAGGACAGCCAAAAACCCGTACACCAGAACGATACTGCCGGCCATGGCAATGTCGGCGCCCGCGCTCATCAGCCCTTCTGTCATCGCGTACACAACCAAAGCGTACGTCCCCACCAGCACGATGATCGAAAACACTATCAGCGCGAATATGCCGACCTGCTTTCTGTACGCCTTTTTATCGTTTTTCCGGTTGGTCCTCAGCTCGGACAGCCCGTACTTCGACTTGAGCTGCATCCTGAGGATGGCCATAAATGCGGACATGCTCATTCACCGCCTTCGTCGTCTTCGGTAAGCTTGAAGAAAATGCTCTCCAGCGACGCCTGCGACTGCGCCTTGAAGCGCAGCTCCTCCAGCGTGCCGGATGCAATGAGCCTGCCGTTGTCGATGATGCCTATGCGGTCGCACAGGTGCTCGGCCACCTCCAGCACGTGGGTGGAGAAAAAGACCGTGTTCCCCTTCTTGCAGTGCGCCTTCATCTCCTCCTTCAAAAGCCGGGCCGACCGCGGGTCCAGGCCGGTCAGCGGTTCGTCCAGTATCCACAGGCGCGGCTCGTGCATCAGCGTGGAGGCCAGCACCAGCTTCTGCTTCATGCCGTGGGAGTAGGAGCGTATCACCTCGCCCGCGGCCTTTTCCAGCTCGAACATGGCCAGATATTTTTCGATGTTCTCCCTGCGCTTTTGCGCCGGGACCCGGTAGATATCTCCGATAAAATTAAGGTATTCGAGTCCGGACAGCCGGTCATACACTTCGGGCGAATCGGGCACGTAGCCAAGCATGGCCTTGAGTTCGATGGGCGAATGCGTAAAGTCCAGGCCGTTGATGGTTATGCTCCCGCTGTCCGGCCGCAATATCCCCACCAGCATCTTGATGGTCGTCGTCTTCCCCGCGCCGTTGGGGCCGATGAACCCGAATATCTCCCCGTCCACGGTCTGCATGGTGAGGTCGTCGACGGCCCTGGTCTTTGACTTCGCGTAGGTCTTGGTAACGTGTTCAACCGATATCATGTCCGAACCTCTCAACTTTTTTGTATATAATACCACAATTTCCTTCCAAATTCATTAACTCGGGTTATATGTTTAAATTTCCGAAAGTTAAAAGGGCCGCCCCGGTAAGGGCGGCCCTTTTACAGAGCGAGGTGTGTGGTCAGTCGTCCAGCTCGACCAGCTTCGCCTTGACGCCGTCGATGGCGTTCAGCGCCTTCTCCAGCTCCTTGTAGTCGTCGCCGCACAGCTGCAAAATAAGTATGCCTTCCTCCGAGCACACGTCGCCCACCTCGTGCAGCCCGAGCCTCGTTTTGATGGAACAGCCGAACTCGGTAAGCACGGACTGCACCGTCGGTACCTTTTCTGTTCGCTTGCTTACCTTGATGACCATGATGTTTCCGCAATCCATCGTGCATCCCTCCATTTGTGTCTGTTATCCGTTTATTGTTCTCCACCGATGGCACATCCTACCGGAATATTATACCATTATGGACAAGTTCCGAAAAGTTTTATATTTTATAGTTGACAACATCGTCAATTCGTCCTATAGTTTGAACATAGTTCAGTACGGTGTTCAGAACATAGTTCAAACGGAAGGTCTTGTGTTTATGCATGACGAAACGCTGAAAGAGCAACTTATACAGGCCACCATCTCCCTGATAAACGAGAACCCGCACAACATCACCGTCCGGCAGATCGCCGAGCGGGCAGGCGTGGGCGTGGGCCTCATCAACTACCACTTTCAGACCAAGGATAATCTGATAGACGTCGCCGTGCAGCGCATCATCGACGCCGCCATCGCGCGGGTGCCCGACATACTGGCCGGCTTTGCGGGAACGCCGGAAGAAAAGCTCCGGCAGATGGCCAAGTCCACCATGCGCTACATCGCCAGCAACCCCAACGTGTCCCGCATCTCCATCCTGCGGGATATGGGCCAAGGGCACGCTGCCGACAACACGCAGACCACCATCCGCGCCTACGACAGCATGCTGCAGGGCATCATCCCCGGCAAAAAAAAGCGCGCGCTTATCGTCCATGTCCTTGTCGCCTCCCTGCAGACGCTGTTCCTGCGCGCCGGGGTGCTCAGGGAAATATCGGGCTTCGATTTTTACGATGAGGAGCAGCGCGGGCGGTTCATAGACGCCCTGCTGGACGTGCTTTTGAAGGACTGAATTCTTTTGCCACCGAAAAGGAGGAAAACCATATGCCGAAATCCATCATTATCATCGGCGCGGGCATGGGCGGCCTTGCGGCAGGTATCTACGGTCAGATGAACGGATTCGATACCCGCATCTACGAGATGCACAACCGGGCGGGCGGCCAATGCACCAGCTGGAAGCGGGAGGGCTACACCTTTGACGCGTGCATCCACCACCTGATGGGCTGCTCCCCCAGTTCGAAGATCCACCGGATCTGGGCCGAGACCGGAGCGCTCCCGACTGAACTTGTGTACACCAAAGAATGCGTCGCCGTCGCGTCCCCGGACGGAAAACTGTTCAGGGACTTCTACGACCCGGACGCGCTGGAGGCGCACATGTCCTCCCTGTCGCCGGCTGACGCGGCCCTGGTGCGCGAATACACGTCCGGCATCCGCTCGCTGGCCAAACACGACCTGATGGGCCAGATGATCATGGGAGGCCCCGCGGGTCTTATCAAGTACCTGCCGACGTTCCTGAAAAATTTCAAATGGTTCAGGACCACCATGGCCCAATATGCGGAGCGCTTCACCGACCCGTTCCTGAAAAAAGCGTTTGCCCTTTTGGTGTACTCCAACCCCGACCTGCCCGCGTTCCTGCATCTGATGCGCCACGCCTCGGCCTGCAACGGGGACATCGCGTGGCCGGTCGGCGCCAGCAGCGCGTTTGCCGCGGGCATGGTCCGGCGGTACGAATCGCTGGGCGGCGCGCTCCACTGCCGCAGGAAGGTCAAAAAGATACTTACCGGGAACGGGAGGGCGATCGGCGTTCGGTTGGAGGACGGGAGCGAGGAGTTCGCGGACGTTATCATCTCCAACGCCGACGGACGCAAGACGCTGCTCAACATGCTGGAAGGAAAATTCATGAACGCCCGGCTCAGGGGGTACTGCGCCGAGCCGGCCGACGAGAGCGACTTCGCGGCCAGCGTTTATCTGGGGGTAAACCGCGACCTTTCCAAGGAGCCTTCCAGCATGATACTGCTGTTGGACCATCCGGTCACGCTTGCGGGGCTGGAGGCCCATTCGCTGGAATTCCAGATGTACGGTTTCGATGCGACCATGGCGCCGGAGGGCAAGGGCGTCATCAAGGCGGAGCTGCGGTCCACGTATTCCTACTGGAAGGCGCTGGACAAGGAGGCTTACGCGGCGGAAAAGCAGCGCCTGGCCGAGCAGGTCATAGCGCTGCTGGAAAACCGTTTCCCCGGCATCACGCAGCAGGTGGAGGTGACAGACGTGACCACGCTTTTGACGTGGGAGCGGTTCATGGGCGGCACCCACGGGTTCGCCAACATCCCCAGCAAGCGGCAGAGCTTCATGTCCGCCATGGGCGGCAGCAAGGATTTTTTGCATCCCGAGCTGGACAATTTCTATTTCGTGGGCGTGTGGGCCACCTCGGTCGGGGCGCTGTTCATGAACGCACTGTCCGGCAGAAAGGCCATCCAGCACCTGTGCAAAAAGGAAGGGCAAACGTTCAGGGTGGTCCCCGCCGGGAATTGACACGCAAAACGGCATAGCCCAAGGCCATGCCGTTTGATCAAATCACAGAGAGGCTGCTTTAAGCGCGGCCTTTCCTTTTTATCGGATAAGCTCCAGCAGCTTTTCGTTCTTCATTTCGTCCGCGCTCCAGCCGATTACGGCAAAGCGTCCTCCCGTGTGCGTGTCCACGCGGTTTATCCATTCGGTCTCACTCGCGGCCTTGGCCCGGAGCGTCCGGTTGACGGTCCCGCTCCCGCAGAAGGAGGCGTTGACCACCCACCAGCCGACGGTCAGGCCGGCGCGCGCGAGGTCTTCTTCCAGCCGCAGCGCCTCGTAATACGGCGTGGTCTCGGCCAGCGTCACAATAACGACCTCGGTTTGGGCAGGGTCGCGCAGGCAGGGCAGCAACGCCTGCACCGACGCGGGAATGTCGCCGTGGGTGCGCTGCACCTCCCGATGATAGCTCAGCGTCGAATCGAGCAGCAGAAGGGTGTGCCCTGTCGGCGCCGTGTCTATGACCACCACTTCCTCCCCAGCCCGCGCCACGATCTCCGCAAAAGCCCGGAACACGGCGATCTCCTGCGTGCAGGGCGAGCGGAGGTCTTCCTCGATATAGGCCACGTCGTCCTCGGAAAGGGTCGCGCGCGCTTTGCTCAGGACCTCCTCGCTGTACTTTCGCAACTCCTCGGCCTCGTCGATGTGGCTCATGGTGACGTTTGCGGTCTCCCCCAGCACCAGCCGCAAGTGCGCGGCCGGGTCGGTGGTGGCCAGATGCACCTTTTTGCCCTTTCCCGCCAGTCCCAGCGCGATGGCCGCGGCCACCGTGGTCTTGCCCACGCCGCCTTTGCCCATGGCGAATATCACCTTCAGCCCGCGCGCCTAAATGTCGTTTACCACGTCGGCCAGCACCGGGGCTGCAGGCGCGAGCGGCACGTCAGCCGTGCACGCGCTTTGACCGGGTGCCAGGAACGCGCGCACGTTATTAAGCCCGGCAACGTTGTACGCCCGCATGGGTATCTCATACGCTTTTATGCCCTTCAGCGCATCCGGCATGCCCCGCAGTGCCTCGCGCTGCTTTTGATGCAGGCTCCCGGACACCGCGTCGTCATGCGTTTCCAGCACGCCGTTTACGATGAGCAGCCGGTTGTTCACCCCCAGCCCCTCCAGCTCTGCCGCCGCGCGGGCCGCTTCCTTAAGCGGCGTCTCCTCGGGCCGCGCGACCAGCACCAGCGTGGTCAGGTCCCGGTCGGCCAGCGTATCCACCGCCTTTTTGTAGACGCCCTTCATTTCCCCCAGGCCGGAAAGCTGCCCCAGGCAGGACGCGCCGTGCGTGTTCTCGCTGATGAATCCCGTCCACGCCGAAGGGAGCTGCAGCATGCGCAGCGTGTGTCCGGTGGGCGCGGTGTCGAAAAAAATGTGGTCGTATTCCGCCTGCGCCTTTTCGTCGGTGATGTATGTGGAAAACGCGTTGAAGGCCGCTATCTCCACCGTGCACGAGCCGGAGAGCTGCTCCTCCATGTTGGCGATGGCCGCGTCCGGGAGCTTCCCGCGGTAAGGCGCGACCACGCTCTCGCGGTACTTGCGCGCCTCCTCGATGGGGTCGAGGTTCACGGCGTACAGTCCCGGCGCGCCCGGAACCTGCGCGGCACTGCCCGACAGCTCCGCTTGCAGCACGTCCTGCAGATTGGACGCCGGGTCGGTGCTGATGAGCAGCACCCGCTTCCCGCTGTCGGCCAGCTTAACGGCGGTCGCGCAGGCCGCCGACGTCTTGCCCACGCCTCCCTTTCCCGTGAAAAACACGTATTTGGTCAGCGCGATGGCTGTGGGATTATAAAGCGCGCTCATCCGCAGCACCCGTCCCCTCCGCAGCAGCAGCCCGCATCGGCCTCGGAAGCGCCGCTCTCGAGATCTTCCGCCGGCACGCCTAGGAATTGGGCGATCTCCTGATTGGTGGGATACCGTCCGCTGACGACAATCCTGCCGTCCACCACCGTCGCGGGCAGGAAATCCACGCCCTCCATCAGGCGCTTGTATATCTCGGCATTCCTTACGAACGCCTGCGGCGCGCTGCTCCAGGTTATACCGGCCCACGGCCACGCCCCTTTTTTCAGGCCGTCCACCACGGCGGCTATCCGCATAAGCTCGGGGTCGATGCACCCCGCAACCCAGTCGGGCAGCACATCGCCGGTTCGTATATCGCCATTTTTGCTCATAAGATTGGTCCTCCTTCATTTCTTTGCTGTATCATCATATGCTCATACGCATATTGTCGATATCCTTTTATTCGGCCTTATCCGGCCACCCCTGCCTCCAGCGTGTTTTTAAGCCGAAGCACCTTTTCCTCTATCGCCTTGATGACCCGCAGGAATTCTTCATCGCCTTTCCCCGTCGGGTCGTCCAGCCCCCAGTCCACCCGCGCCTTGCAGGGCAGATACGGGCATTCTACGCCGCAGCCCATGGTCACCACGACGTCTACCGCAGGGAGCTCAGACACGAGCTTGGGGCGCTGGCTTTCGGTCATATCCACGCCATATAGTTCCTTAACCAGCCGGACGGCATCCCTGTTGATTTCGGCTGCCGGCTCGGTCAGCCGACAGGCATTCGCATCCCCCAAAAAAATCTTGCCCAGCGCCTCGGCGATCTGGCTGCGGCACAATTATGCACGCACACGAAAGCTATCCTCATGTTTCCTCCTTTTGGGCCGAAGGCGGCAGATTGCACATCCCCTCGTCCCTGCACTGTCTGCCAACCCGCGCGATGTCGTCCTATAGGACGGCATGCTTTTGAGCCGCTCCGAAAGATAATCATAGAGCGCGCCGTGCTCTTCCCTGAATTCGGGATTCAGGCGGTAATATATCCACTGCGCATACCGCTCGGTGTTTAAAAAGCCGGCGGCACGCGGCACCGCAAGATACCGCGACGTGTTGGACTTGGTCAGGTCAGCCCTTTTTCGAGTTCGCACACGCACCACGCATGGTCCCAGAGCGCCGCCAGTATCCGCAGCCTGGTTTGGTCGGAAAGCGCCTTGAACAACTCGATCACGTCCGCTACCCCCTTTTATATCACTATATGCGCATATGCCGATTATGTCAACGAAATTATAGGCGCAAAACGCGCGCCCGCCGGCTACGGCCGGTCACTCCATGCCCATCTCCGTGAGCACCGTCCTGAGCGCGTCCTTCCCCAAAATCCCTCGTGCGCCGTATGTTGATGTGTTTTCGCTGTCTTCCTTGTAGTAGAGATCATGTCCCGCGCTTCCGGGTCGGCCGGCGCGTAGGGCTTTCCGTCCTTATCGTAAAAAAAGGGTGGGCATGACCGTCACGGTATAGCCTTTGGCGGCGTCGGGATGCGCACCGATATCGACGTATTTGAGCACCGCTTTTCCCCTCACCTCGGCCTGCAGCGCTTCCAGCGCGGCGTGCTGTTTCTGGCTGTCCGCGCTGCTCTCCGCCCCGAAAGCGAGTATAACAGGCAATTCGGCCGCCTTCCAAACGTTCAGCCGGGCGGCGGTGTCGTCCAGCTCGAAAAGCCCAGTGGACGGGACCGCGCTCGGACTGGCCGACGGTATTTTACCTCCTTCATCACCCTTCATATACCATATCGCCATCATGGAGACCAGTATGAGTATGGGGACAAACGCCCGCGTTACCTTGTTGATGATCGCTATTCTTTTTTCATGGTCCATCCTGTCCTTTTTCTGCTCCAACCGGCACACCTCCTGCATACACAATACCACACCCGGACGTTTTAGACGCATGTTTTGGCCCGCCCGGGCAAACTGCGCTAAACGCGAAAGGAGAGATTTTCATGGCAGACTCGTGCCCTTCGGGCGGCGCTTCCCATCCGTCTTTCAGGGACTCGATGACTTTTTCACCGACCCCTGGTCCTCCCTCAAGGGCTGGCAAAACACGTTCCGTGTGGATGTGCGGGAAACGGAGGACGCCTATTCGGTGGAGGCGGAGTTGCCGGGCGTCAAAAAGGACGAGGTGGACATCAAGCTACCGACGGCCGGCTGTGGATCACCGTCAACCGGCAGACGGAAAAGGATGAGCAGAAAACAAACTATGTCCACCGCGAGCGGCAATACAGCTCGATGCGGCGGGCGTTGTATCTTGCCGACGCCCAGCCGGAAGGCATCACGGCGCGTATGGAAGAGGGCGTTCTGACCGTCACCGTGCCCAAGGACGACCAAAAAAACGCCCGGCGCAAAATAGAGATACAGTAACGCCTGTCCGAAAAAAGACGCTTGCCGCAACGCAGGCGTCTTTTCCCTTGCATTTCATCGTAACCGCCGGTGGCTGGCCGGATACTCCCTGGATGCGTCCACCACGATATTTTTTCCGCAGGATTTGGCTGCGTACAGGTGCCTGTCGCACCGCGCCAGAAGCTCTGTGGCGCTCAGGCCGCTCATGTCCGTCGCCACCCCGAAGCTGCATGTAATGGTTATGTCCTGAGCAAAGCGGGCCTGCTCGACAATACCGCGAAGCTTCTCGGCCGCCATGAAAGCCTGCCTTTGATCGCAATCCCGCAAAAGCACGATGAACTCCTCACCGCCCCATCGGAACAGCATGTCCCCCTCACGAATGTTCGCTTGGACGAGGGCGCCGAGCTCGGCGATGACCTTGTCCCCGGTCAGATGCCCGAACGCGTCGTTTATTGCCTTAAAGTCGTCTATGTCGAGAATGATAACGGAGCCCGGCCTCTCCTCGCTTTGGTGCACGTGCTTCCAACGCTCAAACTCGCTGTTTAACTTGTATCGGTTGTGCAGTCCTGTCAGCGGGTCGGTCCCGCATGTCCGCTCCAGCGCGGCGGCCTGCAGCCAGTACGCGCGTTTTGAACGCGCCCTGCTGTACGCGTTGGAGCTGGCAAAGCTCATTATCAGCAACGTATAGACCACGCCCGCCCAGAAATCGCTGGGCGGGATGCGCTCCAGCGCCGCCGCGGATACGGCGAAAAACGCAATGGAGCTTATAAGGGCCACAAGGTTTTGATACAGCCATCTGTTGGGAGCAAAGAACACGAGAGTGACGATGCATATCAGCCCGAAGGCCTGTATCAGGAAGTCCGGATTCTCATACAGGTACAGTATGGAACAGAACGAAGCGGCGAACACAAGCTCCAAAAGGCTGATGCACGCATACATATGTTCGCGGGTTTTTATCCTGCTGAATCTGCTGTACGGCACCATCATCAGACCGGCCAACGCAAACCGGTTGACGATTATAAAATTCAGTATTCCTCTGTCCCTTATCAGGAACCAATCCGAAATCAGAAAAAGGATATAGACAATGCTGCCCAGCATGATGAACTGCCTGACGCGTCTGACAAAACTGTCGCGCTCTGATTCGAAAAATTCGGCCTCAAGCGCCCTGTCGCTGAACTCGGCCAGACGGTTGATCCCTGCCTCTAACCTGTCGGCCTGCAATAGACCTCACCGCCTGTTCGCATATTGTAAAATTTATCAGTGTTTATTATACCATCAATACCGTAAAAGGTAAAAATATTTTAACGGCCGGCAATCTTCTGTGAAACGCTTTAATATGTCTCCGCAAAGAGTTCAAAATAAGCCTGCGGGTGGTCGCATGCCGGGCATTTCGCGGGCGCTTCCCTTCCCTCCATGATGTAGCCGCAGTTCCCGCACTTCCAAAAGACCTTTTCCGGCTTTTTGAACACGGTCCCCGTCTCGATGTTGGCGGCCAGCTTTAAAAAGCGCGTTTCGTGCCGCTTCTCCGCGTCGGCGATATTGCGGTACACGATGGCGATCTCGGGAAACCCTTCCTCTTCGGCTGTTTTGGCGAACGCGGGATACATGTCCGCCCACTCCTCGTTCTCGCCCGCCGCCGCGGCCTTCAGGTTCTCGACCGTCGTCCCCATAGCCACGGGATACTCCGCGGCAATTTTCACCATTGCGGGAAGCTCGTCGAGTCCCGCAACAAGGAACTTAAAGAACCGCTTTCCGTGCTCCTTCTCGTTGTCGGCGGTCTCCAGAAAGATGTTCTTGATCTGCTTGAAGCCTTCCTTGTCCGCGATGGACGCATAGTACGTGTAGCGGGTGCGCGCCTGCGCTTCCCCGGCAAAGGATATCAAAAGATTCTCGGCGGTTTGGGTCCCGTTCAGGCTTTTCATGGTCATCCTCCTCAACCGGCTTTATTGATTCGCACACGCGATACCTCACCCGGAATACATGCCTTTTGCTTAAACGTTCCGGGGCTTTGATTTAGCCGGTTACATTTTTATATTAAGTCCGGATTTGCAACATGTCAACCGGTCACGTTCCAATCGGCTAAGTCCTTGTAAACGCGGGCTTTTGACGCCGATTTGGTCGCTGTCAACTTTTTGCGGGTTGCCGCCCGCGGCGTTTTCGCGCCTAAGCATCTTTGTGGGCAGCACAAGACACGCCGGTTCCGCTTTGCATGAAAATGCGGGGCACCGTACGGTGCCCCGCTGGCTTGGGATGGGCCGCCACATCCGCGAGCGGCTGGCAAGCTGTATGTGCCGCTGTGATGTGAATGTTCCTTAAAGGCAACAGCGCCTTTATTCCGTATGCAGTCCCGGCACATCGGACCGCCAGGTCGGCCGCCGTTACACCTACGGCAGGCCGTCGCCGGTTATTACCGCTCGTATAAGCCGCGGCCACCCACGCGGGTCGGGAGCGGCTCCGAGGGCGCCAACGCGGCGGGAGAAACCCTCCTTTTCGGACCTATGAGAGTGTCCAAGCAATTCGACCATCTCCTTGCCTGTTTTCTCATTCGCTCCTATCCGAGTCTTCCTAACCGAAATACACCCTTGCCTGCATACTCCTGCTTGCCCTGTCCTCCGCTCACGGATGTGCAGGCCCTTCCCAAAGACTGTCAGACATTGTCAAAGCCTGTAGGCTGCTCCTGCCTGTTGGTGTCGTAATTCTCGACGCCCGATGTATGGGCGGACTGTGCCCGGGCGTTCTTCCTCTGCGCCTTCTTCGCTTCCTGCCGGCTTCTCTTGGACATTTGGCTTCCTCCTCTATTTTGGATCGGCTTTTTTGTTCCCGGTTTTGGCTTTGCCCTGCAGCTCGGGCACCGGCTGCACATCGTTTTTCGGATCCTTGAACCGCTGCTGGTTCCACATGCCGTGGTTGCGCGGGTCTGCCGGGTCCGGCCTCCGCATGCCCGCTTTTGCCATTATGGCATCGCCTCCTTTACCGGTTTCTGCTCATATTTTACCCAATTTTCTTGAATCATGTACGCTTTTCGGCGTGAAAAAAAAGCCAAAAACAAAGAAGCCCCGCGTCCGGAAATTTCCGGCGCTGCGGGGCGTGCGCGTGCATTCTCAGGAAAAAAATCACAATCAAAGCAGGGCTTTCAAATCAGTCACGCTGCCGATGACGGCGTCAGCCTGGTCCAGCTCTCCCGGCTCCGAAAAGCCGTAGGCGCAGCCGATGGTATAAATGCCGTTCTTGTGCCCGGCCTCCATGTCCTGCCACCTGTCCCCGACCATGGCCATTTTTCCCGGATACCGCCGCATCACCGACGCGAGTATCTCGTGCTTTGGCCTGAAGCCGTACTGCTCCGAGCAGACCAACTCGTCGAAATACCGATTAAGCCCGAACGCCCTGTTGTGCGCGTCGCGGTAGTAGCGCCGGCAGTTGCTGATGAATATAAGCCGGCAGCCCTTGCCTCTAAGGTACTGAAGCGTTTCCTCGGCGCCGGGATAGAGCGCCGCCCTTCCCTGCTCGATGCCCTGCCTCTGCTCCTCCGCCACCATCTCCATGCACTCTTCCTGCAGGTCGGGGCGTTCGGGCAGAAACAGCCGCCACATCTCGCGGCTGTTGTACCCCAGCCACCGGCTTATCTCAGCGTCCTCCCACTCCCGCTCCTTGGCGGCCCCCAACTCCACCAGATGCTGATACGTCTTCCTGAACGCGGGGCCGTATATCTTCATGCTGTCGTGCAGGCAGCCGTCATAGTCCAAAAACACCGTCCTTACATCCTCAAACCGCAATTGTGTCCCTCCGCTGAAGCTGCCTCAAAAGATTGGCCGTTTCAATGGCCGAAACGGCGGCGTCGTAGCCTTTGTTCCCGGCCTTGGTGCCCGCGCGCTCGATGGCCTGCTCGATGGAGTCGGTGGTCAATACCCCGAAGATGACGGGCAGCCCCGCGTCCAGCGAAACCTTGGCGATGCCCTTGGCCGCCTCGCCCGCGACGTA
>JAXGQA010000005.1:0-77827 GCA_040766645.1 Christensenellales bacterium | reverse complement strand
ACGCAGTTTGTCATCGGTTTAAGGGGAAACGCCATGCGGCGTTTCCCCTTTTATGGCCTGTCCCGCTTTCAGACGCCGATTATCACCGAGGTGGCCTTGATGATGCCGTAAGCGTCAGAGCCCACCTTCAGCCCGAGTTCCCGGATGGCGTCCATGGAGATGGTCGCGGTCAGCGTGTTCCCGCCGCCGATATCCAGCGTGACCATCCCGTTCACGGCGCCTTCCTTTATCGCCGTCACTCTGCCCTTGAGCTGGTTCCTCGCGCTCAGTTTCATGAAAATGCACCGCCTTATTGGTTTTGATAGGGGTATATTATCCCACTTGCAAGATAAAATACAAGCTTTCATGCCCAATAACGGCGTTACGAGTCGTCGATCTGGTAGGAAACGGACCCCTCGAAGATATGCTTGACGATTTTTGACATCAGGGTCAGCGATTTTTTGTCCCCGGCTAGCAGCAGCGTGTCTCCCGTCTTCAAAATGGTAGGCCCGCGCGGCGTGATAAGCTTTCCGTCGCGCCGGATCATCACGATGAGTACCTCGTTGGGCAGGTCGAGGTCCATGATGGCCCGCCCCGCAAACGCGCTTTGCTCCGAGACCTCTATTTCCAAAAGCTGGGCATGTATGTCGCCCGAATAGTCGGTGAAGGTCTTGAGGACGGTCTCCTCCTGCTCGACAAGCCCAAGCTTTTTCGCGAGGGGGACGAAGAAGGTGCCCTGTATGATGACCGAAAACAGCGCCACGAAAAAGACGATGTTAAAGATCAGATGGGAGATGGGCAGCCCCGCGGTCACGGGATAGAGGGCGAACACGACGGAGGCCGCGCCGCGAAAGCCCACCCAGGAAACCAGGAGCTGTTCCTTGACCGGGCGCTTGAAAAAGGTGAGTATGCAGAATACGGCGACAGGCCGCGCCACCAGGAGGATGAACAGGGCTATGGCGATGCCCGGGAGCGCTACCCCCGGGAGCTGTGAAGGGAAGACCAAAAGCCCCAGCGTGAAAAACAGCAAGAGCTGCGTCAGCCAGGACAGACCGTCGAAATACCGCACCAGGCTGTGCTTGTGCACCAGCTTGCTGTTGCCGAGTATCAGGCCGGTGACGTATACCGCCAGAAACCCGTTTCCATGGATGACGCCCGCGCCGGCGTAGGACAGAAGGGCGATGCCGATGACCAGTATGGAATACAGCCCGTCGATGTCAAGGTTGATGCGGTTGACCACCCATACGCCCGCCTTGCCGATAAGGATGCCCACCACCGCGCCGACGGCTATCTGCACGACCAGCATCAGCCCGACGTTTTGCTCGCTGCCGGTTATCAGGCCTATAAAGACGAGGGTCAGCATGTAGGCGGTGGGGTCGTTGGCGCCGCTCTCCATCTCCAGCAGAGGGGCGAGGCCGTGCTTGAGGTTGAGGGCTTTGGAGCGCAGTATGGAAAACACCGATGCCGCGTCGGTCGAGGAGATGATGGAGCCCAAGAGCATGCCCTCCAAAAGGGTGAACCCCAGCGCGAAATGGGCAAAGAGGCCGACCAGAAGGGCGGTGAGCGCCACGCCCGCCGACGCCAGTATGCCGGCCTGAAGGGCCACCGGCTTTGCCGCTTTCCAGCTTGCGCCCATGCCGCCGTAGAACATGATGAACAGCAGGCCGACGTTGGCGATCTCCTTGGCAAGGTCTGCGTCGTCAAAATATATGCCGCCCGGGCCGTCCGAGCCCATGAGCATGCCGACGGCAAGAAAAACCAGCAGCGTCGGGATACCAAAGCGGTAAAAGACCTTGCTGGAAAACGCGCAGACCACGAGTATGATACCTGTTATCAGCAGAACGAGCAAGCGAGCACCTCCGAAGCAGGGAAAAGGCTTAAATTTGACAATAGACAACCTTTATTTTAGTATACCATGCGTTTTCGTGGTCTGAGAAGGCTTTTTTATGCAAAATCTCGTCCGAACGAAAAAAACAGGCCCCGGGCCGCGAACTATCTCCCGGCCGGGGCCGTAAATCGAAAAAAAACGCGCGCGGATAAACGGCGCGGCGGTCTGCGCACAAAATATGAAAGGAACGGGAGGGCAGGCAAAACGAATTTTTCTGGTGCCTTGGCCGTTTACGCTGTGTTGGTCCGCTGCGGCGTGCCCTTACTCACTCAGGGCCCACGCCGGGGAAACGGGCCGGCACGGAAATTTCCGGAGCATATACCCTCGAATGCCTGTTGAAAAACCGTCGTTGCCACGCTGCCGGCATTCAAAGACGGCCCAAGGCGCACCCTCCCCCCAGGACGAAAAATAACGGCTTACCCTCCCAAACCTTTCTTTAACAGCATGATATATCGGGCGGCCGGCATTGTACAGAGCGCTTCACAGAATTCTAAAACGAGGCTCCGCCGTCGGAGCACGGGGCGGAGCCGGTTTTATGGCGTGCTTTGCCGCGCTGTTCACAAAGCGCAAACGGCGCGAAAGCATCACGAACGGTCGAAATAGGGGCTTTTGCCGGTAGTGGAGAGGGGTATCCCGAAAGCGATCCTGACGTCGGGGTCCATGATGCCCAGAGACAGGATGGCCTTGCCCGCGGTGTACAGGATGCGGTTGTCGACGCGCGAATCGGCGGCCAGGCTCGCGGCCGAGCCGACGGCGATGCCCAGGTCCACGGTGTCGTAGGCGCAGATGGCGCCGGCCTTGGCGGTCTCCGCGCAGTTGGCGAACCCGCAGTACTGGCAGAACTTCATGCCGCGCTGGCCGTACAGCGTGCCGATGGACACGATTGCTTCGCTGACCCGCACGTCTTTGGCGTCCCTGAAGAAAATCGCGACGTCGTGCTCTTTGCCCAGCCTGTCCATCTCGTCGGCGACACGAAGTATGTCGTCGCCCGTTATCACGCAGGTGTGGATAAGGTCCACGCCGCGGGCCTTGGGCGCGGTGCGCGCCGCCGCGCACATCCTGTGGGCAGTCTCGAGTATGGCCTTGGTCTCAGCCGATTTGGATTCAAAGATCATGTCATTCACCTCGCTATTTTATTTTTCGGATAAACAAAATAACAGCTTAACCGATGTCGGTCCTGTCCCCGTCGCGGTAGGGCGCGAGCGAAAAGATGAGGGACGCGGGCGAAGACGACACGTTTTTCACGTTGTGCGCGTCGCCGGGATCGAGATGCACGAACTCGCCCGGACCGCAGCTGAAGCTTTCCCCGTTCACCTCGAATTCGACCTCGCCCTCCAGCACCAAAAAATTTTCCTCCATCTCGCCGTGGACATGGGGCCTGGCCTCCATGCCCGGCTTTAAAACGATGCGCCCAAAGCCGGAACGCGGGCCGCGCATGATGTATTTAGGGCCGCTGTCCCCGAATCTGAACGCGGCGTCCCGCTCATGCAGCCTGTACATGCATAGACCTCTCTTCCTTCCATAAGCATCCGGCCGCGGGCGGCAGAATGGTTCCTTCTCCCGCTCATGGTCCTTCCGTATCTATTCTACTATGCCGGCGGCAGATTTCAAACCCCACATTCCCGATTCTCAGGGATGGAGAAAAGTGTGCGGCCAGGCCAGGGGACAGGAACGCCGCCTTTTCCGGGCGGCGTTCTGATGTAATGTCGGATTCAGGTTTATAAACCGTCCTCCGGTCTATGCGTCGTAGCCCGCGAGGAAGCCGCTGCGTACGTTGGAGCGGATCTTGCCCAGCTGCAGCGCGTCGCCTGCGCGCTTTACCGTGATGCCCATGTTCTCCAGCTCCTCGGCCAGCTCGCCTCCCACCGGACGCTGGCCGGTGGACACGACGATAAGGTCCGCTTCCGCCAGGCAGTCGTTCCCGTCCTTGTCCGTATACTCCACGCCCAGCTCGGTGACCTTCTGTATGGTGGCGCGCGTCTGGATGTCCACGCCGTTCTCCTTCATGATCTCGAGGTCGCGCGTGCGGTGCGTGCCTTCCTGACCGTTGGCTACCGTGTCCAGCATCTCGAGGATGGTGACCATGTTCTTGTGGGTGAGCAAATACAGCCCCGTTTCACAGCCGACGGTACCGCCGCCGATGATGACGACGCGCTTTCCCTTGGGCGCCGGGTACGCGCCGCTGAGGATGTCCCAGGACTCGACCGCGTGCTCGATACCGGGGATGGGCGCTATGGAGGGCAGGGAGCCGGTGGCCAGGATGACGGTGTCCGGCTTCAGCGCGGCAACGGACTCCGCGTCCGCCTCCACGCCCAGCCGGATATCCACGCCCTCCTGCCGCATGCGCAGCTCATAATAGGCCGGCGTGGTGTTGAGGATCTCCTTGTGCGGAGGCACGCTGGCAATGCCCAGCTGGCCCCCCAGTACAGGTTTCTTTTCTAGCAGCGTTACCGAATGCCCGCGTTCCGCAGCCGTTAGCGCGGCCTGCATGCCGGCTACGCCGCCGCCTATAACGACTACCTTCCTGGGGTTGGCCACACGGGGCAGGTTTCCCTCGTCATAGACGCTCTCAAAGCCCACGTACGGGTTGATGGCGCAGCGCATGCCTGAGTTTATACTAAGGCTCGAATAGCACCCATCCATGCAGTTGAGGCACTTGCGGACCTCGTTTTCCCGCCCGGTGCGCAGCTTGTTGGGCCACTCGGGGTCGCAGATGAGCTGGCGGCCGACCACCACGAGGTCGGCAATGCCGTCCCGGATGATGCTGTCGCACATCTCGCCGGTGCGCAGCTTGCCGACAACGGCGACCGGCGTTTGTACGTTGGGCTTGACCGCGCGGGCCAGATCGAGGCGGAACCCGTCCGGCTTGTCCTGGGTCTCGGACGCGCCCAGATGCCCGTACCGGGCACCGGTGGTCACGTTGATAAGGTTGATGCCCTGCTTGTCTATGATTTGGGCAATCTTTACGCCGTCCTCCAGCGGAAGCCCTTTGGGATCCCAGTCGCGCACCGTGAGGCGCACGCTGATAAGGAACTGGGAGCCGCAGGTCTGCCGGATGCCCTGTATGATTTCAACAAGGAACTTCGAGCGTCCCTCAAGGTCGCCGCCGTATTCGTCGGTGCGCTTGTTGGTCAACGGGGAAAGGAACTGGCTGAGCAGATAGCCGTGGCCCGCGTGCAGTTCCACGCCGTCCAGGCCGCCCTGCTGCGCGTGCCGTGCGGCTTTGACAAATTTGTCGGTCAGATAGGCGATGTCCTCTTTGGTCATTCCGTGAACGGGCGACTTGCCCTCCACGTCGACGGGGCCCATGGTCTTGAGTCCCGGCACCGGGACCGAGCGCTCGCCTGCGTGATGGAGCTGTGCGAGCACCTTGGTGCCGTGGGGCTGTATGGTGTCCGCGAGCGCGTGCATGCCGGCCAGCATCCGGGGGTCGGCCAGCTGGAGCTGCGTCTGCGAGCCGCGGCCGGCCGGGAAATCGACGGAGGTGAACTCCAGTATTATGGTCCCAACGCCGCCGCGGGCTCTTTTGGCGTAATACGCGAGCATGGCGGGGGTGACCGAGCCGTCGAGATTGCACGAATTGGTGGCCATTCCCGGCATGACGATGCGGTTCTTCAGGACATGCGCCCCCAAACGCAACGGCGAGAACAAAGAGGGGAACTGTTTCATAGCCATAACCTCCAAAAATATATGATTCATTTAGCCTGTAACGAAGTTGGTTACTTGTGATTATAAACATGGAGCCTGTGCGTGTCAAGTCACTTTGTAACAAGAGGGCGGCATTCTTGACAGCGTTAAAAGATGAACTTATTATGATAAAAGGAAGTGAATTGACATTGAAGATATCGACGAGGTTCCCGATTGCGGTCCACATACTGGCTGCGCTGGAATACCCGCCTAACAAGGACTACAACACATCCGAGACGCTCGCGCACAGCGTGAACACCAATCCCGTGTGCATCCGCCGCATCATCGGCCAACTGAAAAAAGCCGGGCTTGTTTTAAGCCGTCCCGGCGTCGCGGGCACGGCGCTGGCGCGGCGGCCCGAGGAGATAACGCTGCTGGACGTTTTTAACGCGGTGGATGTGGTGGAGTCGCTTTTCGGCCTGCACAAGAACCCCAACCTGCGCTGCATCGTGGGCGCCAACATACAGGACGAATGGCGGTTTCCTGTCCAATGCGCAGGCCGCCATGGAGCAAGAGCTTCAGAAGGTGACCATGGCCGACGTTATGCAGAAGATCGACCAAAAACAGAAAAAAGTAGATTTGAAGACGCAAAGCCGCCCAGTCGCATGACGGGGCGGCTTTTTCTGCCGGCTGACCGGCAAAATGGCAAAAACCAGGGCCGGGTTCAGTGGCAGTCCGGCCGTCCGATATGCAGCGCCGCATAAGGAATCTCGAACACGATGATCCCGCTCGCGTAGGGGCTGATCTCGTGGCTGCTGGTAGTACACGTTCACGCCGCTTTGCGTCAGGAAAAAGCTGTCCGGATCGAAGTTTTTGACGATGAGCGTTCGCGGGTAATCCTCAAAAAAGATAAGTCAGTCCCCTTTATACCGCGCGTCCGCCTGTTTGAGCACCTGCCGGAGCACCTCCCCGGCGGTAGTCCGGGCTGTGCGGGAACAGGTCCCGCAGCCGGATGCGCCGGCCGGTCCGGAGCGAGAATGTGTCCGGTGGCGGTAGGTGCCGCCGTGGGCGCTGCCCGTGTAGGTGTACTGGTCAACGTACATGCTCAGCGTGCAGCCCTGATTGAGCGTTATGGTATAGTCCATGACCGCCCTGTAAGGCCGGAAGGGGAATCCCGGGACTGCGACTCCTTATATCCTGCGGCGATGGCGTCGGGATACAGCGTCCGTTTGGCGTGGTCGAAAAACTGAAGCGCCTCGCGCCGGGCCTGCCGGTTGATGCGCGCCTGCGCGACGGGGTTACGCTGGAGGCGTATCTCCGGATACGCCAAATCGGCGGTAAGGACGACGGTGAAATCATATAAGAACGGTTTTTGGATGGTCCTGCGAATAATCTGCGCGCTCTCGTTGGCTGGATTCATGGCAGCGCACCTCCTCTCCCGTCATCATATGCGCGGAAAACAAGGGTGCGTTCCTGTACGAAAAAAGCCCCGCATTCCAGAGGAAGCGGGGCTTGCATAAAGCGAAAGCGTCAGTTGCAGAGGTTCAGAAGCGGTTCGCCTTTGAGGTAGCGCACGATGTCGTCGAAGGCGATCTCCACCGAGGTGCGCATGGTGTCGTTGGAGGTGCCGGCCATGTGAGAGGTGAGGGTGACGTTGTCCAGCTCGGTGAAACGGTGGCCTGGCAGGGGCCTCGTCGAAAACGTCGAGGGCCGCGCCGCCGATGGACTTGGTCGGCAGCGCCCGCAGCAGCGCCTGATTGTCCACGATGCCCGCGCGGGAGACGTTGAGGAAATAGGCGGTCGGCTTCATCTGGGCGAATTCCTTTTCACCGAAGAACTTCTCGGTCTTCTCCGAAAGCCGGAGATGTATGGTTACGAAATCGGACTGCGCGAGCAACTGTTCCAGGGTGACGGCTTCATACCCGAGTGTACACCTTCCAAAGCGACTTGAACGGATCGTATACGATAATCCTGCAGCCGAAGGGCACGAGGCGCGATATCACGCGGCTGCCGATGTGCCCGCACCCAATGACCCCCACCGTGCGCGTGCGCATGTCGTGTATGTAGGCCGAGTTGGTGTAGACCTTGCGCCATTTCCCCTCGCAGATGGCCTTGTGGCTGCGGGCGATGTTCTTGTTCTCCGCGATCATCATGCCCACCGTGAAATCGGCGACGGCGTTGGCGCTGCGCCACGGAGAGTTGATGCACTTGATGCCCCGTTCGGTCTGGGCGCGGGCAGGTTCAACGTTCTCGATTCCGCCGCGCATGCAGGCCACCAGCTTCAGCTTCTTGCTCGCGTTGATGACCTCCTTGTTAATGGAGGCGACGTGCACGCAGATGACCTCCTTGTCCCCGCAAACGTCCAGCAGGGGCTTGAGGGTGGGCGTCGCGTCTATGCCCTGATACTCCAATACGAACATGCGGTCGGTGATAAGGTCCATCGAGTGCATGTCGGTGTCTGCAATCATGGAGACTTCGGCGCCGTATTCCTCCAGCTCAAAAAGCTTTTGCATAAGGTCTTCGGTGATGCCGCCGTCCGAAACCAGCAGAATTTTCGTTTTTTCCAAATTTTAAGTCACTCCTTCTTTAACCGGGCTGGTTGGTATGCATGGGATTACGCTTTGCCGGAGGAGCTGATCAGCTGCATCTTATGGGCAGTACAGTCGCGGACGCCTTCCCGCGCGAGACGCATCAGCTTGTTGAAGCCCATCCCGGCGATGTCGCCCGCCGAGGCGATGCTTTTTGCGGCGGCATCGGCGAGGTCTGTGAAGAAGTTTGTCTTGCACACGCCCAAGGATACGGCTTTTCGCACGTCCTCATCGGCCACGCCCGATGTCCCGTGAATGACGAGGGGGACGCCGGCAGCCTCGTTCAGTTTGCTTATAAGATCAAACTGCAGCTGGGGCTTGCTCTTGTAGCGGCCGTGCAGCGTGCCTACCGAAACCGCGAGACAGTCCACACCGGTCAGCTTTACGAACTCCGCAGCCTCGGAGGGGTCGGTGTAGACATTGTGCACATCCTCTTCGTTGGGATTTTCATAGGTGACCTCGGCGTTGGCCACATGCCCCAGCTCGGCTTCCACGCCAACGCCCACCGCATGCGCGGCTTGCACGATGATCTTCGTATTGGCCACGTTCTGCTCAAAGGGCAGCATGGAGCCGTCGTACATCACGAAGTTGTAGCCGGACACAAGGCCCTTGAAGCAGCTGTCCATATCGCCGTGGTCCACCTCGATGGCGATGGGGACGGTGGCTTTCTTCGCGGCGTAGATCATGGAATCGATGGTGGAAAGAAGGTTCCCGAACGCGCTGACTGTTGCAAGAATGGCCGGTGAGCGCTCGGCCTCCGCGGCGGCGATGACGCCGTCGATCATTTCCTGGTTGATACAGTCGTACATCCCGATACAATAGCGCCTTTTTTTTGCATCGGCCAACATTTCCTGAATGGGTACGAGCATAGCGTTTCTCCTTTCATAAATAAGCGCCGGGGCGCCTTTTATACGTTGAGCGTGCGCAGGTCCACCCTGCCGCGGTTGACCCAGGTCTTAGGCTCCTTACCCTCAAAAAGCAGGGACATGTGATTGCACAGCCGGAGCGGGGAGCGCCCCATTGCGTGGACGGTGGTGCCCGCCTGGTGCTGCGTGAGGGTGACGTTGTCCAGCGTGACCAGCCGGTGGTCTATTCCCGGCGGCTCGACGTCAAAAACGTCCAGCGCCGCGCCCCCGATGCGCTTGTGATACAGCGCGTCCCACAGCGCGTCCTCGTCGACAAGCCCCGAGCGCGCTGTGTTTATCAGGAAAGCGGTCGGCTTCATCAGGCTCAGCTCGTGCGCGCCGATCATATGGTAGGTCTCGGGCACCAGCCGGCAGTTGATGGACACAAAATCCGAACGGGCCATCAGCGTGTCCAGGTCCACGAAGGTAACGTTCAGAGCTTTGGCCGCCGCATGATCGGGATACGCATCGTAGGCGATGATCTCGACGTCGAATCCCCCCAGCTTCCTGGCAACCAGTTGCCCGATCATCCCAAAGCCCACGATGCCCACGGTGGAGCCTTCGATGTCCGGGCAAAACGGCGAGTTTATGTACTCCTTGCGCCAGTATCCGGCCTTCATGGCCGCGTGGCTGCGCCCGATGTTGCGGGCCTCGGCGATGAGCATGCCGATGGTGAAGTCGGAAACGGCCTGCGCGTTGCGCCCGGCGTTGTTGAAGACCATTACGTTCCTTTGGGTGAGTATGTCCACGGCGATGTTCTCCACGCCCGCCCGCAGCGTGCCCACCGCGATGAGCTTGGGCGCCGCCGCTACCAGGCCGGACGTGATGGGGAAAAACTGCGTAATGATGATGTCGGCGTCGCCTACGTAGTCCAGGATCTCCTTAGGGATTTCCAGCGCGTCGTATCCCTCCTGCTCCAGCTTGAGGTTGACGGCCTGGAGCTGTTCCTTGCCTCCCAGGTCCCATTGCCAGGTGACCAGTTCCATGCCCTTGTCGGCCCATGACTTGAAACCATCCAGCATCATGTCCGCGTGAATGTAGTCGTCTCCGATAAGCAGTACTTTCATAAGCGTTCTCCCTTTCAGTAATCACTGATTAATTCGGAACGCCGCCCAACCGGCTGGACTTCGCGCCCTGCGGTGTCGCTCAAATCTAAAAATAGCGCCGCTATTCCGTCAATTTGGCTCCTTTCAGGACACAAAGCCAGCTCGCCCATTCAGCATTCCTCATTTAATCATCGCTTACTTTGCGAATATCGTTCCCGGTTCAGCGCATCAGCATCCCGCCGCTGACGTCCACCGTTGCGCCTATCATGTAGCTGTTGCGCTCGGACACCAGAAAAACGGCCACGTCCGCGACCTCGAAGGGGTCGCCGATGCGGCCGATGGGGATGCGGGTCTTGTAGTACTCCGCGCCTTTTTCGTCTACGATGGCATCCGGTCCCGGCACCAGCGACATGCCGGGGGCGATGGCGTTGACCACGATGCCCTTTGCGCCCACCTCGCGGGCCAGTGAAACGGTGAATGCGACCACGCCCGCTTTGGCTGCGGCATAGTGCGCGTGGAAGGTTGTCGCGCCCTTGAAGGCGGCCTGCGAGGAAAAGTTGAGTATCTTGCCGGTGAGGCCGTGCTCCAGCCAGTACCGCGTGACCCAGCGGTTGGTCAGGAACACGCCGGTCAGGTTGACCTCCAGCGTGCGCTGCCACTCGGAAAGCGGGATGTCGGTGACCGGGTTGGTCGGCCAGAGCATCGCCGAATAGATGAGTATGTCCACCCTGCCAAACGCATTGAGCGCGCTTTTGAACAGGTTGTCCACGTTTTCCTCAGTGGTCATGTCTCCCTTGACCAGCAAAGCCTCCCCGCCCTCGGCCTGCACGGCCGCGAGCGCCTCTGCCGCTTTTTTGTCGTTGGACGAGTACCCGATGACCACCTTTGCGCCTTCCTGCGCGAGCCGGATGCTGGTTGCCCGCCCGATGTTGCTGGAACCGCCCACGACCACGGCGACCTTACCCTTGAGGCCCAAATCCATGGTGTTTCATCTCCCGTTATATGTTTTAGTCCGGTTGTGCTTGCTGGCGCCGCGATATGCTGTACGGCCCTGCCGCACGGTTATATTATAACGAGCTATAACAAGTGCGTCAAGTGACGACATCCTCCATGGAGCCAGTTTTCCCAGTACACGTCCTGGCTGATGGCTAGCTTGAACCGTTCGCCGGAAAACACCTGTACCGAGCGGTAGAGCGGCTCGCCCTCGTGGTCGTAGGTGCAGCCCTTGACCAAAAGCACGGGCGCGTTCGGACTCATCCAGAAGCTTGCCTCCTGCTTGAGGGCGGCGATTTCGATGGTCGCGTTGAAGGGGCCGAAGCGGATGCCCAGCTTGTTTTCGATCAGTCGCGTGATGGACTGAATGAGGCGTGGTTCTCCTTCAAAAGGGAGGAGAACCGGTCAGAGATAGCCCCGCTCGATGATGACCGGAACGTTGTCGGCATAGCGCAGGCGCTCGAGGAAATGACCTTGTCGCCCAGCGAGACCCCCCAGGGCGTTGCAGTCGGCTTCGGTGGCTCTGCGGTATTCAGCGCCAGCAGCGCGTGCGGGGAACGATGCCGTTGTTGAGGCAGTCGGACATAAAGCTGCTCATCCCCACGACGTGCCGCTGGTGCTTGGGCGCGCGGACAAAAGGTGCTCTCGAGCCGTGGATCTTGACGAGGTAGTCCTCGTCGGCCAGCCTCTGCATGGCGCGGCGGACGGTGATGGTGGCTGACGCCGTACTGCTGTATCAGCTCGGCTTCGGAGGGGATGCGCGATTCACCTGTATTTGTGGTTGAGCATGTCCGCTTTGATCGTTTTTCAGCTGAATATAAAGGGGAACCGAATTGTTCGGCGAAAGCGTGCCCATTGAATCATTCCATTTCTGTCCGTTTTTTCGTAAGGCATTATAACACGTATTCTCATTATTCTCCAGTCGGAATTGACCTGCAAGGGCGGTGCGCGCGGCTGCAGTGTTGCTCAAGGAATAATACACGCGTCGGGCTCAGATACTTATACCAGTACGTGGTCTGGAAAGGAGGTTTTCGTGTCAAAGCGCTACACAGCCAATAATATAAATAAGGAGGGGTTACGATGGAACTGCTGTTGAAGGATGTACTGCAGGTCGCTATAGTCGTCAAAGACTGCGACACGATGGTAAAAAAATACGCGGACGAATACGGCATTGGTCCGTGGATTATTTATGAATTCAATCCCGATACCGTCAAAAACATGATCACCCGCGATCAGCCCACCGGCTACGCGATGCGGCTGGCCGTGGTATGCAACATTGGGAACGTGCAGTGGAGATAATCGAGCCAAAGGACGACGTCAGCATCTATGCCGAATTCTTAAAGAGCACGGGGAGGGCTCGCACCATTGCGCGTTCGGCGTGGATTACCATCCGTTCATGCAGAAGATGCGGGGAAAAGGGCATATCATTCTCCAGGGCGGTACATGGGAAGGCTTCACATACACTCATTAATTGACGCAGGAAGAGCTGGGCGTTATCGTGGAGACTCACGATGTCCCTGAGTGTGGATGGGAGTGGCCTGAGCCGTGGCGGTCTACCCCGCTGACCGGGCTAGCATACGGCCGTGGAAGCCTGCGCTTCCCGCGCGTCGCACGCTCTTTAACAAAAGGAGTTGAAATTATTTTCAAACGAGAATATAATAGCGCTATAATTTATAGTCATTTGAGGATAAAAGGCGGCGCTTTACTTCGGTGTGAAAGCGGTACGGGCGGCCAGGGCGGAAGCGGGTAAGCGGCTGTCGCCGGAGAATGACTTAACAAAGGGCGGCAGTCGCGGGAAGGCCCATTCTTGCGGATGCAGCCTTTTCCAAGCTTCTGGGGGACCTCCGCGCTTGGGCGCTGGAGAAAAACAATGAGGAGGACTTATTATGAAGATGAGAAGGATCCTGAGCATTAACCTGGCGCTGTGCCTGATACCCATGTTCGTGGGCTGTGCAACCTCGGGCGACCGGGCGACGCCCACCCCGACGGCCGAGAGCATCGAGATCACCGTTGCGGCGGCGGCCAGCCTGACCGACGTGACGGCGGAACTGGCCGAGGCCTACAAGGATGTCGCGCCCAACGTGATGGTGAACATTCACCTACGGCGCGTCCGGCGCGCTGCAGACGCAGATAGAGCAGGGCGCGGACATCGACCTTTTCCTTTCGGCCGCGCAGAAGCAGATGAACGCGCTGGAGGAGCAGGACCTTTTGCTGTCCGGCACGCGCGTCGATCTGCTGGAGAATGGCGTCGTGCTGATAACGCCCACCGATTCCGGACAAGGGGAGATAACCAGCTTTGAGGACGTTGCCACCGACAAGCGTGGAGAAGGTCGCCATCGGCGATCCTGAAAGCGTCCCGGCCGGCGAGTACTGGAAGGCGGTGTTCACGTCCTCGAAGATCTGGACAAGGCCAGTGCCAAGGCCAACCTGGGGACCGACGCGCCAGGTGCTACTCCGGGTGGAGAGTTGGCGATGTGGACGCCGGCGTGGTCTATGACCGACGCGGCGACTACCGACAAGGTGAAGGTAATCACTGGCGCGCCCGCGGGCAGCGTGGACAGGATAAATTTTATCCCTGCGGCGGTGCTCAAGGATTCAAAGAATCCGGATGCGGCCAAGGCTTTTCTCGCGTTCCTGCAGACGGACACGGCTAAGGCTATCTTGAGGACTATGGATTCGTGATGGCATAAATCGACACGATGTGGTAGCACAAAATTATACTGTGATAAGCACAAAAAGGGGGAGGAGAGCCGCATGGACATGGCGCCGCTTTGGCTGTCGCTGCGGGTAGCGTTGCTGGCGACGGCGTTCACGTTCGGCCTCGGGCTCCTTGCGGCTCAACTCACCGTCAACCTCAAGCGCGGCAAAGGAATACTGGACGGAATTTTTACGCTGCCGCTGGTGCTCCCGCCCACGGTGGTCGGGTTTTTTCTGCTGGTGATATTCGGGAAAAACGGGTTTATCGGGCAGTTCCTCGATTCGGTGGGCGCCCCCGTCGTCTTCACGTGGACCGGCGCGGTCATAGCGTCGACGGTGGTGGCCTTCCCGCTGATGTACCGCACCGCCCGCGGGGCGTTCGAGCAGCTGGACGAAGACCTCCTGCACGCCGGGCGCACGCTTGGGATGACCGAACGAGCGCTTTTTTTTAAGGTAACGCTCCCCAATTCCATTCCCAGCATCATGGCCGGAACCATACTCGCCTTCGCCCGTGCGCTGGGCGAATTTGGCGCGACCATCATGCTGGCCGGGAACATCCCCAACAAAACGCAGACCGTTTCGGTAGCCATATACACGGCCGTTCAGGCCGGCCGCTGGGACGTCGCCTATCGGTGGATGTTCATCATCATCGGCATATCCTTCGTGACCATCGCGCTGATGAACTGGTGGACGGCGAAAGCGGGACGTTTCAGGAAGGGATCACGCATATAATGGCGATCGAAGTGGACATCGAAAAAAAGGCGGGTTCATTCCATTTAAGGAGCCGATTCGCCGCCGGAGACGAAACGCTGGCGATACTGGGCGCGTCGGGCTGCGGCAAGAGCATGACCCTCAAGTGCATTGCCGGGGTGATAACGCCCGATCGCGGGCGTATCGTGCTGGACGGCCGGGTGCTTTACGACAGCGAGAAGAAGATAAACCTTCCCGCCCGCAAGCGCAACACCGGCTACCTTTTTCAGGACTACGCGCTTTTTCCCAACATGACGGTCGAGCAGAACATCGCCTGCGGCATCCCCAGGGACCGGGACCGCCGTCAGCTGGTGCGGGAAAAGATAGAGGCGTTTTATCTGGCCGGCCTTGAAAAGCAGTACCCGTCCCAGCTTTCGGGCGGGCAGCAGCAACGGGTGGCGCTGGCGCGCATGCTGGCCAGCGAGCCCAGGCTCCTGATGCTGGACGAGCCGTTTTCCTCGCTGGACAGTTATTTAAAGTGGCATCTGGAGCAGGAAATCCTGCGCGTTTTGGAGAATTATCAGGGGACGGTCCTGTTTGTGTCCCACAACCGCGACGAGGTGTACCGTTTGTGCGACACGGTGGTGGTCATGGAAAACGGGGCCACGCAGGAGGTCCTCCCTAAACAGGAGATGTTCATCAACCCCAAGACCCTCTCGGGCACGCTGCTGTCCGGCTGCAAGAACATATCGCGTGCGAAGAAAACCGGCGAGGACACGCTTTTTGCGCTCGACTGGAACCTGACGCTCAAGGCCCCGGCGCCGGTGCCCGACGGCCTGAAGCACGTGGGGTTCCGGGCGCATTTTTTCGAACCAGCGGAGGAAGGCGGCGCGCCTGATACCGTAGAGTTTGAGGTGGTCCGTACCATTGAGGATGTGTTCAGCGTTATAGTCATGCTGCGCGTACCGGGCGGGCAGGGACAGCTCCGGTACGAGCTGGACAAGGAGCGATGGGCACGGCTGGGCGCGCCCCAAAGCATACGGCTGCGGATGCCGGGAGACAAACTGATACTCATGAGGTGACACGATGGTCGACCAACACGGCAGGAACATAGAATACATGCGCATCTCGGTGACCGACAGGTGCAATCTGCGCTGCGTCTACTGCATGCCGGAGGAGGGCGTCGAGACCGTACCGCACGACGAGGTGCTCACCTACGAGGAGATACTGCGCATTGTCCGCGCGGGGGTGGGCCTTGGCATAAAAAAGCTCCGGGTCACCGGCGGGGAGCCGCTGGTGCGCCGGGACGTCGCGGGGTTCATCCGCCGCGCGCGGGAGGTCGAGGGGATAGAGTCGGTGGTGATGACTACCAACGGCGTCCTGTTCCCCGAGCAGGGGCGCGCGCTTCAAGAGGCCGGGCTCAATGGCGTCAATTTCAGTCTGGATACGCTGGACGCCGGGGCGTTTGCCGCCATCACCCGCGCGTCCGTGCTGGACAAGGTGCTTGAGGGCGTGAGCCTGGCGCTTGCGCTGGGGCTCACCACCCGCATCAACTGTGTGCCGGTGGACCCGTTGAACACCGGGTCGCTCATCGAGGTGGCCGGGCTGGCCAGGGACCTTCCGCTGGACGTGCGGTTTATCGAGATGATGCCCATCGGCCCAGGCGCCCGCTTTCAGCCGGTGGGGAGCGACGCGGTTCTCGCGCGGCTGGCCGAGGCGTACGGCCGGCCGGTCCCGTCCGCGCGCCCGCACGGCAGCGGCCCGGCGCGGTACTATGATTTCCCGGGCTTTATGGGGAGCATCGGGTTCATCAGCGCGATAACCGGCGCGTTCTGCGAAAGCTGCAACCGCGTGCGGCTGACGGCCGAGGGGACGCTGAAGCTGTGCCTCTGCCACGACGCCGGGGTGGACCTCAAGCCCCTGCTGCGCGGCGGCGCTTCGGATGAAACACTTAAAACCGCCATGCGGGAGGCAATATATCAAAAGCCGATGCACCATGATTTCTGCGAACCGGAGCGGGAAGCCCCGCAGGCGCGCAAGATGGTGCAGATCGGCGGTTGAACCATTGTTTACTTAGGAGGACAAAACATGGGAAACGGATACCGCGCGGCCGTGATAACGTCCAGCGATAAAGGGTTTACGGGGGAGCGCGAGGACGTGGGCGGCCGGGTTCTCAAAGAGATGCTGGAGGAGGCGGGGTACACCATCGTTTCCCACCGCATCCTTCCGGACGAGCAGGACGCGCTGGCCGCGGAGATGATGCGGCTGGCGGACGGCGGCCTGTGCGACGTCATATTCACCACCGGGGGCACGGGGCTTTCTCCGCGCGACGTCACGCCCGAGGCCACGCTTTCGGTGGCCACCCGCCTGGCGCCGGGCTTTGCCGAGGCCATGCGTGCGGGCACGCTGCGTGTGACTGACCGCGCTATGCTCAGCCGGGCCGTTTCGGTCATACGCCACCGGACGCTTATCATCAACCTCCCCGGCAGCCCTAAGGCCATCAAGGAGAATCTCGAGGTCATACTCGGCCCGCTGGGGCATGGGCTGGAGGTCCTGCGCGGGGAATCGGGGGATTGCGCCCGCTAACGGGGGCTATTATTGAATTATTTAAAGAAAGCGGCGTGGCTGCTTTCTTTTTTTGATGGCTCAGGCTCTGTTAATAACTTATCATTGATTATGGCTCATCCGCAGCTATTTTTACAGATAAGCCTTCCTTGTAAAAGGGGAGGGGCAGAAAGCAACCGCAAAGGCTCTTTCACCTGCCGGGAACTGTCAGCGCAGGAATCCTTCGGTCCCGTCATTGCGAGCGGCAGCGCAGTAATCCGGTGTTTTTCTTCTGGATTGCCGCAGGGCTCAAACCCTTCACAATGATGGGGTAACCACTCGGTTTGGTCATTTACTCCTGCAATGACGGTTTTATCCGCCGTCACGCCGCGCCCGGCGCCCTCTGTTAAAAAAATCATACGGAAAATAAATAGCGCCTTGTGCTTAAAAATATATACCTATTGCACAATAATGTAACATATACTCTCATGTAAACTGTATTTAGCCGGTATATTATGCAATCCGGAAAGGAGGAGTTCTTTTTATGGCATCTTTGGAAGCGAACAACAGCGGCATCAGGGTGCCGAGGGCGTTCCTGACGCTGGCGGTCGCAAAAGCGATGACCAGGGCGGCGGAGGCGAAGGCGAGGGAGATCGGGGTCCCCATGTACATCTCGGTGGTGGACGCGAGCGCAAATCTGGTGTCCATCAACAGGATGGATGGCGCGATACTGGTCAGCGAGGAGATCTCGATGCACAAGGCGTACACGGCGGCCGCTATCAAGCTGCCCACCGACGTCGTCGGGGAGGTTGCCCAGCCGGGGGCGTCGTTGTACGGCATCCAGAACTGCCGGGATATCATCATCTTCGGCGGCGGGTTCCCGCTTAAGCTCAACGGCGAGGTCATAGGCGGGATAGGGGTAAGCGGCGGCTCGGTGGAGGAGGACATGGCGGTTGCGACGGCCGGGGTGGAAACGTTCGTCGCGCTGGCCGGCGGCGCGGAGGCTGTGCCGGGTGAGGACTACGCCGGCGCGGCTATAGGGGAATACGGCGTGAATCTCACCATGGCCCGTAAAATGGCGGACGCCGCCGAAAAGAAGGCCGGGGAGATCGGCGTGCCCATGTTCATCTCGCTGGTGGACAAGGGCGCGCGGCTGATACTCACCCATAGGATGGAGGAGGCGCTTTTGGTAAGCAACGCCATCTCCAGGGACAAGGCCTATACGGCGGCCGCCCTCAAGCTGCCCACCGACGTGGCCGCAACGGTTGCCCAGCCGGGCGCGCCGCTGTACGGCCTCCAGCAGGTGGACAGGATGATCATCTTCGGCGGCGGCTTCCCGCTCAGGCTGAACGGAAAGGTGATAGGCGGGATAGGGGTAAGCGGCGGCTCGGTAGAGGAGGACATGGAGGTCGCGTCGGCAGGCGTGGCCGCCTACGAGGCGGCGCTGTGACTTAAAATGACAGGTGAGTAAAAGGGATAAGGGATGCCGCGGGGAAAAAGTCCCCGCGGCGTCCTTTTCACACATTATCTCCGGATGAAAAGCGGACAGAGAGAAGCAGCTTCCCCGCTTTAAATGCTGGGCGTTGCCAAGGCTTCCTTACTTTGGCTATTCGTCTTTCTGCCGTCCGTATCGAGTGGACGAACGAACACCGGCGGTTACTACCAACGTCAATGAGACCATAAAAAAAGAAGAAAAGATATTCGATGTAAACACAGACAATCAAAGCGCCGGATTCCCCACGCTTTTCTCTTGCTATTCCTTCCCCGTCAACGCTTCCACCTTCGCCTGCCAGCAGTCGCCGTGGGGGACGCGGCCCACGTAGGCCCGGCGCAGCAGGGGCAGCGCGGGTATGCGCGCCAGCGCGCGCTTGTAATGGAGATTCGACGGCTTTTCCAGCTGGGTGTCGGACATGTAGATGGGCTCGCGCCGGAAGTTGACCATGTACAGCCCGTAGTTCAGAACGTCCATGGCAACGTCAATATCGGGCGTGCCCCCGGCAAGAACCGCGGCGTCGAACACATACGTAGCCCGTGCGGTCGCGGCGTCGGACGCCGCCTCGAACACGATGCGCGGCTGCTCCGCGCTTCCCGCCGGCACCATGACGAAAACATACGCCTCGTCCGTGCCCGCGCGCAGCCCGCGCTTGATGCCCACGCGGGCAAGGCTCCCTTTGTCCATCGCGGAAAGCGTTTTATAGGCCGAAAGTATGCCGGCGCGCTCCAACGCGGCCTCCACGCCCTGCCACAGTTTGGGCCGGGTCTGCATGACGGCGCAGGGAGCGGCGTGCCCGTCCAGAAAGGATGCGGCCAGCGCGCGGGCCTGCAGCGGCGTCAGGCCTGGGTCAAGGTCCCGCACGAACTCCAGCGCGCGCGTTTGCATGGTTTTGCGGGCGCTGTCCAAGGCGTCCCGGAAACGGTCGGTGTCGCGGCCAAAGCGGCTGAGCGCAAGTGCCTCCCCGCCCGGAAGGGTCACGCGGAACCGGTAGTTGTCCTCGGCCGTTTCGGCGAACACGAGCATGCGCGACGTCGCCGGAGGGGAAGATCACGCACAGCGCGGTTTCGTACACCTCGACGCGGCACGCGCTGTCCGCGGCATACGCGCCAAATTCGGCGATGCGCTTTTCCTCGACCAGCGCCTCGGTGCGCACCGTCTTTTCCCAGTGGGCCATGACGGTGCGGACCAGCTCGTCGTGCAGGCGGCCGGCCTTGTGCAGCAGAAGGACGGTATCGTCGTGCAGGCTCAGGGTCAGCCGGTGGTCGCCTTCTTCCACCGCGCGGATGTCGGTCCACGCAACGGCAAAGTCCATGCCGCCGGACACCGACACCGAAAGCCCGTATTCGTTCCCCGTTGCTGTGCCCGTACCCGAAGCGGCCTCAGCGCCGCACGCGTCCCGCCAGACCCACCAAAGGGGCCACGCAGGCGGAGGAGGCGGCGCCTCGGCGGCGTCAGCGGCCTCCGCCGCATCGGTTTCTTCCAATAGTTGCCTGTCGTCCTCGCTCACAGCTTCATACCGCACTCGTTGCAGAATTTGGCGCCCGGCGCAACCTCGACGCCGCAGC
This sequence comes from Christensenellales bacterium, assembly GCA_040766645.1. Taxonomy (GTDB): domain Bacteria; phylum Bacillota; class Clostridia; order Christensenellales; family UBA1431; genus UBA1431. The sequence continues at coordinate 57,810 of JAXGQA010000005.1, read as the reverse complement.
CCGGGCAGGCGGCGGTCCCCAGCTTGGTCCCGCACTCGCTGCAGAACTTCACGCCCCGCTGATTCTCGGCTCCGCAATTGCCGCAGATGGCCAGCCCCACAGCTGCGCCGCAGTTGTTGCAGAATTTGCCCTGCGCCACCGGCTTGCCGCACTGGGGGCAGGTGATCTGCCGGCTGTCGATATTGCCATGGAACACGTTGGCGGTGGAGGCCTTTTCGCGCACTTCCTCAACCAGTCGCTCGGAGCGGGCCTTTGCCACGACGGTGTTCTCGCGCGGCGCGCACTCCACGCACAGGCCGTTCTCCTCGTTGAAGCAGGCGTCACAGACCCAGTGCTGGCAGCCGTGGCAGCGGTGGAAGTGCTCCTTGGCCTCGTTCATGGCGTTGCGGAAGGCGGCCTCATGCTCCTTGTGCCACTCGGGCGTCATTCCCTCAAACCTCCGGGAGGCCGCGTCGCCCCCCACGTCAAGACCATAGGCGACGTTGTGCAGGCCGACCATGCGCGCGCCGGCCGAAATGCCTTCGCTCAGCGTGCGCAGGAACCCCGCCTTTTTGTAATTGCGGGACTCGACGAAGGACGTTTTGTAGCCGTCGCCGCAGACATCGCAATCGAATACGAACTCAAAGCCCGACTCTGTGCTGTTGTCCTGATAGTTCCTGGTAAAAGACTGCATTGCCATGTTCGCTATCTCCTGTTTTTGATTGGTTTCCCGCAGGAAATACAGACGCCCTCTTTCGTGCGTATCTGGACTTCCAAACATTTTTTACGGGGACATTGGACTAAGACGGGTGCCCCGCAATGCGTGCACGCGGGAGCGGTGGGCGTTTCCTGTCCGCAGTCGGGACACACGGCCGTAAGGCGTATGCCGCACCCGCTACAGACCTTCCAGCCTTTTTCGATGGGGTTGCGGCATTTCGAGCACCGCAGGCTGAACGGATCGGCGCTGCCGCAGAACGGGCAGGCCACCGCGTCCCCGGGGATCAGCTCACCGCAGTGGATGCAGTGCTTTTTGTATGTAGCCATGGACACCCCTCCGGTATATAATCATACAAAATTATACCATGGCAACAGGTTTTCCAACAATGGCCTGATTGCCGATTTTTATGGTTCACGGGTATCGTGTGCGACCGTACGGTAAGCCTGATCGTGCATGATTTCAGGGCGTATGGACCTATTCGTCATCAAGCGGGACGATATTCGCCGGATTTCTCCCGTTTTTGTTGGGGATATTTGTATTTCTGTTTGACACGGCCCAAGGCGGGCATATATAATGTCGATTATACGTTATATATGGGGAGCAGTGTCATATGGATAACAAGCCGTCCTTCGCAAACCCGACCCCCGCAGGCCTGATTGCGCTTGCTGTTGCGTGTTTCTGTTTTTTTGCATCGCTGAGCGGCCTCGTTGAGTCCTCCGCGTCCATCCTGCTCGGCATCTGGCTTCTGGGCGGCTTCGTGGTGCAGATCGTCGTTGCCCTTATTGACCTCAAGAACAACAATACCAGCGGAGGCAACGCGTTTTTGTATTTCAGCGCGTTTTTCATGCTGGTCAGCGGCACCGAGATGATCGTCAAGTTCATCCTCGCCAATCAGGGCATCGCCGTGGACACCACCATCGACGGCTGGGCCTGGCTGGCGCTGACGCTGGGCACCTACCTTTTGACCCCTGCTTTCTTCAAGGCGCCCCTGCCCCTGACGCTGGTCGTGCTTTTCCTCGACATTGCGCTGCCCTTCATCACGCTGATGGACATGCATGTCCTCTCCCGCGATATTGCCATCGTCCCCGGCGTGGCCCTGCTGTGCGCGGGCCTCTCGGCCCTTTACCTCAGCGGCGCCATCGTCGTCAACACGGCTTTTGGCAGGAACGTTATGCCGATACCCGGCCCTATAATCAAGAAATAAAGTCAGGAAACATAAAAACCCGGGCGTGCATTCCAGCCCGGGTTTTTTGTGCTTATGTTGAGGACAGGGTGAGGGTTTGATGAAATCTTATGATTTCGGTTTATTTTGGAGTCCCGCTGTCCGATGAATCAGATAACCATACCGAAAGGAGACAATGCATATGAGCGCGATATCACCGCTGACCAGTTCGCTGATAACCGGTTATTACCGAAATGTGACCGGCGAGGCCGCTGTGGACAGAGGCGAAGAGTCCGCCGGCCCGCTGGCCGAATTGGTCGAGGACGGCACCATTTCCGAAGAACAGGAGGAATCCATCCGCACGGCGCTGGAGGCAGCGCTGCAGAGCTATAGGGTCCCGCTTTCCACAGAAGCCGCCGGGAAGGGACTGTCGGATACGCTGGACAGCCTGGTAGATTCGGGTTTTATCACCGACAGCCAGAGGGACGCCGTGGCCGCGGCGCTGGAAGAAGCGTTTGGAAACCGCCCGCCCATGCCCGGGACGCCGCCTGGGCTGGAGGAAACGCTGTCCGGGCTGGTCGAAGAAGGGACGCTCACAGACGCGCAGGCCGATGCCGTGCTGAGCGCCCTGCAGGAGATTGTGGGGACGCCTGGGGAAATAAGCGAATCCACACAGTCCGTGCTCGATGCCCTCATCGAGGCGGGAACGGTGACCGGCGAGGAAGCGGATGCCGTGGCCGAGGCGCTTTTGACCGTGCATTTTCCGGGTGATGACGGAAAGCCGGCAGACCCTTTGGAGACGCTGGTGGAGGCGGGCACGCTGACCGAGGAGCAATTGGAGGCCGTCAGGGCCGCGCTGCAGTCCTCCGCGGCCGCGCGAAAGGCGGACGCGGCCTACAACAGCATCAACGAATGGATGAGCTGGCTTATTGGCATGGCCCAGGACGGGGAAAGCGGCTCAAACAACGCGCTTTTGGCCTCGCTGCAGGGCAGCGGGTCAACGGTGGACGTTCAGCTCTGAACCCGAAGTAAGAAGAAAGGCCCGCCCGGCGGACGCCCGGCGGGCCTTGCCGTGTGCTCATATCATGCAGCGCATCAGCTCGTCCAGCGTGATCATGTGGAAATACCGGTCGGCGCCGGCTTCCTCCAGCCGCTGCCGGATGGCCGTTTCCTCGTACATACAGCCTGTCAGCGCGGCTGAAAGGTCGCTCACATCCCCGCGGGAGAAGAAATCGCCGCTTATCCGGCAGGCGCTCACGCGCCCCTGCTCCACGTTTAGCCCCACTTCCACCTTGCCCCCGGCAAAGCGCTCGCTCTTGGTTATGCTGAATTGCGGGGAAGCTCCGTAGTTCCAGTCCCACGACCGGAATTTTGCCGCGGCGATCTCCTCCACCCGCCGGAGCTCGTGCGGCTCCAACGCGTGCCGGGTAGTCCCCTTGAGCAGGGTCTGGAGCATGGCGTCCCGGAATTCGAGGGGATCCATCTTCCGGGGCATGTGCTCGGATACGTTGGTGACCCGCTGGCGCACCGATTTGATGCCTTTGGAGATGATCTTTTCCTCGGCGACGGTGATGGAGCGCACCAGCTCCTCGAGGTCGGTGTCATACAGGATTGAGCCGTGGTGCAGCGTACAGCCCTCGGTGCTGTACTGCGCGTTGCCCGAAAACTTCCTGCCGCCGATGAGCAGGTCGTTGCGGTTGCTGAAGTAGGCCTCCACGCCCAGGACTTTGAGCGCGTCGATGATGGGCTGGGCATAGGTCCTGAAATCGACCTCGGACTGCGGCCTGCCCTTGATGATATAGCTGAACTGCCACCCGCCCGGGTCGGTGTAGATGGTTCCGCCGCCGGTGATGCGGCGCACGACGTTGATGCCCTTTTCCCGGGCGTACGGGCCGTTTATCTCCTCGGCCGTTATCTGGTTGCGGCCGATCATCAGGGTGGGATCGGTCCGCCAGAACAGGAAGATGTCGTCGGCAAGGGCCGATTCGGTGATGAGATAGTATTCGAGGGCGAAGTTGTAATACGGATCCATCGAATCGTTGGGGATATACAGCATATTAACAGTCTCCTCTCCGTATGGCTTCAACCGCTTCGGCGGCTTTATACGAGCTGCGCACCAGCGGGCCGCTGGCGATAAACCGGATGCCCATCTCCTCCCCCAGCTTTTTATAGCGCGCAAAGGTCTCGGGCGTGACGTACTCGGCCACCTCGAGGTGGTCCTTGGAGGGGCGGAGGTACTGGCCGATGGTCATGATATCGCAGCCGATGTCCACGAGGTCCTGCATCACGGCTTTGAGTTCGTCCTCGGTCTCCCCAAGTCCCACCATGACGCCGGTCTTGGTCAGCAGATCGGGCGCTTTTTCCTTCATATACTTCAAGACGCCGACGGATCTTTTGTAGTCCGCCTCCGGACGGACGGTGGAATACAGGGACGGCACCGTTTCGACGTTGTGCCCCAGCACCTCCGGCCGGGCGGCGAGGACTATGTCCAGGCTTTCCGCTGCGCCTTTGAAATCAGGGATCAGCACCTCCACCGAGGCGCCGGGCAGCGCGTTCTTTACGGCGCGCACGGTGTCCGCGAAGTGCGCGGCCCCGCCGTCAGGAAGGTCGTCCCGGGTGACCGAGGTGATGACTACATGCTTAAGGCCCATCTCTTTGGCGGCGCGCGCGACGTTTTGAGGCTCATCGGGGTCGAGGGCATCCAGCGCGCCCTTGGAAACGGCGCAGAACCGGCAGTTGCGGGTACAGTTCCTGCCCATTATCATGAACGTGGCCGAGCGTTTGCGGAAACACTCGCTGATGTTGGGGCAGTGCGCCTCGGTGCAGACGGTATTCAGGGAGAGCCGGTCCATCATCCCGAGTATTTCGGAAACCGCCTCCTGATCGTAGGAAACGCGGAACCACTCCGGTTTGGGTTTATACATGGGGCAAACACCTCCTGGATAGTACCAAAAGAATAACACACCAAGAATATAGGTACAATTATATATAATGGGACATCCGGCGGCAATATACGGAAATCACAGCGAGAAACAGGGCCCCAGGGCGGAAAACGGCGGCATTCGTCGAAAACAGAAAATGCATTTGACAAGTCCTCCCATTGTTTTTTATACTGGTCTGAATCCTTTTGCACCCAAGTTCGAAGGAGGGCGCCAATGGAAAGGGACGTGCTGAGCGAAAAAGCCATCCGCAGCCGCCTGCGGTGCCCGCAAGCGCCGGACATCCGGCTGTACGCGGCGCTGGACTCCACCAACCTGGAGGCGCGGCGCATCGCGGCCGGGGCGCCGGACGGCACGCTTGTGGTCGCGGACACGCAGACGGCGGGGCGCGGGCGGCTGGGACGGAGCTTTTTTTCCCCGCCGGGGAGCGGCGTCTATATGACCGTGCTGCTTGCGTTCGGCCAGAGCGCGGACCAGCTCCCCCTGGTGACCGCGGCCGCTGCGGTGGCCACCGCCCGCGCCGCGCAGGCCGTGTGCGGCCGGGCGCTGAAGATCAAGTGGGTGAACGATCTGTTGTATGACGGGAAAAAGGTAGGGGGCATACTGGCCGAGACTGCCGCGCCCGGCCCACCCGCGCGCGTCGCGGTGGGCATCGGCCTGAATTTCACGGCACCCGAAGGCGGGTTCCCGGCTGAGGCGGGAAACGCGGGCGCGCTGTTCGGGGAAGCGCCGGCGGGCATATCCCGCAATGCGCTGATCGCCGCCGTATACGATAACGTGCTGGAAGCGGCCGCCGCGTCCGATCTCACGCGCTTTTTGCCCGAATACCGCGAGCGCTCGGCCGTGCTGGGCAGGCGGGTGCTGATAGGCGGAACGCGCTCCGCGCTGGCCGAGGAGATAGACGACGCGGGGAGGCTGAGCGTCCGGCTGGATACGGGCGGGCGCGTGTTTCTCAACGGGGAGGAAATAGTCATAGCGGAGGTAAAGCCATGATGGAAAACACACAAACCCGGAGCACGGCGCGCACGCTGGTGCTCTGCGGTCTGTCGGTCGCGCTGATCGCCGCAGGCGCATTCATAAAAATACCCCTGTTCGGCGTGCCGTTCTCGATGCAGACGCTGTTCGTGGTGCTTTTCGCGCTGCTTTTAGGCCCCGGACGGAGCGCGGCGGCCGCCGCCGCGTACATGCTCATCGGCCTTGCCGGCATCCCCATATTTACCGGCGGAGGCGGGCCGGCGTATGTGCTGCAGCCCACGTTCGGGTATATACTTGGGTTTATTGCCGGCGCGGCTTTAACCGGCGCGCTGGCGTGCCGCAGGCCCGCGCCGTCCGTATTTTACCTGTTTCTTGCGGGGATGGCGGGGATAGGCGTTATTTACCTGCTGGGGGTCGTATATTATGCGGTGATATCGGGGCTGTATCTGGGCAATCAGCTGGGACTCAGGACGCTTCTGGTAAACTGCTTTTTGATAACGCTGCCGGGGGACTTTGTCAAGTGTCTGGCGGCAGCTCTGCTGGCCAAACGCCTGCGCCCGGCGCTGGCCGCTTAACTTGACAAACGCCGCCCGCCTCCATATTATTAGATTGACTAATTAACGGGAGGCGGAGGGCATGACCATGGACCCATTCTCGGCAAAGCTGAACGAGATACTGGTGGATACCTTCCGCTCCATACTCAGGGTAGAGGAACAGACCATCAAGAAGTCGGAGAAGGTGGACCTTTCCATCAGCGAGCTGCACCTTATCGAAACGGTGGGCAGGAAAAGACAGAAGGGGTGCACCATCAGCGACATAGCGGGCGAGCTGTGCATCACGCTCCCGTCTGTGACCGTGGCCATCAACAAGCTTATGAAAAAGGGCTATGTTACCAAGATAAGGTGCGCGGGAGATAAAAGGCGGGTCTATGTGGCCCTGACTGAACTGGGGCGGAAGATGCACGCCGTGCACGGATATTTCCATGAGGCCATGGTCCGCTCGGTGACGCAGGACCTGTCCGACGAGGAAAAGAACGCCATGCTCAAGGGCATCAAAAAACTGAACGCTTTTTTTAAAAAAAGACTCAAAGCGTTGGAGGATCGATGAGCTTTAGAATAACCGGCACCGGAAGCGCAGTACCCGATTGCGTAAAGACAAACGATGAGCTTTCACGTATAATTGATACGAGTGATGAATGGATCATCACACGGACCGGGATACAGGAGCGCCACATTTGCACCCACGAAACGCTTACGGACATTGCGGTCGCGGCGGCCGAGGCGGCGCTTCTAAATGCGGGCGCAAAGGCGTCCGAGCTCGACCTCATCATCTGCTCGCTGGTTAGGGGCGACTACATAACGCCGTCTTTGGCCTGCATGGTGCAGCAGCGGATCGGTGCGCATTGTCCGGCGTTTGACGTCAATGCGGCCTGCACCGGCTTCATCTACGCGCTGGATGTCGCGGACGGGTTTTTTGCCCGCGACAAGGTCAAAAAGGTGCTTATCGTGTCGGCGGAGGCCATGTCCAAACTGAGCGACTGGGAGGACCGCTCGACCTGCGTGCTGTTCGGGGACGGCGCGGGGGCGGCTGTGCTGGAACCGGGCGAGGGGCTTTTGTCCATCCGGTTGAGCGCCAGCGGGGACACGGAGATTCTGCAGATTCCCCACGTGGACGGGAACTGCCCGTTCGACGAGACGCAGGAAAAAAGGAAGCCCTACCTGCGCATGCACGGGCAGGACGTGTATAAATTCGCGGTGTCGGCCATGTGCGGCGACATTCTGGCGGCCTTGGAGGACGCTGGGCTTTCCAAGAACGATATTGACCACGTGCTGCCGCATCAGGCCAACCTGCGCATCATCGAGGCGGCTCAGAAGCGCCTCAGGATCCCGCGTTACAAGGTGCTGACCAACATCGAGCGCTACGGGAACATGTCCTCGGCCAGCATCCCGGTGCTGCTGGACGAAGCCAACCGCGGCGGCCGGCTGAAGGCGGGCGACATCCTGGTGATGAGCGCTTTCGGCGGCGGGCTGACCACCGGCGCGTGCGTGCTGCGCTGGGGAAAAGAGCCGGCCCCCCATTGATGGGGTTTTTATAGAAATCATATTTTTATTTGGAGGCTAATTCAATGACGACATTTGACAAAGTAGTGAAGATACTGGTGGACTACAACGATTGTGACGCTTCCCAGATCACGCCCGAAACGACGCTTGCCGATCTGGGGCTGGATTCGCTGGATACGGTGGAGCTGGTGATGAACTTTGAAGAGGAATTCGGCATCACCATCGAGATGAACGAGGGTCTCCAGACCATCGCGGACGTTGTGGCGCTCATCGACAGCGCAAAAGCCTGAAGGGAGTACGCCATGATACGGACGCCGCTGTGCGATCTGCTGGGCATCGAGTATCCGATAATACAGGGGGGCATGGCCTGGGTGGCCGACGCGTCCCTGGCCTCGGCTGTTTCAAACGCCGGGGGGCTCGGGATCATCGCCTCGATGAACGCGGACGCCGCATGGGTAAAGAACGAGATAGCAAAGCTCCGGGACCTGACCGACAAGCCGTTCGGCGTAAACATTATGCTGATGAGCCCCTTTAAGGACGAGGTGGCGCGGCTTATCATCGAGGAGCGCGTGCCGGTGGTGACCACCGGGGCCGGGAACCCGGCCATGTACATAGAGGACTGGAAGAAAGCGGGCATCAAGGTGCTGCCCGTTATCCCGTCGACCTCCATCGCCGCGCGTATGGAGCGCGCCGGGGCCGATACCGTCATCGCCGAGGGCGGCGAGTCGGGCGGGCACGTGGGCGACCTGACCACCATGGCGTTGACGCCGCAGGTCTGCGACGCTGTGAACATCCCGGTGGTGTCTGCGGGCGGCATCGCCGACGGCCGGGGCATCGCCGCCGCGTTCATGCTGGGCGCGGTGGGCGTGCAGGTAGGCACGCGCTTTTTGACGGCGTATGAGTGCAACATCCATCGCAATTATAAAAATAAGGTACTTGAAGCCAGCGACATTGGGACCATCATGACCGGCAAACGCCTCGGACATCCCGTTCGCTGCCTCAAATCCCCGTTCTCCCGGGAGTTCTTCAAAAGGGAATACGACGCCACGGTGTCCAACGAGGAGCTGGAGGCCATGGGCGCGGGCGCGCTGCGCCTGGCCGTGCAGGAGGGCGACGAGAAAAAAGGCTGTTTCATGGCCGGGCAGGTCGCCGGCATGGTGCATAAGGAGCAGCCGGTCAAAGAGATCATCGAGGAGATGTTTACTGAAGCCGAAACCATACTGCGCGGAGCGGGGAAATGGGTAAGATAGCCATCGTGTTCTCGGGTCAGGGCGCGCAGTACACCGGCATGGGGCAAGAACTTTACACGGTTTCGCCTGCCGCAAAAGCGGTCTTTGACATGGCCGAGAGCATCCGTCCGGGAACCATGGAGCAGTGCTTTTCCGGGGACAGGGAAACACTTTCCCTGACGGTCAATACGCAGCCCTGCGTTTTCTGCGTCGATCTGGCCGCAGCCATGGCCCTTGTAGAAGCGGGCGTCGTCCCGCAGGCTGTGGCCGGGTTTTCGCTGGGGGAGATCCCCGCGCTGACCTATGCCGGCGCGCTCTCGCCTGAGGAAGGCTTCCGGTTCGTATGCGCGCGCGGGGAGATCATGCACCGGGCGGCGCAGGCGGTCAATACCGGCATGGCGGCGGTATTGAAGCTGCCCGATCAAACGGTGGAGGCGCTGTGCGGCGAGCACGGCGGACTGTATCCCGTCAACTACAACTGCCCCGGGCAGCTGGTGGTCGCAGGGGAGAAATCGGCGCTTGACGCGCTGCGCGAATCGGTGCGGGCCGCGGGCGGGAAGTTCATGCCGCTCAACGTGAGCGGCGGGTTCCATTCCCCGTATATGGAGGAGGCCAGCCGCGCGCTGGAGAAGGTGCTCTCTGGTTTCGCAGTGAAAGAACCGATGCTGCCGGTCTACGCCAACTGCACCGCGTCAGAATACGGCGCGGACGTGAAAGACCTGCTTATCGATCAGGTGAAAAGCCCGGTGCGCTGGCAGAGGACCATCGAAAACATGGTGGACGCCGGGTTCGATACGTTTATCGAGGCCGGGCCGGGCAAGACGCTGTGCGGGCTTATCAAAAAGACGGCGCCCGCGGCGGCCGTGTATAACGTGGAAAACAAGGAAAGTCTGGATAGCACAATAAACGTACTTTCTAAAGGAGCGGGAGCATGCTGAAAGGGAAAACGGCGGTGGTGACCGGCGCATCGAGAGGCCTTGGACGGGCGATTGCCCTGCATATGGCGCGGGCGGGCGCAAACGTGGCCGTGGTGTACGCGGGCAACCAAGCTGCGGCGGCGGACACGGCGGTCCGCATCCGCGAACTCGGCGTCAAAGCGGAGGCCTATCGCTGCGACGTGGCCGACTTTGAGGCCACCAAGGCGCTTACCGAGGCGGTCATTGCCGAATTCGGAGGCATAGACATCCTGGTGAACAACGCGGGAATAGTGCGCGACTCCCTGGTGCTCTCGATGAAGGAGCAGGACTTCGACGCGGTGGTGAACACCAGCCTGAAAGGCGCCTTCAACATGATCAGGCACACCTACCAACACTTCATGAAAAAGCGCGCCGGCCGCATCATCAACATCAGCTCCATAGCCGGCATCATGGGCAACGCCGGGCAGGCCAACTACGCCTCGGCCAAGGCTGGCGTCATCGGGCTGACCAAGTCGGTCGCGCGGGAGCTGGCCGCTCGGGGAGTGACATGCAACGCCATCGCGCCGGGGTTCATCAAGACCGACATGACCGACGCGCTGCCCGAAAAGGTGAAGGAGCGCGCGCTGGAGGCCATACCGGTCAGGCGGATGGGCGTGCCCGACGACGTTGCCGCGCTGGCCGTGTTTCTGGCCGGCGACGGCGCGGGATACATCACAGGCGAGGTCATTCGGGTGGACGGCGGCCTTTGCATGTGACGGAAAGGATGACTGAAACGTATGAAGCGAGTGGTCATAACGGGCATGGGCGTCGTTTCCCCGGTGGGGAACACGCTGGATGCCTTCTGGAACAGCCTTATCGCGGGCAAGTGCGGCATAGACTTTATCACAAAGTTTGACACCGCGGACTTCAGGGTAAAAATCGCGGCCGAGGTCAGGGATTTCGACCCGCTTCTGTATATGGATAAAAACGAACGCCGCAAATCGGATGTATACACGCAGTACGCCATGGCGTCGGCCGTGCAGGCCATGGAGGATAGCGGACTCGCAGGCGGCGGCGTCGATCCCGAACGGCTGGGCGTATACTACGGCTCGGGCATCGGCGGCATCGGCACGCTCATTCAGGAATGCGGAAAGCTTCTGGACGGCGGCCCCAAAAAGATATCGCCCTTTTTTGTACCCATGATGATTGCCAACATCGCAGCCGGCGTCATCGCGATACGCTTCGGCGCGCAGGGGCCCACCCTCCCGGTGGTGACCGCCTGCGCCACCTCGGCCAATACGGTGGGCGAGGCGTTCAGGGCGATAAAGCACGGGTACGCGGACGCGATAATAGCGGGCGGCGCGGAGGCGGCTGTGGTGCCGCTTGCCGTGGCGGGGTTCTCCAACATGATGGCGCTTTCCACCAGGAACGACCCGCTTGACAGCTCCATTCCCTTCGACAAGCGCCGTGACGGCTTCGTCATAGGAGAGGGCGCGGGGGCGCTGGTACTGGAGGAATACGAGCACGCCAGGAACCGCGGCGCGAAGATTTACGCCGAAATCTGCGGCTACGGCAACACCTGCGACGCCTACCACATGACGGCGCCGCAGCCAGAGGCGTCCGCCGCCGCAAAGGCGATAGAGCTTGCCGTCGCCGAGGCGGGCATGCAGGACGAGGACCGCGTGTACATCAACGCACACGGTACCAGCACGCCATTGAACGACGCGGCCGAAACGCAGGCCATCAAGACCGCGCTGGGCGACAGGGCGTACAGGGCGCTTATCAGCTCTACCAAGTCCATGACCGGGCACATGCTGGGCAGCGCGGGCGCGGTCGAGGCCATCGCGGCGGCGATGGCGCTGCGCACCGGGATCGTTCCGCCTACCGTCGGATACAGGGAGCCGGACGAGGCGTGCGACCTCGATTATGTGCCAAACACGGCCAGAAAGGCGGACATACGGCTGGCGTTGTCCACATCGTTCGGGTTCGGCGGGCACAACGCCTGTCTGGCCTTCGTCAAAGGGGAGTAATCTATGAATATCAAAAATATAAAGTCCCTTGCGCAGATCATGCGCGACGCGGGGCTGACCGCCATTGAGGTGACCGAGGGGGATACGAAGATACGCCTTGAGAAAGACGTGCATTCGTCCGCCTTCACCGGGCCGCCCGCCGTGGTGCAGGCGCCCGCGGAGGAGCCGGATACGTCCGGCATATCCGAGCGCGCGGTGGATTTCAACCTCATCACCGAGGTGAAATCGCCCATGGTCGGCGTTTTCTATGAGGCGCCCGCGCCCGGCGCGCCGCCTTTCGTCAGGCTGGGCGACAAGGTGAAAAAGGGCGACGTGCTCTGCATCATCGAGGCCATGAAGCTGATGAACGAGATCGTGGCCGAGACCGACGGCGAGATCATCGACATCTGCGTCCAGAACGGGCAGGTCGTCGAGTATTCACAGATCCTGTTCAAGATTTTCTAGGGGGAGAAAATGACTAAAGAAGAACTCAAGACCATTCTGCCGCACAGGGAGCCCATGCTTTTGATTGACGAGGCGACGCTGGTCGAGGAGAACCGGGCCTTGGGAAAGTGTCATATTAAAGGGGACGAATGGTTCCTGCAGGGGCATTTTCCGGGTAATCCGGTCGTTCCAGGCGTCATCCTCTGCGAGATGATGTCGCAGGCTGGCTGCGTGCTCATCATGGATAAGATAAAGGACTCCACCCCGTATTTCGTGGGCATAAACAACGTAAAATTCAAGAACATGGTTCGGCCCGGCGACACGCTGGAGATAGAGGCCAGCATCATAAAATCCAAGCCGCCCTTCTATTTCGCCCAGGGCAAGGGCTGCGTGGACGGCAGGCTGGCCGTTTCGGGAGAATTTTCCTTCGTGCTGGTGAAGTGATTTTGTCGCCTGGCAATATAAGAGGTGAAAGCCATTGTTTGAAAAGATGCTTATCGCCAATCGCGGCGAAATCGCCGTGCGCGTTATCCGTGCGTGCAAGGAGATGGGCGTTTCCACCGTCGCGGTGTTTTCGGAAGCGGACAGGAACGCGCTGCACGTCAGCCTGGCCGACGAGAGCATCTGCATCGGCCCCGCGCCGGTGCAGGAAAGCTACCTGAATATGACGGCTGTCATATCGGCCGCGGTGCTCACCGGCGCGCAGGCCATCCATCCCGGATACGGGCTTTTGAGCGAAAACGCCAAGTTCGCCGAGCTGTGCAAAAAGTGCAACATCGAATTTATCGGGCCGCCGGCCGAAGTCATTGCGAAGATGGGCGACAAGGACGAGGCGCGAAGGACCATGCGGACGGCGGGCGTGCCCGTCGTTCCCGGCACCGGGACCATCGAGGACCCCGAGGAAGCGAGGCGCGAGGCCGAAAAAATCGGCTACCCGCTGCTGGTCAAGGCCCGCGCGGGCGGCGGCGGGCGGGGGATACGGCTGGTCGAAGGCCCGGAAAGCTTTGAAAACGCTTTTTTGACGGCTTCCAGCGAGGCGCAGAGCGCGTTTGGCGACGGCGCCGTGTACCTCGAAAAATACCTGTCTCCGGTCAAGCACATCGAGATGCAGGTGCTGTGCGACCGCCACGGTAACGTGGTCTGCGCCGGAGAGCGCGAGTGCTCGATACAGCGCAGGAACCAGAAGCTCCTGGAGGAAAGCCCGTCCCCTGCCATATCCGATGACGTGCGCCGAAAGATGACCGAGATAACGGCCCGGGCGGCGCGCACGGTCGGCTACGTCGGTGCGGGCACGGTCGAGTACCTTTTCGACCGGGACGGCAATTTTTATTTTCTGGAGATGAACACGCGCCTGCAGGTCGAGCATCCGGTGACCGAAACGGTGACCGGCATCGACCTGGTCAAATGGCAGATACGAATCGCGGCCGGGCAGCCGCTCTCTTTTTCGCAGGAGGACGTGGTGCTCAAGGGCAATGCCATCGAGTGCAGGATAAATTCCGAAAACCCGAGCCTCAATTTCCGGCCGTCCAGCGGGCCGATATCGCTTCTGCACATACCCGGCGGGCCATGGGTCCGATTCGATACCGCGCTGTATCAGGATTACGTGGTGCCGCCGTTTTATGATTCGCTGATCGGAAAACTCATCGTGCACGCGCCGACGCGCGAGGAAGCGATCCGCAAGATGCAGGCCGCGCTGTGCGAGCTGGTCATAGAGGGCGTGGACCACAACGGGGAGCTGCAGATGGATATACTCGCCGACGAGGAATTCCGCTCGGGCGACTATTACACCGATTTTTTGGCAAAGAGGGGATAGCGTATGCTGCAAAGAGATTCGTTCAGGAAACCGAACAACCCGCTTGAAATGAATGAAGCCTCCGCGCGCGCCGGCGTGAAGCCGTCGTTCCCGGAGGAAATATGCGTGCCCTGCCCCGCGTGCAAGGAAACGCTTTTCGCAAACGAAGTCGACGATAACGCGGGCGTGTGCCCCAAATGCGGGCACCACTTTCGGCTGAGCGCGCGGCAGCGCATCGATATGATGATCGACGAGGGAACCTTCGAGGAGCATTTCGGCGGCATGCGCTCGACCGACATCATCGGGTTTCCGGGCTACGAAGGGAAGCTGGAGAAGGCGATGGCGGACAGCGGGGAGCAGGAGGCCGTCGTATGCGGAACCGGCACTATCGGGGGGCACCCGACGGCCGTGTTCGCGATGGAGCCGTATTTCATGATGGGCAGCATGGGCACGGTGGTCGGGGAAAAGATAACGCGCACCTTTGAGCTGGCTACCGAAAGAGGCCTGCCGGTGGTAGGCTTTACGGTGTCGGGCGGAGCGCGGATGCAGGAGGGGATCCTGTCCCTGATGCAGATGGCCAAAACGAGCGGCGCGGTCAAACGGCACAGCGACGCGGGCAACTTCTACGTCACCGTGCTGACCGACCCGACGACCGGCGGCGTGACGGCCAGCTTCGCGATGGAGGGGGACGTCATCATCTCCGAGCCGCAGGCCCTCATCGGCTTTGCCGGGCCGCGGGTCATCGAGCAGACCATACGACAGACCCTCCCCGAGGGTTTTCAGCGGGCAGAGATGCTTTTGGAGCAGGGCTTCGTGGACGACGTGGTCGAGCGCAGGGACTTGAAAGCCTACCTCACGCGGCTTTTATCCCTGCACGAAAAGGGGGCGTAAGGCATGGACGCGTACGCAAAGGTCATGGCCTCGCGCGCCAAGGGCCGCGCGACCGGGCTTGATTACATAGAGAATATCTTTGAAGATTTCGTCGAGCTGCACGGCGACCGGCGCTTCGGGGACGACAAGGCCGTGGTGGCCGGCATTGCGCGCCTCAAGGGCATGCCGGTGACCGTCATAGCGCACGAAAAGGGCGGGGACACCAGGGAAAAGGTGGAGAGAAACTTTGGCTCCGCGCATCCCGAGGGCTACCGCAAGGCGCTCAGGCAGATGAAGCTGGCCGAGAAGTTCAGGCGGCCGGTCGTTTGCCTGGTGGATACCTCCGGCGCGTTCTGCGGCATCGGCGCAGAGGAGCGCGGGCAGGGGCAGGCCATCGCCGAGAACCTGATGGAGATGATGACGCTGAAAACGCCCATCCTGGCCGTGCTCATCGGCGAAGGCGGAAGCGGCGGTGCGCTGGGGCTGGCGGTGGCTGACGAGGTCTGGATGCTGAGGAACGCCACCTATTCAGTGATATCCCCCGAGGGCTGCGCGAGCATCCTGTGGAAGGATGCGTCCAGGGTGAAGGAAGCGGCCGAGAGCCTTCGGCTGACGGCGGAGGACATGGCCGAGCTGGGGGTCATCGAGCGCATTATTGAGGAGCCGGGCGAGGACGCGGACGCTTTTTACGCGGGCCTCGGGCAGGCGTTGTATGAAACATTGGCGCGGAATCTTGCCTTGCCGACCGACGCGCTTTTGGAAAACAGATATATGAGGTTCAGGAAGCTGGGGGTGAGCGGATCATGATCGCTATCGTTACGGACAGCACCGCGTATCTGACCAAAAAAGAGGCAAAGGAACTCGGGGTGCGCGTGGTGCCCATGACATACACGGTCTCCGGACACATATTCAACGAGAGCTTTGCCGACCAGAACGGGAGCTTTGAACGGCTCATCTTCCACAATCTGGGGCGGTGCACCACCTCGCAGGCCCCCATTTCCGCATTCATGAGCACGTTTGAAGAGCTCCGGCGCAAACACTGCCAGGTGTTCTGCATTGTTATGTCCTCGCGGCTCAGCGGGACCTACTCCAGCGCGTCCATCGCCGCCAGGGAAGTGGACAGGGACAATATCATGGTACTGGATTCGCTGACCACGGCAGGGGGCCTTACCATGCTGGTCCGCAGGGCGCGGGAGCTTATTGACGAGGGGCACTCGCTGCAGGAGGTCACCCGCATCATGGAGGAAACGCGGGACCGCGTGGGCATCGCGTTCTCGGTGGACAGCATGGACGCGCTGAGGAGGAGCGGCCGGCTGAGCGTCGTCCGGCAGTCGGTGGGCACCATTTTGAACATACGCCCCATACTTCTGTGCGAGGACGGGGGCATCGTATCGCACAGCGTGGTCCGGGGGCGGTCGGAGCAGATCCGCGAGCTGGTCGCCCGCATACCCCAAAACGCCATCAAGGTCATCGTCCACCGCCTTGGGGAAAAGATAAACCTCGACGTGCTGATAGCGACAATCAAAAGCAGGTTTCCCGGCGTGCCTATTGAACAGCGGCCGGTCGGGCCGGTTCTGGCCATCCATCTGGGACAGGGCGTAGTAGGCATTACCTGGATGAGCGGATAACACGACCCAATAAAAGCAGATGACAAAGTCCAGCCCAGGAGAAAGCGTATACGGGCACGAAAGGTACGAGGACTTTTAGCGACATGCGCGGTAAAAGTCCAACAAAACAGGACGCTCGAGGCGAAACAAAGCGTCCCGCTGGCCGCGCGCGGCACAAGCGGGGCAAGACACCGATGGCAAACGCAGTTTGTCATCGGTCCGGGGCAGCGCGGGGCGCTGCCTTTTTGTTGCCCGAACGGCAGCCAGTCCATAAAGCGCATACCTGACGCGAACGGGGAGAAACTAATCCATAATCCGCGAAAGGGTATGCCATGACCAACACCATCAACAACCGCCAGTTGTTTTTCATCATTGTTCTGGTGGTGACAATCTATATCACTATCACCATCCCCAGGACTGCGGCTGTAAGCGCGGGGACCGGGAGCTGGATACCCCTTCTTATCAATACTCTTATTTTTGCCGTGGCCACTACCACCGTCATCCGCCTGAACAATATGTTCCCTGGGAAGACGCTGGTCGATTATACAAAGGTGATACTGGGGAAAGTAATGGCCGGCGTTCTCGGGGTCTTTTTTATGCTGTACTTTCTGGGTGTGGGCGTTTTTCTGTCCACGCAAATGGTGAGCCTCCTTCAGGCGGAATTCTATCCCCAGACGCCCCAGTGGGCCATGCTTCTGATCGGGATACCCATATACGGCGCCATCGCTTACAAGGGCATCACCAACGTGGCCCGGCTGGTAGAGATATACGGGCCCGTTTATCTTGTTATCGCAACGGCCGTGCACATCATCATGATGACACAGGGCATGAGCTACAGCATACTGCCGCTCTTCGATAAGGCCGAGGCGGGCAGATATATAGTGGCTGTAAAGGACACTATAATACCGTTTTTGGGGATCGAGCTTATTACCATGATTCCGTTTACCCGCCAAAACGGGAAAAAAGCGGTGAAAACAGCATTCTGGGGCATGATAACGGTCGGGTTTTTCTATATCATGGTCGTGTACAGCTGTATGGCGATTGTGGGGGTTAACAACATACAGACCTATCAGTATCCGCTTATCGAGGCCATCAAGATTGTCGAGGCCCCTTTTGTCGAACGGTTTGATATGTCCTATCTGACCGTCGGATTTTTGGGGCTTATTGGAGGTATATCGTTCGTGTATCTGGCCGTGGTCGAATATGCCTGCAGGCTGATGCCCGGGGTTAAGCGGTGGATGGTCGTCGTCGCGGCAGGCGCGGCGCAGATGGTGCTGAGTCTCTTCGCGCTGGGCCTGAAGGATCCCGAACGCCTCGCGAACGCGGTGATCGTGCCGGCGGGGCTGGTCGCGAGCATCGTGATCCCGACTGTATTATTTGTAACTGCGAGGGTGAAACGCCGTGCGTCTAAAAAGGCTTAAGTGCATACCGGTCCTGCTGGCGGCCCTGCTTTTGACCGGCTGCTGGGACTCGACCGACATCGAGGACAAAAACATCGTGACCGCCGTCATATTCGACGTCAAGGACGAAAAATACAGATTTTTTGCCGAGGTCGCCGACATTGCCTCCAATGCAAACAACAACATCGATGCGTCCCAATCGTCGTCATCATATGAGAAAAGCGGATTCACATTTGTTCAGTCTCAGGGGGAAGACCTTGTTGAAAGCCGGGCCAACCTTGACCTGCAGATGGATAAACCCATCTATCTGGACGCGGTAAGGACGCTCATACTGACCGAGCGGGGGGCGAAGAAGGACCTTAAGGAATACCTGTTCCGCCTGAAAGCCGACGTTGAATACCGGCAAAAGGTCAAGGTGTTCATCACGCACGAGGAACCCGAGGCACTGACTCGGAGCAGGACGGAGAACGACATCTCTTTCGGGTTTTCGGTGGATAATATGCTGGATCAGCTTATCGACAACGGGCAGGCGTTCAGCAGGTCGTCGGCGCGGTACATCGAGAACATACTCGGCCGGAGCGGGTTCTGCATCCCCTGTGTGGACCTGGAGAACACAAGCATAATCCTCTCCGGATATTTCGTCGTCGGGTACGACGCAGACCTTCGGGGGTTCATACCCGCCAATGAAACGCGGGGGCTCGTTATCATGAAAGCGGATCACGCCGAACAGAATTATGTTGTACCGTTGGGCGGTAACACCGCCACCATCCGGGTGGAGATCGAAAGCGCCGATACCAGCGTACAGTATGACGGCGGCAGGATGCGTTTCAGCGTGGAATACGGCGTGAGCGCCACAATAGAGTATTTTAAAAACGGCGTCCAGTCCATGGACGAAGAAACGACCCGGCGGATACATGACACGCTGGTGCAGATGATAAAAGCGGATGTGAAGGAGACCATAGCGCGTTCACAAAAGGAATTTAAATGCGACTATCTCCAGTTCGACGACGCTTTCCGCGCGTCCTATCCCAGGGAATTCAAGGAGATCGACTGGGAAAAAGAGTACCCGAACGCGCAGATGGACGTAAAAATAAACGTCAACATGGACACCGACCCGAGAATTATCTATGAACCGTCGAGGGAGTGAGGGAAACCCATGCCAAGGACAACCAGGGACGACAGATACAACAGCATCATAAAGGCGCTGAGCTCAGCCGATCTGGATATAGCGAAAAGGCCGGTTTCCTTTGAAGGCGGGGAGCTTACCGTGCTCTATATCAAGCAGCTTACAGATATTTCCGCGCTTTCACTGGAGGTGATAAAGCCGCTGGTCGAGCGCTGCGCAAAGGGCGGCAAGGGCCTGACGGCGCGGGAGGTGATGGAAAGCGTTATTTACTCTGTGGATTGCACGCTGGAGGAGGATGACTCGAATCTGATTGAGAACATACTCGCGGGCATGTGTGTGCTCCTTTTTTCTACCGAAAAAAACTGTGTGGTCATCAACCTGAAAAAAGTGGAGCACCGTGACATAACGACCCCTGACTCCAGCTACGCCCTGCGCGCTCCGAAGGACAGCTTTACCGAAAATCTGGACGTAAATCTCTCGCTGATACGCTACCGCGTCAAGGACCCGAACATCCGCATCAGGATGCTTACGGTCGGGCGGCGTACCAGAACGCGGGTGGCCGTGTTGTATATCGAGGATATCGCGAATGATACGGTGGTGAATGAGGTGCAAAAGCGCATAGCGCGCATCGACGTGGACGGCATCGGCGAATCCGGAGAGCTCCAGGCGCTGATGCTCAACAACAAAAGGAATCTGTTTCCGCAAATGGGCCTGCTGGAGCGCTCGGACATGGCCTACAACACACTGATGGAAGGAAAGGTCATCACGCTGGTGGACGGCAGTCCTACGGCGTTGGTTGCGCCCAAGGTCTTTGTGGAATTCTTCCATTCGTGCGACGACCGTTACGATAACCGGTATTTCGGCCTTTTCATGCGTGTTATCCGCTATATTGCGCTGGGTTTCATGTTCACGGCCTCCAGCCTGTATGTTGCGGTGGTATCGTTCAACACCGGCGTTTTGCCCAGCGAATATGCCATCGCGCTGGCCCAGATGCGGTCAAAAGTCCCCTTTGCGGCGTTCGTCGGCGCGCTGGTCATTGAGTTTCTGGTAGAACTGGTGCGGGAGGGGCTTTTGCGCGTGCCCAAGCAGATAGGCCCGGCGGTGGGCATCGTGGGCACCATCATTATAGGCCAGGCCGCCATCGCGGCAGGGATATTCAGCCCGCTGCTCCTCATTATAGCGTCGGCATCGCTCCTGGCGTCCTTTGCGGTACCCGATTATTCGATGGTGCATCCGTTCCGCATCCTGAAGTTTGCGCTGCTTTTGTGCACGGGAACGTTCGGGTTTTTCGGGTTCGTCCTGTGCATCAGTCTGGTCCTTATCAATCTCGTATCCATCAACAGCTACGGCGTGCCCTTCATGTCCCCGTACGCGCCTTTCAACCTCTATGATTTTATACGCACCTTCATATTCAACATATCCGCGTCCCCCCTGCGTCCCAGGTATCTGCGCGACAAGGACAGGCGCCGCGCCCGCTGATTCTGCCTGTGGAGCAAAGCCCGGCGGCTGTGCTATACTGTATGGGATATCGATCCGGAAAGAAGCGTGCGCATGGAAAAGACCGTTTTGATTACGGGAGGCTCCCGGGGTATCGGCCGTGCGGCTGTCGCGCTGTTTGCGCGCAGCGGCTGGCGGGTGCTTATGAACTATCTGCGCTCGGAAACAGAAGCTCTGGAACTGGCCGAAAGCCTGAAGCAAGAGGGGCACACCGTCCTGCCCTTTCGGGCCGACGTGACCGCCAGCGCGCAGGTCGAGGCCATGGTAGAGACCTGCCTGACATACTTCCACGGCATCGACGCGCTGATAAACAACGCCGGCATCTCCTCTCAGGCCCTGTTCACCGACATAAGCCCGGATTCATGGAACGAAATGCTTAATGTACACGTCAACGGCATGTACCATTGCTGCCGGAGCGTGGTTCCGCACATGCTCTCAAAAAAGAGGGGCAGCATCATCAACGTTTCTTCAATATGGGGGATGACGGGCGCGGCCTGCGAAGTGCATTACTCCACGGCCAAGGCCGCGGTCATAGGCTTCACCAGGGCGCTTGCGAAGGAGATGGGGCCGTCGGGCATCCGCGTGAACTGCGTGGCCCCGGGCATCGTCCAAACGGAGATGAACGCCTTTCTGGGGGAGGATGAGGCGGACGCGCTGCGCGCCCAGACGCCGCTCCTGCGGTTCGGCACGCCGGAGGAGATTGCCCGGACCATGCTGTTTTTGGCCTCGGACGACGCGGACTTCATAACGGGGCAGGTCATCAGCCCCAACGGCGGCTTGGTGATATGAAGGATGAGAGGGAGGATATGCGATGAAAACGATAGCCTATGCCAGCAAATACGGCGCGACGCGGGACTGCGCGCTGCGCCTGGCCGAAAAATTCGGCCCGGACGCCGACGTTGTCGACCTGAACGCGGGGGCGGCGCCGGATCTTGACGGATACGACAGGGTGATACTGGGATCCC
This sequence comes from Christensenellales bacterium, assembly GCA_040766645.1. Classification (GTDB taxonomy): domain Bacteria; phylum Bacillota; class Clostridia; order Christensenellales; family UBA1431; genus UBA1431. The sequence goes on along the minus strand of JAXGQA010000005.1, from coordinate 36,142 downwards.
CCATGTACATGGGCAGGATTCAAAAATCGGTCAAACGCCTGTGCAAAGACAGGCTGGAGCAGCTGATGGCAAGGCCGTTCGCGTTTTTCATGTGCGGCCTGAGCGATAAAAGCGAGGTGCGCGTACACCTTTCAAAGCAGCTCCCTGCAAAGCTCCTGGACCACGCCTGCGCCATCCAGAACTTCGGGGGCGATCTCCGCCTTGAAAACGCGGGATTCATGGACCGCTTTGTGATGGAGAAGATGCAGGCCGAAAAAAAGATGGAACCCACCTTCGATATCCTCGCGGTGGACGCCTTTTTCGAGCGGGTGCAGGGCTGAGACGCCCGCGCCCCAATCGTCATTTCACCAGCGCTTCCGTCCCTGAAAGCTCCATCCCGCAGCCTTTAAGCGCCGCCGAAAGAAGCGTTCGACCATGTTGGGTCAGCGTCAGCTCCAGCGCGGCGTCCAGGCTCTCTCCGATGGTCCTGTCCATACCGGTGCGCGTGGGCGCGGCCAGCGTCCCGAAGCTTTGTGCCCGACCGGTCACCGACAGCGTGAGCGCGCCGCGCCGGAGCACGAGGCCGGCGCTGTGGCCGTCGGTGCGCAGCCGCGCTATACGGCTGCCGTTGTACGTGGCCATACGGAAATGTCGGTTCCCGACGCTCAGAACGGCGACGTGGCCGGTGAACCGGAAAGGCCCGTATGGGATTCTTGCCACCGAACAGGTGAAGGCGACGTCCTCCCCGTTTTGGCCGGGGCCGTTGCCCTGCAGCCACATCCAGCTCGGGGGGAAGGCGCTCCCCCAGTCCTTTTCTATGTACCCGCAGCTTCCCTGCGCGTCCAGCTTTGTCCCGTTGAGAAAAAGCGTACCGTCCACGGCGTGCTCCAGACTGAGCACGCCGTGGCTGCACTGCATTTTAGGCAGACAGGCAAAAGGCCCCATGGCGGTCCCCTTGGGGAGGCGGTGGCGGGAAAAGGCAGTCTCGCCCCGGAGGCTGAAGCCGTCCTTTTCAAGCATTAACCGCATGCCGTCCATGGAAAAGCGGTTTTCCCCGACTGCTACCGCAAAACCGATTTTCATCGCTGGAAAAAGCGCTGAACGGGAAGGGAAGAAACACGCTTTTGTTGCCCGGCCCGAACAGTACCTGAACGAAGCTCATGTCCCCGTCGCTGTGCGTGCCGCGGAAGACGCCGGGGATGACGGCGATCGGATGCTCCGGGTGGGCCAGCTTGAAATACCACCCTTCAAAATACGGGCGGCTGCTTGGGGTCCCGTGGTACAGCGCGGGCGTGAAAGGCCTGAGCCGGTGTCCCATGTCACTCCTTCGCACGCACGTCCCTGCGCTTCAGCGGGCGCGGGGCGGGGCCATTGAGCACGCTGCCGTCCATGGCGAAGCGCGAGCCGTGGCAGGGGCAGTCAAACGATTTTTCTTCCGCGTTATAGGCCAGCGGACACTTCATGTGCGTGCAGTGCGCGCTGTAGACGTGCACGTCCCGGCCTCGTCCTTGTATACCGCGACGGCGTCATGGTCCGCCCCCATTATCTTCCCCTCGCCCCCGGGGACGGCCTGCACGTCGCCGAACGGGATGGACAGGTTCCCCGCAGTGAATGATTTTGCGATATCCAGGCTCTGCACCAGAAAGCTTTTAGCCGACGCGCCGGGGGTGAAGCGGTGCGGGGAAAAGAGCGCCGCCTCGTCCCGCATGCCGCCGGTGTCGGTTATGGACTCGGCCAGCAGCAGCGCGCAGGCGGCCGAGTTGGTCATGCCCCATTTGGCGTAGCCTGTGGCGATAAAAATGTCCGGCGTTTCCCTGGACAGCGTGCCCGCGTAGGGGACGCCGTCCAGCGTTACCGTGTCCTGGGCCGACCACTGCGCTATGGGCGCGCATCCTTCGGGAAAGCGGTTCTTTAAAAGCGCCCGCAGCCGGGTGTAGCTCCCGCCTTCGCCCTGATGCCCCGTCTTGTGACCGTATCCGCCGGCCAGCAGGCGGGGCTTTTGTGCATTGTGCATGCGGAAGGAGTGTACCGGTGGCCGCACGTTGATGTGTATGCCCCGGACGTCGATTCCCGGTGCGTCGGCGCAGACGATGTACGAGCGTTCCTGATGCAGGCGTGCGAAATAAAAACCGGGCATGTCCTTTATGGGATAGTTGGTGGCCAGCACCACGGTCTGGGCGCGCAGCGTGCCCCCGTTGGCCGTTTTCAGGGTGCAGCCGCTCCCGCGCTCGACGGAAACGACCTGCGAATGCTCGTATATGCGGCAGCCCTTTGAAATTGCGTGCGCCGCAAGCGCGTGCAGGTATTTCATGGGGTGGAAATGCGCCTGATCCTTCACCGAAACGGCGGCGCGTATGGGGAAGGGGCAGGCCGCAGTCCTCCGGTAGAAGGCTTCCAGCCCCAGCGCGTCCAGCGCCTTCAGTTCCTTTTCCAGCGCGGCGACGTCGCCGTCGTCCTCGGTATATACATATGCCTCGCTGGGCGTGTAGTCGCAGTCCATATGCAGCGTTTTCACGAACCCGGCGATCAGGTCGAATCCGGCCTGATTGGCCCGCGCGTACAGCCGGGCGTTGTCCGCGCCGAGCGCTTGGGCCAGCGCGTGGTACTTCAGCCCGTGCTGCAAAGTTATCTTGCCGGTGGTGCCGCCGGTGGTCCCGGCGCCCAACGCGTCCGCCTCGACGACAGCCGCGTCCGCGCCCCGCTCTGAAAGCAGCGCCGCCAGCGTTATGCCGGTCAGGCCGCCGCCCACGATGGCCACGCCGCAGCGCTCGTCGCCGCGCAGCTCGGGCAGGGCCGGCCGGAAGGCGGGCACGCGCCAGTAGGAGGGATTCTCCGGTCGTTGTTCCATGATTTTCACCTCGGCCTTAGTATGGGCCAAAACGCGGGCTTTAATCGGGGCAGAAAAAAGGCGGTTATTTAACGGATTCTTAATTGACGCGGCTCCCGCACAGCGGTATTATTATGATATTAAAACGATATCATATGAAAGAGGATGGGAGCCATGGCAACAGAAGATGCAAAGGAAAGGCGGATGCACCACGAGGAGGTCGTTCCCAAAGCCGGGAGCGGCATGGCGGCGCTGCTGCTTAACATAGCGGCCATGCTTATCGCTGTGGCGGCGTTCATCGTCGGGATCGTGCTGACCGAAACCGAGGGAGCGAGTGTCCTGCCGGGGGTGATACTCTGCGTCGTAGGGGGCCTGTATGCGTTCATTATCGGGCCGATTCTGTTTGGGGGCCTCAAGATATTAAAGCCCAACGAGGCGTTGGTCCTGACGCTGTTTGGCAAATACTACGGCACGCTGAAGGGGGAGGGCTTCTTCTTCGTGAATCCCTTTGTCGCCGCCGTCAACCCGGGCGCGGAGCCGGCGATGTACGCGGCCGCGGCAGCCGAGTCCCCGGCCGCGACCAAAAACGCCGCGCGCGCGGCCATGAGCAAAAAGCTTTCCCTCAAGGCCATGACGCTGACCAACGAAAAGCAGAAAATAAACGACCAGATGGGCAACCCGATAATCATCGGCATCGTGGTCATCTGGCGGATCGTCAACACCGCCAAGGCCGTTTTCAACGTGGACAATTACCGCGAGTTCCTGTCCACCCAATGCGACTCCGCGCTGCGCAACACCGTGCGGCGCTATCCGTACGACGTGTCCGGCGACGACAACGAGAAGACGCTGCGCGGGAGCAGCCAGGAAATAGCGGACCGCATCAAGGAAGAGATCCAGCAAAAGGTGGAGATCGCCGGGCTGGAGATACAGGAGGCGCGCATTACCCACCTTTCCTACGCGCCCGAGATCGCCGCGGCGATGCTCCAGCGGCAGCAGGCGTCGGCCATCATCGATGCGCGGCAGATGATTGTTGAGGGGGCCGTGGGCATGGTGGAGATGGCGCTCTCCCGGTTGAGCGAAAAGGAAGTCGTCCAGCTGGACGAGGAGCGCAAGGCGGCCATGGTAAGCAACCTCCTGGTGGTCCTGTGCGCCAACAAGGATGCCCAGCCGGTGGTCAACAGCGGCTCCATTTATTGATGCGTCCGGGAGGGGTGACGCGTGCAGGATAAGGGGAAGGCAAAAAAACAGGTGCTGCTCAGGATGTCGTCCACCCTCTGGGAAGAGCTGGCGGCCTGGGCGGAGGAGGATTTCCGGTCGCTGAACGGCCAGATCGAGTACCTTTTGAGCGAATGCGTGCGGCAGCGCAAAAAGGGCAGGGCAAAGGAATCGGACCGATGAATATCGCAGGGCCGCTTCAATTTGAAGCGGCCCTGCGATATTGGGGGGTCCGGAACATACCTGTTACAGCGCGATGCCCCGCGCGATGCATTTTTGCACGTGCGGCCGGGCCATCCGCAGGCTTCGGCAACGGTCCCGGCCCGTGCGGCTGCGGCCAGAGCCGCCCAGCGCGCGCCGGTATTCCAGGCCCGGGGGGACGGTATTGCTGCAGTGCATAGAGAGGCGCGCCCCCAACGGAGCGCGCGATAGTTTCGATGTCAGCCGGGGAGAGAGTGGGCACGAAGGTGGTCCGGAATTCGTGCGCCACGCCCGAGTCCGCCAGGAGCTCCACGCTTTTTTGGAGCTTTTTTACTTCGATGTCGGTGCCGGCGTTTTGGGGGTAGGCGTCCCACGGGGCCTTGACGTCCATGGCCACGTAGTCCAGCAATCCGGCGTTCAGGAGGGAGTTGAGCCGCTCGGGATGGGAGCCGTTGGTGTCCAGCTTCACGCGGTACCCCAGCGCGCGCACCTTTTCGACGAATGCCGGCAGGTCTTTCTGCAGCGTCGGTTCGCCGCCCGACACCACCACGCCGCCCAGCAGCCCGCGCCGTTTGCCGAGGAAGGCCAGGATTTCCTCCACGGTCAGGGCTGCCGGGGCGTCCGGGTCCAGGAGCGCGCGGTTGTGGCAGTACCAGCAGTCGAAATTGCAGCCCACGACGAAGACCACTGCGGCCACGGTCCCGGGGAAATCGACTACCGAGCTTTTTTCAAGCCCCCCGATGATCATGCGCCCGTCCCCATCTGCGCTTCGCGCACCACGAACTTGACCCTTTCGTCGTATTCCTGCCGCTTGCCCTCGTTGTAGTTCTGTATCGGGCGCAGGTACCCGGTCACGCGCGACCATACCTCGGTGTCGACGCCGCATTCGGGGCAGGTGAACGTTTCGCCGCGTATATACCCGTGCTGCGGGCAGATGCTGAACGTGGGCGTGATGGAGATATAGGGCAGGTTGTAGTGTGTGAAGATGTTGCGTATCAGGTTCTTGCAGGTCTGTATGTCGTCGATGGCCTGCCCGAGGTAGAGGTGCTGCACCGTTCCGCCCGTGTACAGGGTTTGGAGATTGTCCTGCAGCTCCAGCATCTCAAAAATATCGTCGGTGTACCCGGCCGGAAGCTGGGACGAGTTGGTATAGTAGGGTATTTCCTCGGTCCCGGCCGTGATGATGTCGGGCATGCGCTTTTTGTCCAGCCGCGCGAGGCGGTAGCTCGCGCCTTCGGCCGGCGTGGCCTCAAGGTTGAAGAACTGCCCGGTCTCCTCCTGTATCTCCTTCAGGACATCGCGCATGTAGTGCATCAGCTCTAGCGCCATGGCCTGACCCTCCGGGGTGCCGATGTCCTTGCCCATGAAGTTGAGCACAGCCTCGTTCATCCCGATGATGCCGATGGTGTTGAAGTGGTTGTACCAAAACTGCCCGGTGCGCTGCTGTATGTCCCGCAGATACCGCGCGGAATAAGGGTACAGCCCCTGCGCGGTCTGCTTTTCCACCATCTTGCGCTTTATCTGGAGCGATGTCTTGCAGATGTGCATCAGCTGCCACAGCCGGCCCTTGAACTCGGACATCGAGCGCGACTGGTACCCGATGCGGGGCAGGTTGATGGTGGCCACGCCGATGGAGCCGGTCATGGGATTGCTGCCGAAAAGGCCGCCGCCGCGCTTCCGCAACTCACTGGTGTCTATCCGCAGGCGGCAGCACATGCTGACCGCGTCCTCGGGCGAGAGGTCGGAATTGATGTAGTTGGCAAAGTAGGGGATGCCGTATTTGCAGGTGATCTCCATGAAAGCGTCGACCACCGGATTGTCCCAGTCGAAATCCGACGTGATGTTCAGGGTGGGGATGGGGAAGGTAAACACGCGCCCGCGGGCGTCGCCCTCCAGCATGACGTCGCAGAAGGCGCGGTTTATCATGTCCATCTCCGGCTGAAAATCGCCGTAGCGGTCGCCGGTGTATTCCCCGCCGCAGATGACCGCCTCGTCCCGAAGCGTTTTGGGCACCCTGATGTCGAAGGTCAGGTTGGAGAACGGGCACTGGAAGCCGACGCGGGTGGGCACGTTGATATTGAAGATGAACTCCTGTATGCATTGCTTGACCTGCTCGTAGGTCAGGTTGTCGTAGCGCACGAACGGCGCGCAGTAGGTGTCGAAGCTGGACCACGCCTGCGCCCCTGCCGTTTCACCCTGTGTGGTGAAGGTGGAGTTGACCACCTGCCCCAAAAACGCGCGCAGATGCTTAGCCGGCTTGCTTTCCACCTTTCCGTACACCCCGCCGAAGCCCTCCGTCAGAAGCTGCCGGAGGTCCCACCCCGCGCAGTACGCGCCGAAAAACCCGAGATCGTGCAGGTGGATGGCGCCTTCCTCGTGAGCCTTGCGGATGTCGGTGGGGTATATCTCGTGCAGCCAGTAGTTCTTGGTGAACACCTCGCGCACGTAGTTGTTCAGCCCGTTAACGCTCTTTTGCGTGTTGGCGTTTTCGTTTATCTGCCAGTCCCTGTCCCCGAGATAGTTCCCGAACATGTCGATGGTCGCGCCGATCAGCGCGTTTATTTCGCGCGCGCTGCGCCGTTTTTCGCGATAGAGTATGTAGGCCTTGGCGGTCTTCGCGTGGCCGTTCTCTATCAGCACCTTTTCGACGAGGTCCTGTATGCTCTCCACGTCCGGATTGCTGTTCCCGAACTGCAGCCGCGCGGCGTCGAGCACCTGCCTGCACAGCGAGTCCGCCAACTCAAAATCGCTGCCTCCGCAGGCCTGCGCGGCCTTGAAGATTGCCCAGGTGATTTTTTCCCGGTGGAAAGGCTGGATTTCACCGTTTCGCTTGATGATAGACTTGAACATCACGATTTCCCCCCTTGTTGCGATGACCACATATGGCACGCAGGAACGCGTGCGCTTATCGGCTTCAAGCCGGGACGCCATACTGTCGTAATGACCACATATGGTACTAGAAATTATATACCCCACCAGATATTGTGTAAATCACCTTTTCTGTAAATTTTATCTTTTATTTTGTTTTGCCTTGCCGGTCGCGTGCTGGACGGTGATTTTTATGATGGCCGTGCGCTTGAGCGCCCGGGAAATGGACCCGCGCGCCTTGTCCATATGCCCGGGGCTGTATTTGCGGCACAGCAGGAGGAGCGCCTCGGTTTTGGCGTCCGGGTCCTCGATAATTTCCGCCTTGCCGAACACGACCGCGCTTTCATATACAGCGGTGAGTTGCTCGGGCAGGACCTGGGAGCCGCCGATGACCGTGAAGCACACGCGGCTGTCACGGCGGATGTTGTCCAGCTTGTGCCCCTCGGTCGCACAGTGCATGTAGAGGACGCCCGCGTCGGCGACGTAGTTGAGAGGGATGCAGTACGGGCTGCCGTCGGCATTGACGGTGGCCAGCACGCCGTGCTCTCCGTTTTGGAGTATTTCTTCGATGGCGGGTTCATCCAGCGCGCGGTTCGCCCTGCGCATGGGTCTGCAGTCCATGGTATCCATCCTTTCACAATGGTTTGGAACGCTTTCAGCATCCAGTATAGCACAAGCGCGGCACGGGCGGGGCCGGTTTGAGACGCGGGTTTGCGCGCATACTAATACGAAAACCCTTACGGATGGAGGTCTTGCAGATGGGCCAAACGCAGTGCGGAATCTGCAGCGAAAAAAGCGTTTCGCGCGGCATGTCCCTGTGCCCGGAATGCATGCTGGTCGTGTGCGACCACTGCTTTGACGTCCGGCGCGGGCGCTGCCTGCGCTGTGCGGCGCGCGAGACCGATTGAGGCCTGGCCGGCGGTTGACAAGCAACGGGCGGGCTATTATAATATAACGGTCAGAGTTGCGCGTGTGCCTGTAGCTCAGCTGGATAGAGCGTTTGGCTACGGACCAAAAGGCCAGGGGTTCGAATCCCTTCAGGCACGCCAAAGCGTCGGAGCAAAGTTCGCCTTTGCTCCGTTTTTCATTTTTTATGAAAAACATGCCCGCTCCATTGCTCCTCCTTTTCCCCCAAAGCCTGTTGGGCCAGACCAACGCGGCCACCGCGGAGGAGAACTCGGCCACCAGCGAGGAGATGTCGGCGCAGGCCGCCACGTTGCGCGAGGAAGTCGGGAAATTCAAGCTGGATGCCGGACACGGGAACGAGAGGACGAGGGAGGTCCCGCTGCCCAACGGCCGTGCCGGAGAGGGCGCTCCGGCGCTGGAGGTCATCGCCGGCCGGGGGAAGTATTGAGGGCCGGGCAAAGCCGGAGATAGTGGTAATATAGCGGTTTCATAAGTGCAGGCTTTCAAAATCCCCAACTGTTGCAGCGGTTGGGGCTTTTGCGTTGCGGAAGCGGCGGACGTTCTTCGGCTGCATCGCCGGCTGACGCCCGGGAATGTTTGGGGTATTCGTTCCTTTAAATGGCCGGTTTCCGCCTGCCGGGCCACGCGGGCGGGATTCTGTCCGGTGCGGGAAGGCGCCCCGGTACGCTTTTCGGCCGAGGGCCGACGGTACCAATTATGGTGCATCCGGATTGATATGCTCGGGATAGCGGCGGCTGAAATGGTGGCGGCGGCCCATACCGCGGCGGCGATCGGTTTCACGGTATATACCTCCGTCGCCCGGGTCCGGCACGCCGGTATGGGCCTATATCGCGATGTATCCGTTGGAGCGGGATGCCTCGCGGCGCGCATCCGAGCTGGCGGACGCGTTCGGGATATACACCCAGCAGGATAAGCGCTGCATGGAATCCGCGCTCCGGGGGTGCCGGTTCACCTATATGTGGGCGGGGATAGTTATCGGCGCGATCATCCTGTTTTTTATGTTCGTCAGTTTGGCGCCGGCGACGATTTGACCTGAACGGCGGGAGGCAGAATTGAAACGCGTTATCATACTTTCAAGGATGGAAGCGTATAAGTTTTCCGCGGTGCCCAGCATACCCGTTTGCGTCATCGTGTCCATCCATTCGTTGGACGGGATGCCCAACGCCTTTGCGTCCAACGACCGCATACGGGCGGTGGCATACTTCGCCTTCGATGACGTTGAAAGCGGGGATGCCGCCGTTTCACCGGCGCAGGCGGCCCGGATAGCGGATTTTGTGCGCCGGTGGATAGACGAGGTGGAGGCCGTGGCGATCCACTGCGACGCGGGGTTTTCGCGTAGCGCGGGCATCGGTGCTGCCATCATGAAGTGGGCCAACGGAGACGATTCAGCCGTGTTCAAAAAAGGCTGGTACCGTCCCAACATGCGGTGTTACAGGCTGATGCTGAACGCGCTGACGGAAGGGGAACAATGGGAAAGGGGATGCGGGCCATGAGAGCAGGGGCGACCGGCGGCGCGGAGATGTACGCGATGCGGATGCCGATAACCCCGGCGACAGATGCACAAAGCACAAGCGGTGGGAGGTCTTGCGGAAAATCTCTTTGGGATATCCACCCCTAACCGGATATGGAGAAGCAAACGCCTCCGGTCGCGGGATGACTGCGGCCCGGGGGCGTTTGCTTACGCGTTGCAGATTCCCGTTTGAATTGCTGTAAATGCGTTTACATTTCGTGATACAGGACTGATTCAATACGATATCGAGCAAGACCCCGGGCCCAAAAAAACGGTAAAAATGCGGTATTTTATCCAGCCACATCATTTTAGTGTACTCAAAACATGAAAAATTGGTTAATAAAAGCATATACTATAAATTTTCCCGCAGATGGATTGGGGCACGACGATATACCGCGGCTGATGAAAAACCGCGGGCGCCGGAGCAGGAACGGTTCAAAGCCCGCGACAATCAGGCTTATCCCCCAATTGTATTGGAGGAAAAGGATGCAAAAGCAAGGGACCCGAACAAAGAAGTTTTATTTTTCGGACAGGCTGAAAAGGCAGCTTGCCCAAATACCCCACCATCCCCTGACCATCGTGGAGGCGCCGTCCGGGTTCGGGAAAACGACGGCTATCCGGGAATATCTGAAGGAGAACCTTTCCGAGGGCGCGCGCGCATACTGGTACACCTGCCTGGGCGAGCCGGCCCCCGTCGCCTGGCGGAGCCTGTGCGCGCTGCTGGCCAACGTCAACGGCGAGATAGCGGCAAACCTTCAAAAGCTGGAGATGCCCACCATGGACACGCTGCTTTACATGCTGGCGGCGCTCAAGGATTTTGACTGCGAGAGTGAGACGTATCTGGTGATAGACAACTACCAGCTGGTGGCCTGCGATATACCGCGGGAGCTGATCAGCGTTTTCTCCATGCATGGGAACCCGAACCTGCACATGATATTCATAACGCAGCAGCTGGGGACCAGGCAGCAGTTTACGCTGACCAGCGCCGACATCCACACCATCAATGCCCCGGCGTTCTTCTTTGACAGGGAGGGGACCGCCAGCCTGTTCCGCATGGAAGGCATACGCCTGTCGGAAAGCGAACTGGAAAGCGTGTTTCTGAGCACCGAAGGGTGGGTATCCGCCATACGCCTGCAGATCATCAGTTTCAGGGAAAGCGGTTTGCTGGATGTATCCGCCGACATCGAGCGTCTGGTGGAGACCGCCATCTGGAACCGGCTCACGCCCGAGGGAAAGGACTTCCTGCTCTCGGTTTCGGTGCTGGACAGCTTTACCGCCCGTCAGGCCGCCGTCATGATGGAGCGGGAAACGCTGCCCGAGGACATAGAGGAAATGCTCAAGGCCAACGACTTCATACGCTATCATCCGGACAACGGCCTCTATATCATGCACGGCATATTGCAGGACTATCTGCGCAACCGCTTTTACCATCACCAGCCCGAGAGCTTTCAATGGTGTATGCTCCACAGGGCCGGGAAATCTTTGGCAGCCGATTCGCAGTATTTTCCTGCGGCCAGGCTGTTTTTCCGGATCAGAGATTACGACGCCATATTATCCCTGCCCTTTGACGTGGAATACCTCAGCAACCAGAAACAGGAGTACGTACTGGAGTTCATCGCGGCGCTGGCTGAAGCGTGTCCGGAAGAAACGCTGCGCAGATACCCGTTTGTTCTGCTCGCGTTCAGCATACAGGCGTATATGGGCGGGCGGACGGAAATACTGGAGAAGCTTTTCCGGCTGATTTCCGAGGCGATCGAAACGGGCGAGGGGCTGAGCCCGGACCGGATCCGGAGGCTCAAGGGCGAATTCATGCTGACTTCCGCCTTTTGCGCCTTCAACGACATCAAAAAAATGGACGAGGGCTTCAGGGCAGCGTGGGAGATACTGCGCGGGCCGTCCGAGATGATACGTTCGGATACGTCGTTCACGTTTGGCTGCCCGTCCTCCCTCTTCGTATTCTGGCGCGAATCCGGCGCTCTGGAAACCGCGGTGCAGGACCTGGACCGGACCCTTCCCAATTACCGCAGGCTGACCCGCGAACATGGCGCCGGCGCGAACAGCGTCATGCGCGCGGAGGTCATGCTTATGCGGGGGGAGGACGACGAGGCCGAGATATTCTGCCACAAAGCCCTCTACGACGCGCGCAGCCACCGGCAGGCCGGCATCTGCCTCTGTGCTGAGCTGGTCCTCGCACGCATCGCCATTTTGCGCGGGGATGTGGACGGCTATTTCATCGCCGTCAGGAACATACAGGGCTATGCCGAGAAAAACGCAAACCTGTACGTGCTGCGCATGGTGGACCTCTGTATGACGGCCATCAGCCTGGTGCTGGGCAGAACGGAGGGCGTGGCCCAGTGGTTTTCCGATATGGAGAGCATCCAAAAAACGGTATATACGCCCGTGCTGCCCTACGCGCAGACGCTGTATTCGATGCTGCTGCTTCTGCAGAAGCGGTATAATGAGTTCCTGGGCATATCGGAGAGCATGCTGGACGCGGCCCGAGGCGTCGGCGGTAACATACGCTATATGCTGCCGGAGCTGTACCAGTATAAATACCTTGCCGCCGTGCATCTCCATCAGGGGAACGCCCAAAAGGCGCAGGAATATTACGATCGGGCGCTTGAAATGGCGCTGCCCGACAAGGTCTATCTTCCCATGGCGCAGCAGAACGTGGGAACCGATTCCCTTATGGAGACAGCAAAACGGCATATTTCGGACAGAGAGGGGATCGATGCCATAGCGGCGCTCAGCAAGCGTCAGGAAAGGGGATAGCAGCGATACGCAAGGCCCTGGAAGCTTCCAGGTCGCCGCTGACGCCGCGGGAGCAGGAGATCGCTCAGCTCGCCAGGGACCGGCTGAGCGCCCGCGAGATCGCCGGAAAGCTGTTTTTGTCGGAGGCAACCGTCAAGACAGTACTCAAGAGCGTGTACAGCAAGCTAAACGTTCATTCCAAGTCCGAGCTGACCCTCAGGAAGTTTTAGCAAGGACGGAAGAATACCCCGAAACGGGGTATGTCAGGGAAATGCGCGCAGGGTATTCTTGTACACGCAGAAGATTGTCCCGACATATAACGGCCCGCAGCAGGCGCATGCGCAAGAGACCCTTGCTTGCGCAAGGCGGACGGGACAAAGGGCGCTGTCCTTTACGTGGGACTGATACGTATCTGCATCAGAAAGAGCAACGGGGAGAGCGCGAATGAAAAAAGTCCTGATCGCAGACGATTCCGCTTTTATGCGCTCGGTCATCCGGCGGCTGCTCGAAAAGCAGGGATTCACGGTCGCGGCCGAGGCGGAAAACGGGGCCGTCTGCATCGAGCAATATAGCTCCATAAACCGGACATCGTTACCATGGACGTAACCATGGCCGGCATGGACGGCATACAGGCGCTGCAGGCGCTGATGGAATGGGATCCTGCCGCAAAGATCATCATGATCTCGTCCTCGGACAGGAGTCCTTCATCCGGACCGCAATATCGCTGGGCGCCCGGTCCTTCATCGTTAAGCCGTTTACCGAGGCGCACGTCGCCGCGGTACTGAAGGAAGCAATGGGACGATGACACTGGGCGCAGCGGGACTATCAGAAGGGAGTTAAAGTCTTGGAAAATGATTTTTCAAACGAGCCGATGCTGGACATTTTCATATATGAGACCGAGCAGAACATAGAGCAGCTCGAAAAGTCCATCCTGTCCAGTGAGGAATCGAGCGGATTCACAGCCGATACGGTAAACGAGATATTCAGGATCATGCATACCATCAAGGGGTCGGCCGCGATGATGCTGTACAACAACATCGCGGAGATGGCGCACGCGATGGAGGACCTCTTTTATTTCATGCGCGAAGAAAAGCCGGAGGACATAGACAACGCCGCGCTGTCCGACCTCGTCCTGGAGGGCGTGGACTTCGTCAAGGCGGAGCTTGAAAAGGCAAGGCGCGCGGCCGGCCTGGACGGGGATCCGGCGCGCCTGATTGAAAACATCAAAGCGTTCCTGAGCTCCATCAAGGAGGACGGGGAGGGCACGGAAGCGCCCCGAATGCGGGACACGGAGCCCGAAACGCAGCAGTATTACCTGTCGGGGAGCCGGGAAGGCAGCGGGCCTTCCGACGCGAAAGCCTACGAGGCGGTCGTTTTCTTCGAGGACGGCTGCGAAATGGAGAATATCCGGGCCTACGCTATCGTGCATGGCCTCAAGGATATCGCGGAACACTTTTCGTTTTATCCCGAGGACATCATCGAAAACAACGAAAGCGTCAACGTGATACGCGATCAGGGCTTCAGGGTGGTGCTGCGCTCGGACAGAAGCTATCAGGAATTGTTTGATTTTTTCAGGAACACCGCATTCGTCAGGGACCTGGAGCTCGCGGAGCTGGACGACGACCAGGCGTCGGAGGCGTTGGGCGCGCCGCAGGCCGCCGATGCTGAGGAAGACACGGTTCCCGCCTTCAAGACCGCTGAGATCAGAGAGCAGACCGAAAGGGTGCAGGTCGAAAACCGGGCCAGCCACCAAAGCATCATAAGCGTGGATGTCGCAAAGCTGGATAAGCTGATGGATCTGATGGGCGAGATGGTCATAGCCGAGTCGATGGTCACCCAGAATCCCGAGCTACGGGATATCAAGCTGAACGGCTTTCATAAGGCGGCGCGCCAGCTCCAGAAAATAACCGGCGAGATGCAGGACATGATCATGTCCATCCGCATGGTCCCCCTGTCCGCGACTTTCCATAAGATGCATCGCATCGTGCGCGACATGAGCAGGAAGCTGGGCAAGGAGGTCCGGCTTGAGCTTATAGGCACCGAGACAGAGGTGGACAAGAACATTATCGAGCATATTTCCGACCCGCTGATGCATCTGGTCCGCAACTCGATCGACCACGGCATCGAGGATGCCGGGGTCCGGGCGGCAAGCGGCAAGCCGAGGATCGGCCAGGTGACGCTGGAAGCCAAGAACGCCGGGAGCGATGTCCTCATCATCGTCCGGGACGACGGCAGAGGGCTGAGCAAGGAAAAGATACTCAAAAAAGCAATGGCGCAGGGCATCATCAGCAGGACGGATGATATGACCGACAGGGAGATCTACGGCCTTATCTTCCACCCCGGTTTCTCCACCAACGAAACCGTCACCGAGTTCTCCGGCCGGGGCGTCGGGATGGACGTGGTGGCGCGGAACATAGCGGCGGTCGGCGGTTCGGTGTTGGTGGACAGCGTTGAAGGCGCCGGAACAGTTACCACGCTGAAGATACCGCTCACTCTCGCCATCATCGATGGGATGAATATCCGCGTGGGCGACGCCAGGTATACGCTGCCCACAATCTCGATAAAGGAGAGCTTCAGGGCAGCGGAGAGGGACATCCTGAAGGACCCCGACGGCAACGAGATGATCATGGTCCGCGGGCAGTGCTACCCCATCCTCCGGCTCCACAAAATGTACGCGGTGGAAACCGATGTCACCGACTTCACGCAGGGCATCATGCTGATGGTGGAGCAGGACGGCAGGAGCCTCTGCCTGTTCGCGGACGAGCTTATCGGGCAGTATCAGGTGGTGGTCAAGGCCCTGCCCGATTATATCGTGCGCACGAGGAAGATAGACGGGATTGCCGGCTGCACGCTGTTGGGAGACGGGAGCATAAGCCTTATCCTCAACATCGGAAGGCTGGTCAGCATGAAGGGCTCCGTGTCCGGCATAGCGGTATGAAACGCCATAGAACAGAGAAAAAGAAGGGGGAATATGAAGATGACACAGGCGACAACGGCGGCGGTCCTGAACCTGCAGGAACAGGAAGAGGATACGCTTAAGGGAAAGTATCTCATCTTTTCACTGGGGAACGAGATGTACGGGATGGAGATCCGGCACATCACCGAGATTATCGGCATCCAGCCCATCACCGAGGTGCCCGAGATGCCTGAGTATGTGCGGGGCATCACCAATCTGCGCGGGAAGATCATCCCGGTCATGGACGCGAGGCTCCGCTTCAAAAAACCGGCCCGGGACTATGACGACATGACCTGCATCATCGTCATCGATACCAACGCCAAATCGATAGGCCTTATTGTGGACCGCGTTTCCGAGGTGCTGGCCATAGAGGACGAGGAGATCGTCCCTCCGCCCAACATCGGAGAAGAGGGGCACAGATACATCAAGGGCATAGGCAAGTCAGGCGGGGACGTCAAGCTCCTTCTGGACTGCGAGAAGCTTTTGACCGACGACGAACTGGTTATGCTCAACAGCATAGGCTGAGGGAAAAGCGTGAAGGAGGAGAGCCTCACGGCCCTCCTTTCTTTGTAAGGATGTATAAGGCAGGAAGGCATATGGTCGTCATTCAGGAACAGGAATTCAGGGAGTTTGCCGATTACGTAAAGACCAACTACGGGATATACTTCAAAAACGAAAAAAAGACGCTTGTGGCCGGAAGGCTCAACCACGTCCTTTCAAGCATGAACATGAAGAGCCTGAAAGAGTACATGGAATACGTGGAATCGGACAAAACGGGTCAGGCCCTGTCTACGATGCTGGACAGGATAACCACCAACTACACCTTTTTCATGCGGGAGCCGGACCACTTTCATTATTTCCGGGACAAGGTGCTGCCGTACCTGGTGCAAACGGTGCGGAATAAGGACCTGCGGATCTGGAGCGCGGCCTGCTCCACCGGGGAAGAGCCTTATACGCTGGCCATGATCATCGACGAGTTCTTCGGCTTTGACAAAGGCGCGTGGGACACCAAAATACTGGCCACCGACATCTCGGCGGGCGCGCTGGCCACCGCCAAAGCGGGCATTTACGCGAAGGACAAGGTCGCGAGCCTCCCCGCGGCGTGGCGGAAACGGTACTTCAGGGAGCACGACGGGAAGAACTGCATCGTGGCCGACAGGATACGGGACGAGGTCATCTTCAGCAGCATGAACCTCATGAACAACGCGTTTCCCTTCAGACGGAACATGCATGTGATATTCTGCAGGAACGTAATGATCTATTTCGACAACGAAACCAAGCGGCGGCTGGCTGACCGGCTCTACGACATAACCGAACCCGGAGGGTACCTGTTCATCGGGCTTTCGGAGGGTTTGGACCGGGAGGCCACGCGCTATAAATACATCATGCCCGCCGTCTACCGCAAAGAATAGGGTGCCGGCAGGAGATACGGGCAGTCGAACGCTGTCTGCGGAGCGGCGCCTGAGTGGGGGACGGATAATGGAAGTGGTTGCAGGAATGGGTGAATACGTTGTGAGCGACCGGGCAGAAGACGTCATAAGGACCTTTGCCCTCGCGTCCTGCGTGGCGGTTACGGCGTACAGCTCCGTAAAAAGGGCGGCGGGGATGGTCCATGTGGTCCTCCCTACCCCTCTGGACGATAAGGACAGGGTCACGCGCCCCGCCTATTTTGCCGAAACGGGCATCCCGCTGCTGATAAGCGCGATGTGCAGAAAGTACGGCTGCAGGAAGGAAGAGCTGGTCATCCAGATGTACGGCGGCGCGGATTCCCCGCAGAATCAGGACATATACAACGTCGGAAGGAAGAATATCGACGCCGCCAAACGGGCACTGGCGCTGCTGGGGCTGACCGCGCGAAAGTCAGACCTTCGCGGAAGCCAGAGCAGGACCATCACCCTGGACGTGAGGACCGGCAGAGTCGAAGTGCAGCGTCAACCCATCCCAAAATAAAGGAGGCGCTTTGAATTGTACAGGGAAACGCGGACAGACCGTACGCGCCTCATGGCCGTCGCGCTGTCCTGCATAGGCGAAGGCGTTATCCTGACCGACAGTCAGGGCCTGGTGGTGTACATCAACGCCGCGGGCGAGCGCCTGACCGGCTGGAGCACCGGGGAAGCGGCCGGAAGGCGGTTTTCCGAGGTGTTCCCGCTGGTCGACTACGATTCGGGCAGGCGGCTGGAAAGCCCGGTCTGGGCCGTGCTGGAGCAGGGGGGGACGGTGGGGCTGCAAAACAAGTCCGCGCTTATTACCAGGGAGGGCGGGTTGCACTACGTCGCGGCGAGATGTTCCCCCATCAAAGGCGAGCGCGGCGCGGCGGACGGCGTGGTGGAGGTGTTCCGCGACATCGACCGCATCAAGAATATAGAAGAAGCCATACGAAGCGAGAAGAACAGCCTCAGGGAGGTGCTGGAAGCGCTGCCCGTCGGCCTTTTGCTGATGAACGGGGAAGGCGTCATGAAGTGGGCAAACAAGCCCATGCTGGACATTTTTGGCTTGGAGGAATCGGACCTCCTGGGCTGCCGCTTCGGGGACGGCACACACTGCGTGAACAGCTATGAAAAGGGCTGCGGCAAAAGCGAAAGATGCCGGCGGTGCAAGATACACCGGAATCTCCTCGCGGTCAGCGGAGAAGGGATCAGCCGCAAGGGCGTGGTCCTGAACCGGACTTTTTTCAACGGCAGCAGCCCGGTGAACATCTGGCTGAAGATGAGCTTTTTACCCCTTTCCATCACGGCGGAAGACCAGATTGTGGTGGCTGTGGAGGATATCACCGAGCAGAAGGATTACGAGGCGGCCCTGCAGCGGGGCCGGGAGGAAGCGGAATCAGCCAACCGGGTCAAGAGCGAGTTCCTGGCCAATATGAGCCACGAGATACGCACGCCCCTCAACGGCGTTATCGGCATGCTGGACCTTCTGATGATGTCCGACCCCGACGAGGAGCAGACGGAATATATCCGGATGGCACAGCAGAGCGCGAGCGCCCTGCTGAAGGTCATCAATGATATCCTCGACTTTTCGAGAATCGAGTCCGGGAAAATAACTATCGCGGACATCGGGTTCGACATCACGGAGCTGATGGAGGAGATCGTCAAGATCCACACGGTCCTTGCCCGGGAAAAGGGCCTGTCCCTGCTGTATTCCTTCGCGCCCGACATCCCGCAGCATTTGAGCGGCGACCCCGACCGCCTGCGCCAGATACTCAACAACCTCATCGGGAACGCGGTCAAGTTCACCGACAAGGGGCGGGTGGAGATAGCGGTCCGCAAGATTCGGGAGATCGGCAAAAGCATCATGGTGGAGTTCTATGTGGCCGACACCGGCATAGGCATCTCTCCCGAGAAGATGGACCTTCTGTTTCAGCGTTTCAGCCAGGTCGACGGCTCGAACACACGCAGATACAGCGGGACCGGGCTGGGACTGGCCATAAGCAAGCAGCTGGCCGAGATGATGGGCGGAAAGATCGTCGCCGAGAGCGAGGTGGGTAAGGGGAGCGTGTTCAGGTTCACGGTGGACCTGGGGCTTCGGCCGGAGGATGCCATGGGCGGGATGCGCGACGGGGACAGGAACCAGCCCTTCTCGTCCATCATCGTCGAGGGCAGCGAGTTCGACAGGATGGTTTCGGGAAATACGGTCAGCGGGTCGGAAGTGCCGGTCACGCTGGTGGATCCTGAAACTTCGAAAAAATACGGCCACGTCCGGCTGAGCGAAAGCGGCGAGCTGGTGTTTGGCCGGGAGGAAAAGGCGTCCGCCCGGGAGGACGCCGGCGATTTGGCCGGGCTTGACGAGCTGCTGCGGAGGATGGCGGACATCCTGAAGGAGGAAAGGTATCTGCACCTTGAGGAAACCGCGCACAGGATAAAGAAGATTGCGATAAAGACCGGGCAGGACCAGCTGATGGAGCTGGCTTTCAAAACCGAGCTGGCCGCGAGAAAGTACGATTGGGAAGCGGCGGCAAAGCACTGCCGTAAAATCATAGACGGATACAGCGCTCGTTAGGAGGATGGGGTTATGAAAATATTGATAGCCGAAGACGATCTGGTCAGCAGAAAGTTTTTAAACAAATTCCTTTCAAAGTACGGAGAGTGCGATCTGGTCGTGGATGGCCTGGAAACGCTGGACGCGTTCCTCATGGCCTTAAAGGACAACGAGCCGTATCGGCTTATCTGTCTGGATATCATGATGCCCAAGGTGGACGGTGTGAAGACGCTCAAAACCATAAGGGATCTGGAAAAACAGTACGGCATAGCACGGGAAAACCGCGTGAAAATCATCATGACCACGGCGCTGGCCGAGGCCCAGATGGTCAGGACAGCCTTTGACTACGGCTGCGAAGCCTACGCGGCCAAGCCCATCGACACCAGGAAGCTCATCGAGGTGATGGTCAAACTGGGGCTTATCGACCCGCTCATCCAGCCGCGTGCGGACGGGAACGGGGACGAAAAACGCAAAAATACCCCAAAACGGGGTATAAGAAAGGCCGGCGCGCTGTCTACTATTAATGGTGTACCGGACGCAAAGGGCGACGGCTATTTCAAGTACGTGCACGCCCTGCCCGACTACCAGATCGAGGTGGACATGGAAACGGGCACGACCATCCGTTTCGATTTTCGCTCGAGGCTGAACACCGCGCGTTTCGGGATGCTCAGGGATCAGGACCTGTTTCAGAGCGCGCACACCGACGGGAACTACCTGATATTTAAAAAGGCAGGCAGGATGCCGGTCAAGATCACCGCATCGGAGTTTATGGACCTGGTGCTTATTGACCGGACCAGGCAATGAGGACCGCGCCCGGTCAGACGGGCGCGGCGGACGCTGCCAACGGATCGGAGCGTGTCGGCGGGCCGTTAAGGCCAGGTGCCGGGCTGTCCCGCCTTTATATTTGGAAAAAGAACGCCAAAGCGGAAACTCAGGCCACATTTGAATTGGCCTTTGAATAAGGGGAGAATCAGGAAAGGTAGGTAAAATGAAGAAACAGATCGAGTGCGCCAAACGCGAAAAGAGAAATTCCAATTTCATGAAGAACCTGTCCATCAGCATGAAACTCATTGTCGGTTTCGGTATCGTTCTGCTGCTGATGCTTGCGACCATCGTGATGTCTGTCTTAAGCATGAACGGCATCAATGCTCAAATCAATTCCTATGCGCAGTACACGCTGCCCAACAACACAAGCCTGTGGGTCATCCGCAGGAATACCGTATCGATCCAGCGCTACCTGGCCCAAGCGCTTGCCGAAACGGACGCCCAGGATATTGAAGGGTTCCTCGATTCGGCACAGCAGGACGCCGAGGCATTGCTGGCCGAGCTGGATACATATGCCGCCAACCAGCGGGATACAAGCCGTGACCAAAAGCTTGCCGAGTTGTCGGACCTTTATGCAAAAGCAGGCGCTACGAGGCGGGAAATCAGCAAATTGCTTCAAAATCCGACCGGACAGAACCGTGCGCAGGCCACAGTGCTGTTTGAAAACGAATACGTGCCCGTCATGGACCGGGCGACGGATATCCTTGTTGATTTCACCGCAACAGCGGATGCACGCGCCGCGCAGCAGAAGCTGGACGCCGAGGCTGCCGCCAATACGGCATGGATCGTACTCATCGCCTGCGGCGTGGCAGCCGTGGCCCTGACGGTTGTGATCACGCTGATTATCAGAAAATCCATCCTCACCCCGGTCAGGGAAATCGTGGACGTGTTCGGCGAAATCTCCAAGGGCAACATGAAGTCCGAAATCAGGTATGAAAGCCGCGATGAATTGGGGCAGATGGCCAGGCTCATCAAAGAAAGCAACCAGATGCAGAGCGCTATTCTCCGAGATGTTATGGAGAAGTTTGGCCTTATCGCCAGGGGGGACCTCCGAATCAGTGTGGATATCGAGTATCCCGGCGATTTTAAGGCGCTTAAAATCTCGATCGAGGATATGGTTGCCAACCTCAATCACACCATGCAGACCATCAACACCGCCGCTGAGCAGGTCAGCACCGGCGCCGCGCAGGTCGCAAGCGGGGCGCAGGCGTTGGCCACCGGCTCGACCGAACAGGCGTCCTCCGTCGAGGAGCTTTCCGAATCGGTCAGCAAGATAGCCGATCAGGCCGCGGAGAATTCCGAGAACGTGAAGATCGCGACACAGTATGTCGAACAGGCCGGCTCGGGCGTCACCGCCGGAAACGAGCACATGAAGCGGCTGACCGAGGCGATGGCCGGCATCGATTCCTCGTCCGGCCAGATTGCCAACATCACCAAGGTAATAGAGGACATCGCGTTCCAGACCAACATACTCGCGCTGAACGCCGCTACAGAGGCCGCGCGTGCGGGCAACGCCGGCAAGGGGAAGTTCCGCGGTGGTGGCCGACGAGGTGCGCAGCCTCGCCGCCAAGTCGGCGGAGGCCGCCAAGCAGACGGCTGAGCTGACATAGGCGTTCGTTGCCACGGTGGTGAAGGCACGCAGATAACCGAACAGACCGCGCAGATACTCGCAGGATGTCGGACAGAAGGCCGCCAGGGCGGTGGAGAGCATCGAGAAGATAGAGGCAGCTTCGCCGAGCAGGCGGCGGCCATCGAGCAGATCAAGCAGGGTCTCAACTGTGCATCCGCCGTAGTGCAAACCAACGCGGCGACCGCGGAGGAAAACTCGGCCACCAGCGAGGAGATGTCGGCGCAGGGCCGCCACGCTGCGCGAGGAGGTCGGCAGGTTCAAGCTGAACGACGGATACGTAAGAGACAGGGCATCGGCCATATCGCTGGTCATGAATATCCCGAGGAGGACCTCGGCGCTCTGCCCGCCGCTGCCGGCATGGGCAAGTATGGAGGCAAACCTGGCGCCGGACCGGACCGGGAAAGGCGCAGGCAGTCTGCCGATAATCGGACGGAAAAAGGACGACGGATTCCCTGACTGAATGGCTTTGTCATTGCAGCTTTTTGCAGAAGCGAAAGCTTTGCGGATGCGCAGCCGCTCCCCAGGCCCCTCCCGGGACCGGGAACCAGGCGATACGCCTGCGGGCACAATGGGCGGACAGGCTGCGCGAGGCGGACCTCTGCGGGAATGCGGCATGGATGTGATAAGGACGTGCTTTCATGGAAGAAGTCAAAAGCTGCGCTAAATGCAACAAGATGTTTTCTTCCAGGAAGGGCGCTACGTTCTGCGAAGTATGCGCGCAGGATGAGTGTCAATGAAATCTACAGGGCCATACGGGAATATCTTTTTGACCATCCCGGGACAAGCATATTGGAGCTTTCGGTAAAGTTTAAGGTCGCATAAACCGGCTGATGCATTATGTTCACAGCGGCAGGTTCGATTCTGCGCCGCCCGGCCGGGGCGGGTACGGGAACGGATAATGCAGCTCTCCCCCTACAGGGAAATGGCGGGGACCCCCAAAGGTATGGCGTATTCCGTTGGGAAACGCTCTGCCGCCTGCCATTTCCCTGTTTTTAATTTTCCCCGCATTTATGGCAAATATTGGAAGGGTGGACTTGCGGCCGGAGATTCCCGACCATGGAGGCCTTCTTTCGGTGCGTCCGTCAGAAACGGGCACGGCGAGACAATGGAAACAAAAAAGAGCATACGGTAAACTGATGGTAAAAAATAAAAATATATGCCGTAAGCAGGCTTTTTTAGAAGTAGTTGGAGTGTATACTAGTAAGAGTATGATAATGCAGGACACATCTCCGGGCGACCGCGGCAGGACAGGCCGTTTCCAAGAGATGGCCCCCGCACCGCCGCCGGGCTGATGTGGCAGCCGGACAATACATGAATGGGGGGCAAAATTGTGAAAAAACGTATTCTCCTGATAAGCCTTATCATAATAGCGTTTTTTTGCTTTTTGCCCACGGCAGAGGCCGCGCCGGCCGTGTATATGACCGACCTGCAAAAGCTGTTCGACGACAGTAAGACGGTGGTGCTGGTCACCGATCCGGAAGACGGGACCATACTGTATGCCAACAAGGCCGCGGCGGACTTTTACGGGTATACGGTCCAGCAGCTTCAGTCCATGAACATCGGGCAGATTGCCGGGCAGGAACAGCAGAATGCCGATGGACCGGGACAGCCGGACACAGAAGGAAAAACGACGCACCGGTTGGCAAACGGCGATGTCCGGACCGTCGAGATATCTTCAAACCCGTTCAAATTCAACAAAAAGACGGCGCTTTTGTCGGTGGTCCGCGACATAACCGAAAATATCGCGCTGGAGGCGCACCATGAAAGCATGGAGGCCGGCGTCGTCGCCGGCGGCACCGCCGCGATCATTATCCTGCTGGCCCTGCTGGGACTGCTTTTCAGGAGCAACCGCTCGCTTTCCGCCGCAAAAAAGGAATACGCGAACGCCAACGCGCTGTTGAAGACATTTCTGGATGCGGACGAGAACATAGTCTATCTCAAGGACGAGAACCTGAGATACGTGTTCGTTAACAAGGCGTTTGCCGCCGCGTGCGGACACCCGCCCGAGGAGGTCATCGGCAAAGAAGACGCGGAGATATTGGAGCCGGAGCGCGCACAGCTCAGGACAGCGATAGACCGCGCCGCGCTGGAGCGGGGGACTGAGGTGGAGGACAGGGCGATCTTTCAGGGCAGGGTCTACAGAACCACCAAGTTTCCGGTACGCATGAACAACGGGAAATACGGCGTCGGCTCCTACGTCGCCGACATCACCGAAGATCACAACCGCATGATGGCGCAGGAGCGGATGCTGAAGCGGAACAAAATACTGCTGGATGTTATCACCCGCAGCTTCAAAAGCACGCAGGAACAGCTCGATTATGCGCTTCACCAGCTTTTGGAGCTTTCGGGCAGCCGGTACGGCTACATATACCTGTATGACGAGGACAGGGAGGAGTTCACGCTTAACTTCTGGACGAGAGGCGTGATGAAAGATTGCAGTGTCCAAAACGTGCCCTCCGTTTATCCGCTTGCCGATACGGGCATCTGGGGCGAGGTCGTCCGGCAGCGCAAGCCCATTATCGTCAACGATTTCGCCGCGCCCAATCCGCTGAAAAAAGGATACCCCCAGGGCCACGTCGCGCTCACGCGGTATATGTCCATTCCCGTGTTCATGGACGGCAAAATAGTCGCGGTGGCCGGGTTCGGGAACAAGCCGACAGATTACGACGATGCCGACATCTACGAGATGACCCTTTTGATGAGCGGGGTTTGGAACGCCGTCCAGCGCAGGGAGGCACAGGAGAACCTCGCCTATGAGCGCACGAAATACCTGCAGACACTCATGTCCATCGGGGACGGGGTTATGGTCATCGATCCGGACAGGAACATCGAGATGCTCAACGGCGTCGCGTGCAGGCTGACCGGCTGGACGCTGGAGGAGGCAAAGGGCACGCCGTATAAGGAGGTCTTTTCGCTGACCCACGAGCAAAGGGGGTTTACGGTGGATGACCCGATCGAAAGGGTGTTTGAAACCAACAGGGTACAGGAGCTGGGGAACCACGCCGTGCTTACGTCAAAGGACGGCAGGCAGTATTATCTGGAGGACAGCGCCGCCCCCATAACCGACGACGCGGGGGCGACCGTCGGCGTCGTTCTGGTGTTCCGGGACATCACCGACAAAAAGGAGCAGCGCAAAAAAATAGAGTACATGAGCTTCCACGACTCGCTGACCGGGCTGTACAACCGGCGCTTTTTCGAGGAGGAGCTGCTGCGGCTGGATACCCCCCGGAACCTCCCCATTTCCATCGTCATGGGCGACGTTAACAGCCTGAAGCTGACCAACGACATCTTCGGGCACGCCTTCGGGGACATGCTGCTGGAAAAGGTGACCGAGGTCATGCAAAAGGTCTGCCGCGCGGATGACATTATCGCGCGCTGGGGCGGAGACGAATTCGTTATCCTGCTTCCCCGGACAGGCCCCGAGGACGCCAGGGGCATCGTCGAGCGGATACAGAGCGAGGTCGCGAAGCAGCAGATACGCGCCATCCGGGGGAGCCTCTCCATCGGATTTGATACCAAGCGCCATCCGCAGGAAGGACATCATGCAGGTGCTGGCCAGCGCGGAAGCCCGGATGTATTCGGCCAAACGACTGGAGCGGGACGAGGTGCGCAGCCGTGCGTTCGAGGCCATTCTGCAGACGCTCTTCGAGAACAGTCCCGGCGAGAGGACCACGCCCGCAGGGTCAGCGCTTGCCAGAAGTTCGGCCGGGCGCTGGGGCTGCCAAAGGTGGACGTCCGCCGGGTCAAGGAAGCCGCCCGCCTGCACGACATCGGCAAGATCGTATTGGACCCCGGTATACTCAATCAGAAAATGCTTACCAGCCTTGAATGGAGCGAGATGAGCCAGCATCCAATCGTAGGATACAGGATACTGCATTCCTTCGACGGCACGGTGGACCTTGCCGAGGTTGTTCTGGCCCACCACGAGCGGTGGGACGGATCCGGGTATCCCAAAGGGCTGCGCGGCGAGGAGATACCGCTGCTGGCGCGGGTCATTTCGATAGTCGAAAGCTACGACCGCATGGTACATACCCCGGACGGCAGCATGGCCAAAAGCAAGGAAGAAGCGCTTGAGGAGATAATCCGGTGTGCCGGGACGCAGTTCGACCCTGCGCTGGCCGAGGCGTTCGTCCGTATGATCCGGGGTAACGGCCGGTGACAGGGGCAAACGTGTGAAGACATCTCGGCCGGACTCTCCGCGATAGCGTCCGACGCGACGTTCATGCGCGACAAGCGGTGCGTTTACGCGAGGAGGACATGGCGGCGGCCCCGCAATAGAAATGGCCTTCGGGGATTTCCGGCGGCGCCGTTACCGGCACAAACAACAAATTTTCCTATCCGGACATTTTCGCCATGTTCATCCACCGCCTCGCGTACGAGCTGTACCTGCAACCCAGAAACCCGGTGTATATTGCATTGAACGTCAGACCCAGCGACTGCCCGTGCTCGACGATGGGCAGGGATACGTAAGGATGACGGGGAAAGGGATGATATCCAGGCTCTGATGGCGGCGCTGAAGAAGGACAAGGTCCGTACGTTCATCGAGGAAACGTACAAGGGTATGTCCATCCCCGTATTCTAAAGCGGGACAAACGATAAACGGTGAAGGGACCGGCGTAAAAGCCGCTCCCTTTTTGTGCGTGCGGGAGGCGGCACGCGGGAGAACGGGCCTGCACCGCAAAGGTCGCGCGGCGCAAAGCCTGTCCCATTCCATATCGAGGTTGGCGGACGGTATTGTGCCGCCCGCTTGTCAGGGGAGAACTATTCGGCCGGTGACGGCAGCAGGGCGTTTGAATTCGCGGTGCTCAAGGTGAGGGTCAGCTTGCCCTGCAGCGTCATCCCGGAGTAGGCGATGGTATAGTCGCCGGTCATAACATAGCGGCCGTCCGCCTTGGAAATCTCGCCGATGTAGTCGAAGGTCGCGGACGAATTGAGCTGGCCGCTGAGCTTCAGGGTCGAGCCATTAAGCTCGGCGGGGATGGTCGCCGAATCGATGGCAGCCGTGCCCTTGCCGTTCTCCCCGAGGGCCAGCGTCAGCGCGAAGGGATGCGACTCGCCGGTCCGCGAGCGCAAATTGTTCGCGTTTTCCCCGGTCCCCGCGACCAGGTCGAATTTGATGGTCCCGGTCCAGTTCCCGTTCAGCTCCTCCGGCGCGATGGCGGCTCCGCCAAGCTTGAGTACGCCGGTCAGGAAAAGCACGGCAACGATGATGATTATGCCGGCCACGGCCAGTCCGGCGATAAGCCCCCAGCACGGTTTAGGTTTCACTTTGCTCCGCCACGCCGGCCGGGAAGCGGGCCGCTGTGCCGCCGGCTGGGGCGCGTTGGCCCGGGAAGCGTTGGTCTGCGGTTCATTCGCCCGGGGCGCGTTGGCCCGGGGAGCGGTCTGGGGCGGCGGGTCATTTGCGGGCGCATCGAGGTTGGCGCCGCACGCACCGCAGATTCGGGCGTTTTCACTCAACTCCTTGCCGCATTTCGGGCACAAACGATTAGACATTTTTCCGATTCCTCCCAACATTATTCCGTTCGGATACTCCCCTGCAAAAAAACATCTTTTGAACAGTATTTATTCATTCTGCGCGGCGATTATTGCTTACCTTGGGGAATTTACCGCCAAAAACAGAAAAAGCCCGCATAAGCTGCGGGCTTTTTGGGGTTGGTTACTGATCGCTGCTGTCTTTCGAGCGCCGATAAATCTGCGTCCCCGCGTTGGCGTTTTTGGCCGCGCGCGCGTCGCTTTGCTCGCGCGTCTCGACCCCAAGTTCGGCGGACACTTCGGTGTTCATCTTGCGCTGCTGTTTCCTCTGCCGTTTGCCGT
Source organism: Christensenellales bacterium (assembly GCA_040766645.1). Lineage (GTDB taxonomy): Bacteria > Bacillota > Clostridia > Christensenellales > UBA1431 > UBA1431. Next base: position 8,661 of record JAXGQA010000005.1, on the reverse strand, counting down.
CGCCATTTGCCATGTTTTGACTCCCTTCTTTGTGTGTTGTATCTATTCTGCCCCCGGCGGCGTTGCCTTATGCCGGAGTAAAACGAAAAAAATGTGTAAAAGATAACGTGCAACCGGGCAGGGAAAACAGTATGATGAGAAAAACCGGCGGGGAGCGCTGCGGGATTATGCAGATGCTCGAAGCAACCAACGTATGCTAGCGGTTCGGAAAGGGAGCGTCATTGATGGCATATGGCGACGCCGACTGCCAGCAATTATCCTGGCGCCGACCATGATGGGATTTATCCCATGATTGTCAATGCCCATGAACCGCACCTTTATCCGCTGACCGGCGTCCGCGTTTTTCAGGAGGCCGTAATCGTCGCTGTTGATGATGAACCTTCCGGAATATCTCGCTGCTGGTCTGCGCACACAGGGTATCGATGAAGGTGTCCCCGGCCTGACCCGGTTCAGCCGGAAGATGCCGGTTTCAAGCGGCTTCTATTCCCCAAAGCGGGTGAGCCACCGCGGGGTGATGGATATAAACTGCGGCGCGGTCTTTTTGACGTTCGCGACCAGGTACGCAGTCCGCACGGACAAAGCCCTGGATTCAACAGAGGGGTAGGACATAATCTGCCCAAACCGATAAAGTTGGCCTTAAACAGTTAAGTCAGTATCCCGAAAACGGACGGTTCTATGCATGAAGCCCATGCGATAAGCGATTGGGGAGCGGAACGCATATAATAATCATAAAACCATTGGGAGGAATTCCGCAATGAACGACATGGACATGTTGAACACCTACTCAACCGGGAGATATGCAACAATACCGCAGCAAACCCGGTCCGCCGATCCGTACGATCCCAACGAGAATATGGGCACGGCCCTTCAGGCGATACAGGATGCAGTACAGGGTGAAAACGAAGACCAAATGTTCTATGCATACTTAATCAGCGAAGCTCCGTCAGCGGCAGACAAAAAAATCATCACCGGGATCATGGAAGATGAGATGAAGCACTATGGTATGTTCCGGCAGCTTTATTACGCATTGACGGGATATAGTCTGCCAGAGTATCCGGGAAACGATTTTGTAAAGCCTGCGTCCTATTGTGACGGCTTGAAAACCGCGCTGCTGGGGGAGCAAAACGCGGTTAGAAAGTATCGGACCATATTGTTTGCGATGGGGCATCGAAGGTATATCAATATGGTGGCTGAGATCATCACGGACGAATTGCGGCATCTCGGATTGTATAATTATCTCTACGCAAAAAATGCCTGTAACGCCTGAGGGCGCCAATATTCTTTCAGTGTAAAAAAACCTCGCTGAGATATACCCGCGAGGTTTTTTGTGTCGGTCCTATGCTCACGCCTTTTTCCTGATGTACTTATCAATGGCAGCGGCGGCCCTTTTGCCGGCGCCCATGGCGAGGATGACGGTGGCGGCGCCGGTGACGGCGTCCCCGCCGGCGTACACGCCGGGGATGGACGTCTGCCCGGTCTCCTCGTCGGCCACGATGCAGCCGCGCTTGTTGGTCTCCAGCCCCTGGGTGGTCTTCTTCAATATGGGGTTGGGGGAGGTGCCGATGGCCATGATCACCCCGTCCACGTCCAGCGTGAACTCGCTCCCCGGTTTCTCCACCGGCCGCCTGCGGCCGGACGCGTCCGGCTCGCCCAGCTCCATCTCTATGCACTCGATGCCCCTGACCCAGCCCTTCTCGTCGCCCAGTATCCGTACCGGGTTGCACAGCAGCTTGAATATGATGCCCTCTTCCCTGGCGTGGTGCACCTCTTCGGCGCGCGCCGGCAGCTCGACTTCGCTGCGCCGGTACACGATGTATACCGTCTCCGCGCCCATCCGCCTGGCGCACCGTGCCGCGTCCATGGCTACGTTCCCGCCGCCCACCACCGCGACTGATTTCGGCCGGAAGATGGGGGTGTCGTACCCCTCTTTATACGCCTTCATCAGGTTGATGCGGGTCAGAAACTCGTTGGCCGAGAACACGCCGTTGAGGTTCTCCCCGGGTATGTTCATGAAGGCGGGCAGCCCCGCCCCGGTGCCGATGAATATGGCTTCGAACCCTTCTTCGAACAGCTCGTCTATGGACACGGCCTTGCCTGCGATGGTGTTGGTCTCTATCTTAACGCCCATCTCCTGGAGCTTGTCTATCTCGTGCTTCACGATGGCTTTGGGGAGCCTGAACTCGGGGATGCCGTAGATAAGAACGCCGCCCGGCGCGTGGAACGCCTCGAACACCGTCACCTCGTACCCCAGCTGCGCCAGGTCCCCCGCGCAGGTCAGCCCGGCCGGACCCGCGCCCAGCACGGCCACCCGGTGGCCGTTGGACTCCGGCTTTTGAAGCTTTTCGTCGCAGTTCTGCAGGTACCAGTCCGCCGCGAACCGCTCCAGCCGCCCGATGCCCACCGGGTCCCCCTTCTTCCCGCGTACGCACTTGCTCTCGCACTGGCTCTCCTGCGGGCACACCCGCCCGCACACCGCCGGCAGCGAGTTGGTCTCCTTCAGCTTCAGGTACGCGCCCTTGAAGTCGCCTTCCTCAATGCGCTTGATGAACTCAGGTATCTTCACGTTGACAGGGCACCCTTGCACGCAGGCCGGGTTCTTGCACCCAAGGCACCGCGCGGCTTCATTGACCGCCATCTCCTGCGTGTACCCCAGCGCGACCTCCTCGAAGTTCTTGTTGCGCACGTTGGGGTCCTGCTCGGGCATGGGGGTCTTTTCCTGCGCCATGTTCCTCTTTTCAGCCATTGAAAACACCCTCCATCCTGCATTTATGCTGCTCTATTGCCTGCTGCTCCTGCGGCTTGTACATCGAAGCGCGGCGTATCACCTCGTCGAAGTCTATCCTGTGTCCGTCGAACTCCGGGCCGTCCACGCAGGCGAACTTCGTTTCGCCGCCCACCGTCACCCGGCAGCCCCCGCACATCCCCGTGCCGTCTATCATGATGGGATTCATGCTGACCACCGTCTTAAGCCCGTACTTCTCGGTCAGCTTGCACACGAACTTCATCATGATCAGCGGACCGATCGCGATGACCGTGTCGTACTCCGCACCTTCCTTGATGCGCGCCTCCAGCTTGTCGGTCACCAGCCCGTGCTCGCCGTAGCTCCCGTCGTCGGTCATTACGTACAGGTTGTCGCTGGCGGCCTTCATCTCGTCCTCGAGTATCACGAGGTCTTTGGTCCTAAACCCCGCGATGATGTCCACCTTCGCGCCCATCTGGTGCAGGGCCTTGGCCTGCGGGTAGGCGATGGCGCAGCCCAGCCCGCCGCCGATCACCGCCGCTTTCCCGATGCCCTCCAGGTGGGACGGGTTCCCCAGCGGCCCGACCACGTCGGCGATGTACCCGCCTTCCTCGATTTCACTCAGCAGCATGGTGGTCTTGCCCACAATCTGGTAGATGATGGTCACCCTCCCCCTGTCCCGGTCAAAGTCGGCCACCGTCAAAGGGATACGCTCGCCTTCCTCGTTCACCCGCAATATGATGAACTGCCCCGGCAGACACTTCTTCGCCACCCGCGGCGCTTCCACTTCCATCAGCTGCACCTGTGCATTCAGCTCCCGCTTCCTCACGATTTTGTACATACAAGCAGCCACCTCCGGAAATCATTGTGGCACGCTGTTAAATTTATAGCAAACATTTGGATAAAAAATTTTGGGCGGAGCAGGGGGGAAGCAATAATTAATATGGAGAAATGCGGCGCAAAAAAAGCCAGTCAGCCGTTATCGTAATTCAATATGACAGGGTCCTTTAAAAAGGCTTCCATGGCGTCTATGGTCGTGATGTTTCCAATATAAACAATTTTATCCATGTCCTGCAGCTCGAGCTTGGGGTCGGGCGAAAGTATGATCTTGTCGTCGCGGCGGATGGCGATGACGGTTGCTCCCGTATGCTGCCAGAAGCCGACCTCGGTAAGTTTCAGCCCGCTCAACGGGGAACCTGAGGGTACGATGGCTTCATAGGCCTGAAACAGGTTGTACTTATGGAATTTTTCGTTGGTATACACGATGGCGTCGCGATGCTGAGGATTTCCCGGCTGGTTTTTTCCTGCTCGGACATAAGCTCGCGGAGCTTTCGCTGCAGCCCGCGAATGTCCATGTATTCATTAAAACGCAGGATGTATTGTTTGGCCTTTTCCTGTGACAATATGATTCCACCGCTGTTTTGGCGTATCTCGACGATGCCCATGTCGGCCAGAAGCCGGAGCGAGCGCCGTATCGTTTCGGGGGAAACACCGTACTCGGAGGACAGGATGGAGCGGCCGAAGATTCTCGTATGTTCCTTCAAATCTCCGTCTGCGATCCGCTTGGCTATATTGAACGCAATCTGGGCATAACAGGAGATGTAACGCGATCCTTCACAAAATCACCTTAATATTTTTCATATGGGTCCGGCCCGTGCTTTCATTGTGCGCAGGTATTATGCTATTTATCCATCCCAAATACAAGCTGGTCCGGATCGATCGGGTTGACATTCCGACAACTTATACATTACAATCGAATATGGCAAACTGACAACAATGAAGCGATGAAAGTTGTCAGTTTTTGCCGCAATCAGGCATACCCGAACCAAAGCATCTGCAAGGGGAGAGAGCATGGCAAAGCTGGAAGTCAGAAATCTTACAAAAAGTATTCGGCGCGAGTCCGACCAAAGTGCTGGAAATGGTAAAAAACGGCATTGAAAAGGACGAGCTGCTCGAAAAGACCAGCCATACGGTCGGCGTCAACAATGTAAGCTTCGATGTGGAGGAAGGCGAGACATTCGTCATCATGGCTTTCGGGGAGCGGGAAATCCACGCTGGTCCGCTGCATCAACAGGCTTATTGAGCCGGATGCCGGCGAGATCACCGTGGACGGGCTTCCTGTCACGGGATGCAGCAAGGAGGAGCTTTTGCATATACGCCGCCATAAAATCGGGATGGTGTTCCAGAACTTTGCGCTGCTGCCTCACAGGAATATAAAGGAAAACGTTGCGTTCGGCCTGGAGATACAGGGGATGGGCGAGGGTGAGCGCAGGGAAAAGGCGCTGGAGATGCTGGAACTCGTGGGCCTGCAGGGCTACGCGGAATCCATGCCGTCGCAGCTCAGCGGTGGAATGAAGCAGCGGGTGGGTCTGGCGAGGGCGCTGGCCACCGATCCGGACATACTCCTAATGGACGAGGCGTTCAGCGCACTGGATCCGCTGATCCGCAAGGAGATGCAGGATGAACTTATCGCGCTCCAGAGCACTATGCAAAAGACGATAGTGTTCATTACGCACGATTTGGATGAGGCGCTGAAAATGGGGGACAGGATCGCCATCATGCGCGACGGTGGCCTTGTGCAGATCGGAACGCCGGAGGAGATACTCATAAACCCGGCCGACGATTACGTTCGGGAGTTCGTTCAGGGCGTGAACCGCGCCCGCGTGATCACGGCCGCCACCATCATGAAGCCCGCCGAGCCTATCGTGACCGCAAGAGACGGTGTGGGCGTCGCGGTGCGGCGGATGCAGCAGGCGTCGCTGTCCAGTATTTTCGTTATAGACCGCGAGCGCCGGCTCAAGGGCATCGTCACCATCGACGATGCGATGGGGCTGCTCAAGACCAGGCGGAATGAGCTTGAAATAATCACAAACCCGGACGTTGCGACGGTGTCGCCCGATGCGCGCATCGAGGAGCTTTTGCCGATGGTGATCGATTCTAAATACCCCATCGTCGTGGCGGATGACGATCGGAAGGTGCTGGGGCTGATAGCGAAGGTGTCGGTGCTGGCCGGATTGCTGGGAGAGGGAGAGAACGATGAGTGATTTTTTGCCGATAGGAAAGATATTTGAAGACATCATAGACTGGCTGACCTTGAATCTGGCGCCTTTGTTTGACGGGATAAAGGCCGTGCTCTCCGGTATCATAGACGGGTTTGCGTGGCTGTTCACCGTTATCCCCTTCTTTATTCTCATCCTGCTGCTCGCGTTTCTCGCGTACAGGCTGAGCGGGAGGGGCGTGGCCATTTTTACGGTTGTCGGGCTGGCGCTCATCTACATGATCGGGCTTTGGAATGAGACCATGCAGACGCTTGCGCTGGTGGCAACGTCCACGCTCATCGCGCTTATTATCGGCATTCCGCTGGGCATTTGGATGTCCAGAAGAGAGACCGTCAACCGCGTCATGCGGCCTGTGCTTGATTTTATGCAGACTATGCCGGCTTTTGTGTATCTCATACCGGCCGTGTACTTTTTTGACCTCGGCGTGGTGCCCGGAGCGGTCGCTACCATCATCTTCGCCATGCCGCCGGCCGTGCGGCTGACCAACCTCGGCATCCGGCAAGTGCCCGAGGATGTCATGGAAGCGGCGTGGTCCTTCGGCTCGACGCCCCGGCAGGCGCTTTATAAGGTCCAGATACCTTTGGCCATGCCCACCATACTGGCCGGGCTGAACCAGACCATCATGCTTTCGCTGTCCATGGTGGTAATCTCTTCCATGATCGGGGCAGGAGGTTTGGGGATAACGGTGCTCAAGGGGATTACGCAGCTGAAGGTCGGCGAGGGCTTTGAAGGCGGGCTTGCCGTCGTCATATTGGCCAGGGTGCTGGACCGGGTTACGCAGGGGCTGGGAAACGGCCGGAAGAAAAAGAAATAATAGTTTCCGGGCGCGTTTCCCGTCCGGAATTAAAATAACGAAAGGAGACATAAACGCATGAAAAAGCTGGGAGGGATATTGCTGGTCGGCCTGCTTTGCCTGGGACTTATCGCGGGCTGTGCGCAGGGGGCGACCGGGGATACCGAAAAGCAAACGGTCAAGCTGGGATACGTAAACTGGGCGGAAGGCATCGCAATGACCAATCTGGCCGCCGTTGTCCTCGAGGATAAAATGGGGTACGAGGTGGAGATGACCATGGCCGACGTCGCGCCGCTGTTCACCTCGCTGGCAAGCGGGAATACGGACGCGTTCCTTGATTCGTGGCTTCCGGTGACGCACCAGAGCTATTGGGAGGAATACGGCGACAAGCTGGAGGACCTCGGCGTCAATTTTGAAAACGCGCGGATTGGGCTGGTGGTTCCGGCCTATGTGGATATTGACAGCATAGAGGACCTTAACGGGGCAAAGAGTGATTTTGACGGCAAAATCATCGGCATAGACTCGGGCGCGGGCATCATGAAAACCACCGATAAAGCCATAGAGGATTACGGCCTCAATTATGAGCTGGTGGCGGGCAGCGACCCCACTATGGCGGCTGCCCTGAAAAAGGCGATCGACTCGAACGATGCCATCGTTGTGACCGGCTGGTCACCCCACTGGATGTTTGCCAAATGGGAGCTCAAGTTTCTGGATGATCCGAAGGGGACGTACGGAAGCGCGGAGGAGATACATACCTTGGCGCGCAAGGGATTGTCCGAGGATATGCCTGATGTTGCGGCATTTCTTAAGAACTTCAAGATGGACGACTCCACCCTGGGCGACCTGATGGGCGATATCGAGGAGAACAGCGATCAGGATGTGAAGGAAGTCGCGCGCGCCTGGATGAACGAAAACGAAAATCTGATAAACAGCTGGATCCCCGCACAATAGCAAGGCATTACCATACCTAACCCTCTAAAAGCAAGCCGTGCGGAACTGTGCAGACCGCGCGGCTTGCTTTTTGTAATTCAAAGTGCGGAGGCGATGCCGGCGCTTTGGGCTTCCAGCAGGAGCCGGGCCGTGTCCGAATCGGTTATCAGGACATTTACGAAATCCCCGTTGATGGCGCCCATGATGGAATTGACCTTTTCGGCGCCGTAGGCGACGCCCACGCGGAGGCCTATTTTGAGATAATCCTCGAGCGGTATGCTCATCACGCGCTCGTCTATCTGCTCATCGACGAGGTCGCCATGGATGTCTATGAAGCGCAGAACCACGTCGCCCACGCAATTCTTGCCGCGGAGCATGTCAAAATCTGACTTCTGGAGCGAACCGACCTGCAGGAGCATGTTGCTTTCCACCAGCGCGCCGATGGAGACCACGGCGATGTCTATGCTGGAATACAACTTCATGATGTCCTGAAACTGGCGTTCCTCCATGATGAGCTTGCGCAGGGTCGGGTTGTCCGCGATGGCCGGGGCGAACAGCACGTGCGGCTCGCCGCCGAAGATGCGCGCGAAGTTGATGGTTATCTCGTCCGGCCTCGACGAGATGTTTATGGTGTTCATCCCACCGGTCAGCTGTACTACCCGGATATTATGATTTTCCTTGGCCGCCGGCGCGTTACAGAGCTTGGCGATGGAGGTGCCGTGGGAAACGCCTATGGTCCAGCCGTCCTGCACGACGCCCTTGAGGTAGCGGATGCTGGTGCTGCTCAGGGTGCTCATGTCGTTGCTTTCCACCACCACGGCCTCGCGCAGCCCCAGCTTTTCCTCCAGCTCGCTTTCCAGCATGGCGTGGGAATTGTCGTAACCGCGGACCTTTATCTCGACAACGCCTTCGGCAAGCGCCCGCTTTAACAGCCGGTTGACCCTCTGCCTGGACATGGAAAATTTGTCCGCAATCTCCTGCTGGTTCAATCCGATGTTGTAATAGTAGTGCGCGACCTTTATCATATCCCGGCTGTCAAATCGCATAAACGTCCATGCCTCCTCAGCTTGCATTTCCATGCATCCTGTATCAATTGTAACAACATTCGTCCGAATGTCAATCGCGTCGTCGCTGCAAGC
>JAXGQA010000004.1:0-96037 GCA_040766645.1 Christensenellales bacterium | reverse complement strand
TGATGACGTCCGCAGTTTTTTCCATTGCCCTCACCTCTTTTCGTTTGCGAAGACGCGCATCTCTACCGGCCGCGCCGGCGACCGGGGGGACGTAAGCTCCATCTCCAGGGGAGAGACCCCCAGCTCCCTGGCCACGATGTTCCGCACCAGCCGGGCACAGGTCAGGCCCTGACACAGGCCCATGCCCGCGCGCAGATAGCGCTTGATCTCCGTCAGGTTCCGCATGCCGTCGTGCACGGCCCTGCGTATCTCGCCCTTGGTTATCTCCTCACAGCGGCAGATGACCAGCCCGTCGTCGGGCTGGGGCACGAACGCGCCCAGTTCCATGCTCCTGTCCATCACCTCAGCCACAGTCCTGCGCCTCCTCCCATTTGAAAAACCGCGCCCGCATGGACATGCCAGCAGGCACCTTCATGGTGAGCACGGCCGTTTTGTCGGTTACGGCCGACGCCATCACGTCCAGCACCTCGGCGGAACAGAGGCGCCTGCCGCTCCGGTCGAGGGCTATCCCCACGTCGCCCTTTTCGGGCAGGGGAAGGAATTCATAAGGAATCGATACCGTGGAGTATCCTTCCTCGGGATAATCGTCGTTGACAAGGAATATCGCCTGCCCCGAGCAGGCCGCCACACACAGCCCGCAGCCCGCGCAGACTTTGCCGTCCGATACGGTGGGCAGGGCCGTGATGCTCTCCCCCACCTGTATGCAGCCCCGCGGGCACGCATACTGGCAGGGGTTGCAGGGGATGTTCTGCGTGCACTCGATGACCGGGCGCACGCCTTTTTTCCCTTCCCCGTCCGGAGCCAAGAAGCGCTTGAGCTCCTCGTCGTCTATGTACCCCCGTTTGAGCAGCGTCTGGGACAGCGGGATGCCCTCGTCGGTGGCCGTGATGTCCGGGCGGCCCTTGTTTTTCCCGCCGAACATGCCGCTGCGCAGTTGGGACAGCGATTCATAGAGCTTCTGCGCCCGCTGCAGGAATATGTCCTCGGAAAGATACCCGCCCCGCTTGGCCGCGGCCGCCCCGGCCAAAGAACCCTGTATCATGGCCGAGCTCGCTTCCTCAATGCCGGCAACATCCCCGGCGCAGAATATGCCGGACACCGAGGTCTCGCCGCAGGTGTCGCACACCGGGACCAGACCGCCCTTTTCGGGATCTTCGGTCATCCGGCAGCCGGCCATCCGGGCCAGCTGGGACATGGGCGAAAGCCCGACGGCAAGGCAGATGGTGTCCACCTCAAAATACCGCTCGCTACCAGGGATAATCTGCCACTTTTTGTCCACCTGTCCGATGGTAGCGCCGGTCACCCGGTTCCTCCCCTCCGCCTCCAGAATGGTGTGCGAAAGGTACACCGGCACGCCGGTCCGCACCACCTTGGCCGCATGTACGCCGTACCCGCCGATGCGCGGCGCCGCGTCGATGATGGCCGCGACCTCGCACCCGGCCTGCAGGATCTGGTAGCTCACCACCAGCCCGACGTTCCCCGACCCCACCATCAGAATGCGGCTCCCGGGCTTGACGCCGTGCAGGTTCATCATGGTCTGCGCAGCTCCTGCTCCCATCACGCCGGGAAGCGTCCAGCCGGGAAACGTGACCATGTTCTCGGACGCGCCGGTGGCCACCACAATACTGTCCCCCTTGAAATGCTCGATATGGTCATCCAGCATCACGGATATCTCCTTATTCGGGAACACGCCCATCACGGCCGCGTTCAGGCGCACCTCCACGCCCGCCTCCCGGGCCTGCTCCAGCAGCATCTCGCCGATGCGGAACCCGCGTATCCGGGTCGAGCTCTTTGGAACCGAAAAACTTGTGTATCTGTTTGAAAAGCTGGCCGCCCGGCCGGGCGTTCTCGTCAAAAACAATGGTCCGCATACCCGCCGAGGCAGCCTCTATGGCGGCGCTGAGGCCGGCCGGCCCCGCGCCTATCACGATAAGCTCGTATCTGTCCATGCCCGGTTACTCCTTTTGGGCGCTCAACCCGTGTTGTGTTTCCACCTTCATGCCCGCGCGCAGCGGCGTCACGCAGGTCCGTATGTTCGGTTTGCCGTCCACCACCATGACGCAGTCCGTACACCTTCCGATGGCGCAGAAGATGCCCCGCGGCTCATGGAAGCGGGCGGTATAGCGGTGGGTCATCACGCCGGCCGCGCGCAGCGCCATGGCTATGGGTTCGCCTTCGCACCCCTCCAACCGCCTGCCGTCGAATTCAAAGGTTACGCGCCTGCCCTTATTAAAGTCCTGTATTATCGGATGCTGATGATCCGCATGCCCGTTTTCACCCCATCATCAGATTCTGTTGTCCGCGGTGTACCCGAAGCCTGCCCCGATGACCAGGTCGCTCCCCACCAGCGGAATGCCGGTCATTGCGGCGGTCTCCAGCGTCAGCGCGCGGAGATCCTCCCGCTCGAGGTTCTTCAGCTTGGTCTTGCCCGCGGCCTTGGCTAAAAGCACGGCCTCTGCCGTCATGGCGCTGATGTAGTTGGCCACCCGCTGGGCGGCCGCGTCGACGTCCAGATTCCTGCGTTGCTCCGGGTCCTGCGTCCCGATGCCGAACGCGCAGCTCCCGGTATGGCACCCGCATACAAACCCGGCAGCCCATGGCCACCATGGCCGACGTCCCGATGGCTACCGCGTCCGCGCCGATGGCCAGCGCCTTTGCAACGTCCGCGCCGTCCTTGATGCCGCCGGAGATGATGAGGCTCACCTCATCCTTCAGGCCGATCTCCTCCAGCGTGCGCACGGCCTGCACCAGCGCCGGCATGGCAGGTATGCCCATGTGGTCGGACGCCATGACCGGCGCCGCACCGGTCCCGCCCTGCATCCCGTCGATGATGATGCCGTCCACGCCTACCTTGACCGCTATCTTGATGTCCTCGCGCACGCGGCCCGCGGCGATCTTGATGAATATCGGGGGTTCCCAATCGGTCAGCTCGCGTATCTGCTCCATCTTGATGACCATATCGTCCGCGCCGAAGGAGTCGCCGCTCCTCGGGTGGCTGTGCAGGTCTATGCCGACGGGGATCTTGCGAACCTTTGAAATATCTTCTGTTATCTTGCCGCCCATCAGGTGTCCGGAAAGGCCGGGCTTTGCGCCGATGCCGGTAACGAACTCCAGCATGTCGGCCACCTCAAGGTTCCGCTTGGTAAAGCCCATGCGGCTGGCCAGCACCTGTATGGACTGCCTGTACGAGTACTCGAGCTCCTCGGGGAGGATGCCTCCCTCGCCGTTGCTTATCACCGTCCCGACCATGGAGGTCGCCTTGGCCAGCGCGATTTTAGCTTCCTTGCTCAGCGCCCCGTAGGACATCCCGGCGATCATGATGGGCGTTTCTATTACCAGCGGCTTTTTCGCAAACCGCTTGCCCAGGACCGTGCGCGTTTCACAGTCCTCGCGGTAGGTGTCTATGGTCATGCGCGTCATCTGGCCGGGGAGAATGACGAGATCGTCAAAGGTGGGCAGCGGCCGCGGCGTCGCGCAGCCGCGTATCCTGTGCTTCCCGGTCTCGGCCTTGTAGTCGATCTCCGAAAGCGTTTCCTTGTTCCACATGCCCCTCTGGGCGTTCACGGGCTCCTTTATATTCAATTGTTCGCTCATCTTGCACACTCCTTGGCCAGCGCGTACTTCTTTGCCGCTTCCGGCTCCAGTCTGGGCTTGAACAGCACGTACCTGTGCCGCCCCGTCGATGACGGCCGCACCGCTTTGAACTCCGTGGGCGCCGCGCCGGCACCGTATTTTTCGAAAAGCTCCGCCAGCAGGCCTGCCTCGTCTGCGGTAACGTCGCCGAGATACACGTTGCCGCCGAGCTTGGCGGCCGCCTCGGGGTCGCGGGTAAAGACGGTTCCGCGGTACATGGACTCGCCGATCTGCTCGCCCATCCGGCCCAGCACCACCAGGTTCCCGCCCATGGACATCTGCGCCGCCCAGCGCCCCGCGTTCCCGAACACCAGTATGGTTCCGCCCTTCATGCCGTAGCCCACCCGGCTGCCGGTGCTGCCATATATCACGATGGTCCCATCGTTGATGTAGGCGCCCACGTTGCAGCCCGTGTTCTTTTTGATGATAAGCTCGCCGTCCATCATGTCGTCCCCGGCGTACCAGCCGACGTTTCCTTCCACGATGACGCGGGGGCCTTCCAAAAAGCTGGCCGTATACAGGCCGGTGCTGTCCTCAATGGTGATGCTGCACGCTCCCGTAAGCCCCACGAACATGTTGTGCATGGAATGGGCGTTTTTTACGCTAAATTCCCTTTCGCCCTCCTCCATCCGGCGGCGGATGAAGCCGTTGAGTTCCTCCGGGCGCATCCCGGCTGCGTCTATATATTCCATACCCGCACCTCCCCGGGGTCGATCTCGTCCGCGAACACGTCGTTTTCCAGCGCAGTAAACTCTATCTGTTCAGACCCCAGCATCACCATGTCCTCGGTTTCGAACACCAGCAGGGGCTTGATGCCCAGCTTATCCTTCACGTAGCCCATCTGCTTTGCGGTGGACGCTATGATGCAGTACACGCCGTCCAGCCTGTCCAGCGCGTATTTCAGCGCGTCCTCCAGATCCCCGCCGTTTTCGCGCATCGCGTAGGCAATGAGGTGGCTGGCCGCCTCCGAGTCGTTCATGGTCTTGAATATCGCGCCCTTGGCTTCCAGGAAGCGGCGCATGTTAAAATAGTTGGTGAACTGTCCGTTATGCACGATGGAAAGCTCGGGATAAAACGGGGACACGAAGGGGTGCGCGGCGTTGATGTCCTCCGCGCTCTCGGTGGCCATACGCACGTGGCCTATGCCGTGCGTCGCCGTTGCGGCCTCAAGCGTGTTGTTGGCCCTGAGGTTCGCGACCGCACCGCCTTCCTTGTAAACCCGCATGCCCTTTCCAAGAGAATGCACCGTCAGCCCGGGCACCATGTTTATCTCCCTGTGCAGGAGCGGGATGTCCTCCGCCGGGATCTCGAGCCGCATCTCCGAGAAGATGAGCGGGCGGCTCCAGTCCGCTACCTGCTGGTCCAGCACCGTCGCATGCTTCCCCACCGTTTCCATCAGGGTCTCCGCGAGGGGTTTCCCCTTCATGGTGGTCCTGAGGATGGTGTCCTCCTTTCCCCCGTATATCCCGATGCCGCTCGCGTCAGGCCCCCTGTGCTGAATAAGCTCCAGCATGGATACCAGCCCCGGCGATATATCCGTTTTCGATCTTGAAATGATGCCCGCTATGCCGCACATCGCATATGCCTCCTAACAACGCTTTACACATGGTACGAATAGGTCTTCCATTCCCAGTCGGTCACAAATGCCGCAAATTCGTCGACCTCAAGGTTCTTCAGCTTCACGAAGGCGTCCACCATTTCCCTGCCCACGCATTCGCAGAACCACGCGTCCTCCTCAAGGAGAGATACGGCCCTGAACAGACTGCGGGGCACCGACGTCTTTTCGCGCTCCGTGTCGTGATAAAAGTCGTTGGTTATGACCTCTGGCGGCTCAAGCCGGTTGTTGATCCCGTCCAGGCCGGCCAGCAGTATCCCGCCCAGCGCGAGATACGGATTGCTGGCCGCGCTGGCTGCCCGCACCTCGGCGTGCGTCGCCTTCCCCCGCTCCTGCGGCACGCGGATGTAGGTCGAACGGTTGTCGTAACCCCAGCCTATGTAGACAGGCGCGAAGGAATCGGGCTGAAAGCGCTTGTAGCAGTTGACCGTCGGGGCCAAAAAGGCGGTGAGCGGCAGCGCGTGCTTGCAGACGCCGGCGATGAAGTGCTTCATAATGTCGGCGATGCCGTCCTCATTGCCCGGGTCGTCAAAAACGTTCCTGCCGGTCTCGAGGTCGCTGAGGGAGAAGTGATAGTGGCACCCGCTTCCCCCTTCCGCGTCTTTCGGCTTGCCCATGAAAGTCACCATCATGTCGTTCCTGTCCGCGATGTCCTTGCTCAGGGTCTTGAACAGCGCGGTCTCGTCCGCGCACCGCACCGCCTTGGAATGGGACCAGTTGTATTCGAACTGCCCCGGATAGTACTCGTGGTTCATGTACAGCACGTTGAAGTCCATATTCTTGAAGGTCTTGGTGAGCTTGGATAAAAAGCCCTGCGGATCGGTACGCGCGTTGGACGTATAGCAGTTGGCCGGCTGATTGGTGTAGGGCGCAAACCCTCCGTTGGTCGTCTTCCTATACGCGAAGAACTCCACTTCGCTCGCCGCTATGGGATCCAGCCCCAGCTTATGATATTCCGCCACCACCTTTTTCAGGAACGCCCGCGGGGACTGGTTCATCGGCTGTCCGTTATAGTACAGGTCGCCGATTATAAGCGCCGTCCTCTCCTCGTGCGGCAGCACCAGGAAGGTCGACGGGTCCGCGTAGACCCGCATGTCGTCATAAGTCTCGGACATGCCCACACTGGACACAATCTTGTTGTTGTACCCCATGCACATGGCGGCGGCGCAAAAGTTGATCCCGTGTTCCAGCGCCTCGTCAATCATCTCCGCCGGCATCAGTTTCCCGCGGCTCACTCCCAGGATATCCGTATATTCCAGCCGGATGGTGTCGATATCCTTTTCTCTTATCAGGCGCCTGATGTCGTCATGCGCAAGCGCCTCGTTCCCCGTCATGATATCCGTTGCCATTTTTCACACCCCCAATCAAATTAGGCAGGAGCACCTTGCATCACACAATGCCCTTGCCTTCCGCCACCTTGCCGGCAACTGCGGCCTCCCCGGTATCCACGGCCACCGGACCGCCCTCGATAATCTCCTCGATAGGTACGGGCCTGAAAAGCCCCGCCTTCATGACCACTTTTACCCACATCACCGAGTACACAATAAGCAGGGCCATGGCTATGCCGAACACCGTAAAAATGACGCCCTTCATGGCCGGGTCCGGACTGATGTTGACGATCATGTACAGGCAGCCGAGGATGCCGATGACCTGCGGGATCCCGAACCACCTGAATTTCTTCATATGGGCGGCGCGCTCCGGGTACCGCCTTCTGAGCACCAGCACGTTGGTGTGCGTGATGATATAGGAAAGCAGCCAGAAGCAGGAACCGGTGAGTATCATGGTGATGATCGCAGAGGAGTTGCCAAGTCCTGACGCCACAATAATGATCATGGCCACAACCATCAGGATCAGGCCGCCGTACGGGACTTCCTTCCTGTTCTCCTTTGCGAAAGCCTTGGGCATCATGCCGCCCTGCGCCATGCCCGCCATTATGCGCGTGGTGCTGGCCAGGACCGTATTCAGCGTGCTGATGCCGGCCAGTACGGTGAGGATGCCCATCCAGTACTTGCCCACATCGCCCAGCATCGCCTCGGCAAACGCCATGTGCGGCATGGTCGAGGTGGAGAGCTCCGAAAGCGCAACGTAATGCGTCATTCCCACGCCAAGGACCCCCTGCACGGCGAACAGGATGAGAAGGCCGATTACCATGGAAAGAAGGACGTCCCTGCGTGGGTTCTTCATGTATTTCGACACGGGTATGACGAACTCGACGCCTATGAACAGCCAGAACCCTATGGCCGCCATGCCCGCAAGATCCCCGAATCCGGTGATGGCCGGCGTTTCCTGGACAGCTACCGCCCCCGGCATCACCTTAAAGAAGCTGAGGATCGCGAGCACAGCCATCGACCCCAGCAGAAGCGAGACCGTGACGTTCTGTATCCTGGAGAAGATGTCGATGCCCCTGATATTTGCAAATGCCAGCAGCAAGGTTATCCCGACGCTGACCACGATTGGACTCAACCCCGGCACGAACGCCTCGGTGAACACCACGCCGCACATCACCGCCTCCGCGCTGGCCGCGAATATCATACAGAAGACATACGCCGAAGTGTTCGATATGATGGAGAGGACCGGGCCGACGGCCGCCGCCGTGTACTGTCCGAGGCCCCCCGTAACGTTGGGCATCATGGCATGCAGCTCGGAGAACGAAAGCGATATAAACACGTTCAGAATGAAGGCTATGGCCAGCGGCAGTATAAACCCGCTGCCCCCAAGCCCTACGCCGGTACCCAGAGATACCAGGCAGCTCGTTGCGACTATCAGACCGACACAAACGCATACCGCGCTGAAAAGTCCCAGTTTCTTAGTGCCTCCCATAACAATATCCCCCTGCAAATAGAATGATTTTTCTATATTGAAATATCATCCGTCCTTGGAACGATAATGGTTCGATAAAAAACGAAGGGCGTAACGCCAACCGTTACGCCCTTGTAACCCGAAAAGGCGCCCCGAAGCGGTTTCCGCTTCAAGACGCCCTTGTCATCATTTTTCGTTTAAGATATATGAGTATTATATACGCCGGCCAATATTTTGACAACATAATTTTATAAAAATTTTTATGCCAATTTTTCGCCAATTCACCCAAGCATCTGTATCATCCTGCGGAACTGTTTTTCCCGCCACGCGTCGCTCTTGCAGATGGGCGGTATGGACTTCCACGTTTGCTCGAGATAGGCGTAGAACCCGTTGACCATGACCAGGTCCCGGCAGTACATCCTGCGCGGATACCGCCCCGCGTCCCAGGCGACCACCAGACTGTCGTCCTGCGCGATGATGCTCACGGTGGGCGCGATGAGGTCCAACTCCCTGAAAGAGGCCAGCACCATGGAATAATTTTCGGTATTCCTGATGCCCAGCAGGAATTCGAGGTGTTTTTTGAAGCACGCCTTGGATACGACGATCTGCTCCCTGCATATGGCCGAAAGGTCGTAGTCGACGATGGTATCGGCCAGCACCCGCGCCTCCAGCGCATCGAGGTCGTAGATCTGGAGGTATCTGCAGCGGTCGCGGATGGCCCGGGTCTGCCGGTTGGCTTCGAGGCATACGCGGGCGGTCTCCCCGTCCACCGCGTTCTCCCGCAGTATCTCGCGCAAAAGGTCGGGCGGCATGTTGCGGAAGGTGGGCACGGGGTTGAGCATGAAGGTGAGCTGCATGGACTTGAGGTTCTCGTCCAGCACCCGCAGCATGGAGAGCACGTCGGCCGATTCCACCGTTTCGATCATCTTTTTGGAGTTGCTTAAAATCCCCCGGACGCTGGCCTCCATGAAATCCACGGTCTGCCTGTCCTGAAAAAGCATGCTGTGGTGCGCGCCGGGAAGCGAGTCGATGGCGTAGCAGTTCAGGATCATCTCGCCGGGGAGGACGAAGGTGCTCATCCGCACCTCGCGCCGGGTAAAGTCCTGATGCCGCCACACCTCCACGTTCTCGGACAGGTACATGGGAAGCCAGCGGTACACGGCCAGATACGGCCTGAATATGTCGGTGGCGCAGTCGATGATGCGGACGGTATGCCCGTGCTGGGCCGCGCCGATGAACAGCCTTGCCATGCGGCCGGCGTCCACCCGTTCGGCGGCGAAGTCGATGTCCCTGTAATCGGCAAAAAGCACCTCCCGGCCCGGCGGGAAGGTGAGCGTATATTCCAGAAAGCGGGCGATTGCCTCCTCGACGCCCGCGGCGCCCGTGTAGATGGCTGCCGGCGCCGTGTACCCGTTGCGTATCGGGCGCGCCGCGTTGCGGTTGGCCTCGTCGGGCGGCGCGGCGCTAATTTGGGTCAGCCAGAGGCTGAGCGCGTCCACCATCTGGTTCTCGCTGTCACAGTTGAGCCCGGGGATGTAGTTTTTCAAAAACCCGGCTATCCTGCCGGGCGCGGCCTGGCTCTCCGCGTCCTTTTTGAGGAAATACCGCGCGAGGTCCCGCGTGTACCGCGAATGGTAGGTCAGCCTGCGCTGATCGTTCCGCCATTTGCTGATGGTGGTGGTATCGATTTTAAGCGCCTGCGACAGCTCCTTGCCGGAAATATCCAGCATCTTCATCAAATAACCCAGCCGAGAACCGCTCATATTGTCAGTCCTTTGAGTCCGTTTCCCATATATTAACATCAACGGCACAATTCGGGCAACACCGCCATATCCTGCATGAAATCGTCCCGTTTGCGCAAACTACCGGATGGAGGTGGCATCCATGGCCAAAAAGAAGTATCCCGGGCTGGAGAGCCTTATCAGCCAGAACGCCGAAGCCCGTCGTTTTTTTGATTCGCTGCCCGACTATGTGCAGTCCAGCATCACCGACCGGAGCGACCACGTGAACTCCTTCGAGAGCCTGCGCGATTACGCTGAAAACCTTCTGCGGGGCGACGACTGATGCGAAAAAGCCGCCCGGTGCCGGGCGGCTTTTTCATCAGGGGTGTGCGAGGTAAAAAAGATCGGCTATTTTACAGCTTTGAATATCATTTTGGCTATCTCCGTGTTGTCAAGATACTCGCCGCGCACCGGGTCGTATTCGTCGGCGTACTTCAGGAGTTTCTCGGCGCCCGCGCCCTTGGCAAAGAGCGGAATCAGGCTGTTGGTGTGGTTGCCGCTGTTCCACTGGACGCCGGGCACGCGGCCCTTGCCCTTGTTCTTGACCGGGGTCCATTCCGGATCGGATCCCGGGCCGGTCAGGTACCCGGTTTCGTGGTCGCCGGTGACTATCAGGAGCGTTTCGTTCCAGCTGCTGTTCTTCTCGACCCATTTGTTTACAGCTTCGACGGCCTTGTTGAAGTCGATTTCCTCTTCAATCAGGCGGCCGGTCTGGTTGGCGTGGCCGGCCCAGTCGATGGCGCCGCCCTCGATCATCAGGAAGAAGCCGTCCTTGTCGTTATCCAGCACATTGAGCGCCCCCTTGCTCATCTCCGCGAGCGTAGGCACGTTCTTGTTCAGGGGGACGTCGTACGGGTCGGCGTAGGCGTCGCCACCGCGGGCCTGCTGCGTGGTGGTGGCCGCCTGCACGATGCCCAGCACGCGGTCGGGCGTTTTCCCGCTCCCCAGCTTTTGGAACTGGCTCCTGGACTGGATCAGCTTCCAAGGGTCCTTTTTGCCGTCGCCGTTGGCGTCCGCGACCGAAAGCGTCCCTTCGGTCAGGCCGATCCACGTTGTTTTGCCGCCGACAAAATTATAGTCCGATGCCGCTGCCGTGGCCTTCTTTTTGCCATTGTCGTTGTACCACGGATTGCCCGCGCCCATGATGACGTCGGTCTTGCTGGACTTGATCATCTCGTTGGCGATGCCCGCGTAATCGTTCCTGCTGGCGTTGTGCGCCACAAAGCCCGCGGGGGTCGCGTGGCTAATCTGCACGGTAGTAACCACCCCGGTCGACCAGCCCAGCGCCTCGAACCGCTCGGACACATGTTTGAGGTCGTTTCCGTCGAAGTCCACGCCTATAGCGGCGTCATACGTCTTTTTGCCGGTCGACATGGCCGTGGCCGCCGCCGCAGAGTCGGTGGGGCCGTTCTTGACGTAATCGAAGGATTCCCACGCCAGCGCCGGGTCGTACGAACCCACCGAATAGGTGCTCATCCCCACCTGCACCGGGAACTGCTCATAAACCTGCTTCCCTGTTTTGCCGTACTGATAGTAATCTGTCGCCTTGATCTGGTTGTACCCGCAGCCGTCGCTGATCATGACGATCACGTTCTTGATTCCGCCCGCCTTTTTGACCGGAGCATTCTTTGCTTCGGCCGGCGTGACCGGCAATGCCGCCAGCATGCCGGCTGAAAGCGCCACGCAAAGCGTCGTCCTGAGGAGTCCTTTCACCGTTCTGTTCATGTTCCTTACCATCGCTCGTACCCTCCTTAGCTATTTTTGGGGAACAGGTACAGTGTAGTGAAAGAACATGAAGGGCAGATAAATTAAGGGTAAGGTCTCTGTAATAAGAGTATTACAAAACGACACCGACCGACAGGTTCAGGGGGTTGTCTGAAATACAGGTATAGTATCCGTTAACAGTGTGTGAAGCCGTTGAAATAACATATGCTCTCACGCGGCGCGTCCCGGTTTTAAAACGCGCATGGCGTTGAGCACCGCGATGAGCGCCACGCCCACGTCCGCGAACACCGCTTCCCACATGGTCGCGAGCCCCCCGGCCCCCAGCGCCAGCACCAAGGCCTTGACGCCCAGCGCAAACACGATGTTCTGCCAGACGATGCGCCGCGTCCGCTTTGCAACACGCAGGGCATCCACCAGCCCGAAAGGTTCATCCCGCATCAGCACCACGTCGGCCGCCTCGATGGCCGCGTCCGAGCCGATACCGCCCATGGCCACACCCACGTCCGCACGGGCCAGCACCGGCGCGTCGTTGATGCCGTCGCCCACGAACAGGACCTTGCCGTCGCTTTCACCCATTATTTCTTCCAGCCGGTCCACCTTCTGGTGCGGCAACAGCCCGGCGTACATGGCGTCCAGTCTTAACCGTTCCCCCACGGCGCGCGCGACTGCCTCACTGTCCCCGGTCAGCATCACCAGCTTCTTCACGCCCGCCGCCCGCAGACCCTCAACGGCCCTTTGGGCGTCCTTGCGGGGCGCATCTGCGATGGCGATGCGCCCGATGTAGCTGCCGTCCTTCGCGACGTGCACCATCGTACGCCCGGCGTCCGAGTCCGGTACCGCAATGCCTTCGGCCGCCATCATCCTGCCGTTCCCTGCCAGCACCCTCCGTCCGTTGACCGTGGCGCGTACGCCCTGCCCGATGACTTCCTCATAGTCCGCCACCGCGCCTGTGTCCACCGTGTGACCGTACGCCTTCTGTATGGAGCGCGCGATGGGATGACCGGAAAACGCCTCGGCGTACGCGGCCGTTTCCAGCACGTCCCCGGCCTCCCGGCCGCTTTCAGCCGTCACGTTTATCACCTCGAACACGCCCTTGGTCAGCGTGCCAGTCTTGTCGAACACCACGGTATCCACTCTGTTCAGGGCTTCGAGGTGGTTGCCGCCCTTAATAAGTATCCCCTGCCGGGACGCGCCGCCGATGCCCCCAAAAAACCCCAGCGGGATGGAAATGACCAGCGCACAGGGGCAGGACACGACCAGAAACACCAGCGCGCGTTGGATCCAGTCGGAAAGCGCCGCGCCGGGCACCAGCAGGGGCGGCAGAAACGCGAGCGCCACCGCCGAGGCCACCACGGCCGGCGTGTAGTACCGCGCGAACTTCGTTATACAGCTTTCGGTCTTTGCCTTGCGCGCACCGGATTCGCCGATCAGCTCGAGTATCCGCGTCACCGTCGAGTCCCCGAAATCCCGCGTGACCTCTACGGTCAGGACGCCGCCGATGTTGACCGAGCCGGACAGCACCTCGCTCCCCGGTATAGCATCACGAGGGAGGGATTCCCCGGTCAGTGCGGACGTGTCCAGCGTGGAAACGCCGTCTATAACCCGCCCATCCAGCGGCAGCCTTTCGCCCGGCTTTACCACGATACGGTCCCCGACCGCCACCTTCTGCGGCGCAACGCGGCGAAGCCCGCCTTTCGCGACGAGGTTCGCGCAGTCCGGCCGGATGTCCATCAGGCCCACGATAGAGCGCCGCGAACGGTCCACGGCGCGCTCCTGAAAATATTCGCCCGCCTGGTAGAAGAGCATGACGGCCACGGCCTCCGGGAACTCGCCGATGGCGAAAGCGCCGGCAGTGGCGATAGTCATCAGCGTGTTCTCGTCGAATACACGCCCCCGTGTTATGCTCCTGACCGCGCGGCAAACGACTTCGCCGCCGATGAGCGCATACGCCGCGATGTACAGCGCCCGTCCCACCCACAGCGGGAACCCGCCCACAACAGCCGTAAGGAACAGCGCGGCGCCCACGCCCAGCGCAACGAGGCGGGCTTTGCGCTTTCCTCCATCCTCCCGCTCCGGGGCGCGGACGGCTTCCGCCTCCTCGATAACGCTTATGCCCGGCTCCGCTTCGACGGCCAGCCGCGATGCCTCCCGAACGATCGCCCGAGCATCGGCGTCCGGCGCGATTTCCATGATCAGGCGCTTGGTAACGAAGTCGAGTCGGGCCGAACGCACGCCTTTAAGCCCGCGCACGCCCGTTTCGATTTCCGTAGCGCAGTTGGCGCAGCACAGGCGCTCGAGCACCAGCGTCTTTTTCACGGTTTTGCCCGCGATCCGCTCTCGGACGATAACGTCCGGCTCGTACTTTTTTACGATGCGCCTTATGTCGTCCAGCACCGCGTCCGCGGCGTCCGTTTCCAGCGTCAGCGTGCGCTCGGCAAAGCTCACGCTTGCCTTTTTAACGCGTTTGAGCTTTCCAACCTCTTCCTCTATCCGCGCGGCACAGTTAGCACAACCTAACCCTTCCAGCAACAACTTCCGTGTCATCCTGCGTCCGACCTTCCGTTCTAGTCTTCGCTTATGTGGTCCATGCCCTGCTCAAAGATCTGTTTCACGTGGTCGTCGTCCAGCGAGTAGAAGACGGCCTTGCCGTCCTTCCGGTGTTTCACCAGCCGCGCCTGCTTGAGCACCCGAAGCTGGTGGGATATGGCCGACTGCGACATGTCTAAAAGCGCCGCGATGTCGCACACGCACATCTCCGCCTCGCTCAGCGCCCAGAGTATCCTGACGCGCGTCGAATCGCCGAACACCCGGAAAAGGTCCGCAAGCTCGTACAGCGACTCCTCGTCCGGTATGTGCGTCCGAACCCGGTCCACGACATCCTGATGTATAACGGTGCAGGAGCACCGCTCAACGCTCTCCCTTTGGGCCATTTTCTTTCCCCGCCTTCGTCTGCATATATGATCATTTGTTCAACTGTTTATATATAGTATATGCGCGGGCGCGGAAGGAGTCAATAACGTTTGAGCAAATGGAATTTGGGCCGGCTTGCCGCCTGCGGCCCTGAAACGGTATAATACGGATATGAGGATGTGAAAACGGATGAAAAAAAAGGTGCTGGCCGCCATGAGCGGCGGCGTGGACAGCTCGGTCGCCGCAGCCAAGCTTCTGGAGGAAGGCTATGCGGTCACCGGCGTGACCATGAAGCTGTATGAAAATGAGGATATCGGCTGGGACGACGACACGCAGACCTGCTGCTCCCTGCGCGACGTTAAGGATGCGCGCGTGGTTGCGCACCGCCTGGGCATCCCGCATTACGTCCTCAATCTGCGGAACCGCTTCTGCGACGACGTCGTCCGCCGTTTCGTGCGGGGGTATTTGGACGGTGAAACGCCCAACCCCTGCATCGACTGCAACCGCTACATCAAGTTCGACGCGCTGTTGGACCGCGCGCACGCCCTCGAGCACGAATATATCGCCACCGGCCACTATGCCCGCATCCTGTACGACGATGCGTCACAGCGATACCTTCTTCAGAAGGCGGCGGACCCGCATAAGGACCAGTCCTACGTTCTGTACGGCATGACCCAGCACCAGCTCAGGCACACGCTGTTCCCGCTGGGGGACATGACCAAGGATGCGGTCCGGGAACTGGCCTCCGTTCTCGGGTTTTCCAACGCCCAAAAAAAGGATAGCCAGGACATTTGCTTCGTCCCGGACGGCAACTACGCCGCGTTCATCGAGCGGCAGGCCGGCCCGCTTCCCCCCGGCGATTTCGTCGGCACGGACGGAAGTACGCTCGGGCGGCACGGCGGCGTCGCGCGCTACACCATAGGCCAGCGCAAGGGATTGGGCATGGGCTTTGGCAAACCGATGTACGTCGTTGACAAGGACGCGAAAAAGAACACCGTCACGCTGGGCGATGAGGCGGCGCTGTGGGAAACCCGGGTGGTGGTGGGCGACGTCAACCTCATCGCCGTCGAGGCGCTGCCCGCGCCCATGGAGGTGACCGCCAAGATACGCTACGGCATGCGGGAAGCAAGGCCCGGCTACATCCGCTGGCGGACGGCCGGGTCTGTCTGGAGTTCGATAAGCCGCAACGCGCGGTCACGCCCGGGCAGGCGGCTGTTTTTTACAGCGGGGAAACGGTGGTGGGCGGCGGCACCATCGTGTCCGGCTGAAGGTCACTTCCCCAGCCGGACCATCTCGTCGATGCATCTTTTGGCCCTGACCATGGTGTCAGGGTCCATGTCTATCTCCAGCCCGCCCTGTCCCTGCAGGACCTTATACACGTCCATCAGCGTGGTCAGCTTCATGTTGGGGCAGAGCATCTTTTTTGAAAGCGCGTAGAACTCCTTGTCGGGAAGCTCGTAGGACAGATGCTCTGCGATGCTGTTCTCTGTCCCGATGATGAATTCCCTGGCATCCGACTTTCTGGCGTAGTCCATTATCCTGAGGTCGATCCCACATAATCGGCCATGTCCACCACGGCGGGGACGCACTCGGGATGGACCAGCACCAGCGCGTTGGGGTGCCTTTCTGGCCGCCGCGACGTCCTCCGCGCGCACGGCAGCATGGATGGGGCAGCCGCCCTGGAACAGCCGGATGTTCTTGCCTCTGACCTGCCGGCTGACGTAGTCGCCAAGGTTGCCGTCGGGCAGGAAGAGTATGTTCTCGTTTTCGATGTTGTTCACTATCTTCACGGCGGTGGAGGTCACGCACACGTCGCACGCCGTTTTAAGCGCGGCGGTGGTGTTGATGTAGCACACGACGGTGTACCCCGGGTTCTGCTCTCTGAAGTGCTCGACGAACTCCGGCCCCACCTGGTCGGCCATCGGGCAGCCCGCCTCGGGATGGACCAGCAGGACCTTCTTCTGCGGTGAAAGGAGCTTGACGGTCTCGGCCATGAAGTGCACGCCGCACATCAGAACCGTGTCCTCCCTGGCTTCCTTGCCCGCGAGGCTCAATTGGAACGAATCCCCCGTATAGTCGGCGATCTCCATGATCTCGTGCGCCTGATAGCTGTGCGCGAGTATGCAGATGCCCTTTTCCTTCTTTATCCGGATGATCTCATCCTGTATTTCCCTGACCATGTGAACGTATCCCCTTTCCCGCTTCGCCTGCGGTTGATGCGCAAAGGCCCGCCTGCGCGGGCCGCCCGTAACTGGACACAACCTATTATATCCTTTGAGCGCCGCGTCGATGAGCGGCGGTAAGCCTGAACCGGATAAGCTTTGGCATATTATTTTACTTCTCAGGGCAGCGGTTGTCAACCCGACGCAGCCGGCGCAAAAGCGGCCGCCCTTTGACGGGCGGCCGCTTTGCGCTTTTCGTTCATGCCTGCGGTCCCTGCTGGTCGATGCCTCGGACAAACGCGTCCGCGATGCCGCTGAACCCAAACTTCCTGAGGGCGCCGGACACGATGTCATACAGCACGTCGTGCGGGACCGCGCTCTCCAGCCGGTACACCGCATGCTGTATATGCGCGCACACCGCGTTGATGTCCCCCGTGTTCAGGGATGCTCCGCATTCGTCGGAGACCCGCGCCAATACGGTCCTGATCTTCTCAATGTCAAAATCCTGATATCTGCCGTCGCTCTTGATCACTTTCAAGAAACCGCCTCCCCGATATCCGTTTTGCCATTTCGACGCCTTCAATATACCATATGCGCGTTTTCCGTTTATAGGTCGGGGCCTCTTTTGAGCCGATTCGACACGGCCCCTAAAGCACGAGGGGCCGCCCCGATATTCTCCCAAGGCGGCCCGAAAAATGTTTTCGCGTTTACTTTTTGCTGCCCTTGATATAAGCGTCCGCTTGGTCGTCAAACCCGGATTCCCGGAGCGCGCCGGCCACGATCTCGTGCAGAGCGCCGTATGGGACGGCTTCGCCGAAGCGCTCCACATCACGCAGGATAACCCTGCTCACCGCGTTGATGTCGCTGGCGTTGAGCGATTCCCCGATCTCGTCCGAAACGCGCTCCAGCACCAGCCTGATCTTTTGGATATCAAAGTCCTGATATTCTCCGTTCCGCTTGATGACTTTCATGGCTCTCCCTCCCGGTGTCCCTTTTGCTGATATTTTATTATAACATATATACCCGCTTCCCATAATAGACAATCGCACGCCTTTTTGCTATGCTGGTTCCAGGAAATGAAGGAGGGATCCCGCGCATGAAAAAAGCATGGTTCATAGCGCTGGCGGCAGCGGCAGCGCTCGGATGCGCAGCCTGCGCCCCGGCGTCCGCCGATGTCCAGTCCCCGCCGCCGGCCGCCCCCACCGCGTCGGCGACCCAGCCGACCCCTTCCCCCACGGCGACGGCCGGGGCCATGTATACCATCACCGAAAAACAATACACATACGCAAAAGAGGGCAAGGATTTCAAGGTAGCGTATCCCGAGCTGTCCGGCGGGAACCTTGCGAATACGGCTCAGGTCAACGCCCTCATCCTGTCGGCCGCGCTCACCGATGTCAACGCGGCGCTGGGCCAGGAGCTGGAGAGCGGCCAGACCCTGACCATCGACAACGACTACACCGTCACCTTCAGCGATCCAGGCTTCATAAGTGTATTATTCACCGGGTATTACTCCGATTCGCTGGGCGCGCATCCCAGCAGCACGGTGGGTTCGGTCAGCATCGATTTGGTGACAGGCAAGGCTGTCCGCCAGGGCGACATGATAAACGTAAACGACGCGCTGACCGACGCGCTGTACGCAGCGGCGGAACAGCAATGGCCCCCGGATGTGTACGCCGAGCTGACGTCGGATGATTTCGGGATCGGCCTTATAGACAATGTGTTTTTCATCACGCCGGAGGGTGTCGGGTTCAGCGTCAGCGTTTACCATTTCCTCGGGGACCACTTGGAAGTCACGCTCCCCTTCGCGCAGGCAAAACCGTTTATGACCAATAACGAAGCCTGGGACCGCATAACCCGTTAAAGAAAAACCCCCGGAATAGCCGGGGGTTTTTCTTTAACGCCTGTAAGACTGGTTTGCCAGAAACGCCTTGGGCGTTTCTACGATCTGCCACATGCAAAGGGCTGCTACCCGCCACCCGTAAACGGGTCTTGGTTTCCATCGTCAGTTGTTCTCTTGGCCGGTCTTCTTCAGCTGCTTTATGCTATGCGTCCTTCTCCACCACGGTCAACCCGTATTTTTGCGCTATTTGGGCCACGTCCCGCTTCACCGTTTCCCGCAGGTCGGGAGGAGAAAGCACCTCGCAGTTCAGGCCGAACTGCAGCGCAAAGTACCGCATGCCCTCCACCGCTCCACACAGGCACACCTCCATGTATCCGTCGCCCGTGTCGCGCATCTTCGCGCTGTGTCCGAAGGCGTCCACCACGTCCGGCGCGCAGAAAACGGGCATGCGGAACACGATCTGCCGCGGCTTCCCTCCGTACATGAAGCAGTGCTCGGCCGCATACTGCGCGATGTCCAGATCGGGCAGTTCGGGGCGGGGCCTGGCCTCTTCATCGAGCATCTCGAATTTGGTTATCCTGTCCACCCGGAAATGGCGTATCTCGTCGCACCCCGGATAGTTCCCCAGCAGATAGTACTGTCCGTTGGCGCAGATTATTTTGTGGGGGTTGACGTTCTTACGATCGGGCCACTCGGGATGGAGCTCGCCGTCGGTCCCGCATTTGTTGTACATGAAGGCCACCTGCTTCCTTGCGGTGATGGCCTCGTCCAGTGCGGCAAGCGCGAAGAAAAACTCCTTGTTCCGCTGGTGGTGCCAGCCCATCAGCGAGTGGACGTGCTTCATGCGGCCGGCAAAATGCACCGAGCCCATGCGCTGCAGCTTTTCGATCAGGCGGGCCGCATCCTTGTGCGGAATGTAGCGCGAGGTCATAACGCCGTCTATCAGGAGGCGCAGTTCCGTATCATCGAAATCGCGGTCCACGAGATAGTAGCCCTTCTTCTTTTCACAGGAACGTATCGCGTAACCAAACTCCCGCAGCACAGAGATGTTGCGCGATATGGCCTTCCGTTCGGCCGCCGTGCCGTAATCGCAGTCCAGCTTTTCGATGATGGCGCGCGCGGTGAGCGGGTGATTCTCATCCGAGTACCGCTGCAATATTTCCAGCACACAGAGCAATAACGCCTTCTTTCCGTTAATAAGAGGCATAGGCCATTCCTCCGTTTCGTTGGACCTGTCTAAATAAATCTAAAAATTTCAGATATTCACAGCAATTTTTTGTATTTTTTATAACACCAGTATATATCCGCCCAAAGAGGCTGTAAATGATTAGATTCCGTGTTTGACTGAATCCGGCGCCGGGTATATAGTCAAAGCAAGCTCCAGAGATACTCTAAGAAGCAGTTATTATTGGAGCGGGCAAGGCCCCGTATGATGAATATGGAAAGGGATGCGCAGCGAAGTCACGAAAGTGGAACGTTGCTATATCGGCCAAGCCGGAACCCTCAGGCGGAAAACCTGCCTTACGGCAGGGAAGTAGAGTCTGCAAGGAGCCGGTACGAACGACGAAAAGATGCATCCGGCAGCCCGTGAAATGATACGCTTCGATAAAGATTCGCTGGAGCTTCCATTTTGACAGCCATAAGAGGCGACGGCGTGAGCAGAAACGCGTTCCGGTAAAAGGAACGCTCTTTTTATTCCTCCTCGACCTCCACGATGTATGGGAGGTTTCTCAGCGCGCCCTCCGCGTCCATGCCGTAGCCCGCCAACGCGACGTCGGGCACCTCGAACCCGCTGTACGCCACCGGCAGGTTGACCAGCCGCAGCGCCGGGTTGTCCAGCAGCGTGCATATCTTCAGGCTGGCCGGTTTGCGCGTTTCCAGATTCTGCATCAGATAACCGATGGTCAGGCCGGTGCGGATGATGTCCTCGATGACCAGTATGTGCCGGCCCCGTATGTCCAGGTCAAGGTCCTTGGTGATGCGCACGATTCCGCTCTGGCGCGTCGTCCCCGGATACAGGCCGATAGACATGAAATCGATCTCCAGCGGGATATCGATGCGTCGGGTAACATCGGCCAAAAAAATGAACGTGCCCTTGAGGATGCAGATCAGCACAGGATTTTTGTCCCGGTAATCCGCGCTTATCCTCCTGCCCAGCTCGTCCACCTTTTCCCGTATCTGTTGCTCGCTGAAAAAAATCCTTTTGATTTTAGGCGCGTCCATCAGGCTTCCTCACTCCCAATCGCGTATCCGAAACGCTTGATAAGCGCGTGGAAATCCTTTTTGTAGATGATCTTGACGTTTATGCCCGGGTACAGCTCGCGGAGCTTGCGGGCATTTTTGTTTTTTATGGTGTCGTAGCGCTGATCCATGGTGGTAATCTCGATGTAGGTATCGAAGTTGGTCAGGTAAAAGTCCGGGCTGAACGCCATGGTAACGTTGCCCTCGGCGTCCCACTCCACCGGAAAGGTCTTGGGCTCATACTTCCAGTCGATGTGGTACAGGTCGAGTATCCTGGCGAACTCTTCCTCCGCCGGATGCCTGAACTCCGGGCTTTCCTGCTCGCGCTGCCGGGGAAGCTGCACGGTCCGCGAAGCGTGTTCCGCGGCCGCGGCGCTTATGATGCCGGCGGCGCCGTCCACGTCCAGATGGTCGGTATTCAGCGTAAGGTCGTAAAGCGTCGGATCGGCCCAGTCCGCGCCGAAAAGCGTCGCGATATAGCGCTTGTGCTTACGGTCGGTCTGTGCAACGATATTTGCCGCCTGCGCCTCGCCGACGCCGTAGCGCTCCATGATGCGCGCCGTCCGGGTGGGCTGGGACGCGATGGTGCGTACGTTTATGGCCGTCGGGTCGCCTTTAAAGACCATCTGCGCGCCCATCCCGGTGATGACGGCCGGCGTTTTCCGGGCAAATTCCTTCAGCTTTCGCTCGATGTGGTCCTTGACCATCACGCCGTCGGGCAGCGTGCGCAGATAAGCCTTGGGACTCACGGTCAGCAGGTGCCTCAAATGTTGGTCCGCTTCCTCGGGAAGGAATTCCTCGATGGCCCTCTCCCGCCCGATAAGCTCCATATTGAGCCGTTTGGAGAGCGCCCGCGCGATCTCGTCGCCAAGGCTCCCCAGCTGCCGCGATATCGTTATAATGGGCAACCCGCATCCCCTCCGATCGATCCAATCCATTATACCACACCGGCGATAAAACGGTTATGCCACGCACGATTTTTTTAAATTCAAAAATAAGCCAAAATACCCGCCGTTTTCGGACTTTTCGGCCCGGAAAACGGAATTATACCCCGGTTCGGCCGGTTGAATCGGACAAGCGCGCTGCATATAATGATATTGAGCTCCAGGGATAGCCTAAGGACTTCCCCTCACTGAGCCGGCAGCCACGTATGTTGATACGGAAGGGATCGCGTGGACGAACGGGTCACTCGTGTGAAAACAGTCCGCTATATCGGAAGGACGGTCGTGTCGCGGCCGCGGACCGCAAGCCTCAATGGGCACGGGAACCGCGGGACCGCAAGGCTGGTCACGGACGACGAATAAAGAGCCGGGCTGCGGACGACGGAGGGAGGATCTCGATAAAGGTTCGCTGGAGCTTCATTTTGCGCCATCCGGTTTTTTAGACCGGTGCTTTTTTACGGCTTGGAGGTTTCGCCCGCGCGGCAACCGTCCGTATCGACGTCCGCTCGAAGCCGTTTCCGAGGAACTCGGCCTGCGCCGCCTCCAGTATGCCGTTGCGTATCTCCTCTTTGGGGATCTGCACGCCCCTTACCTTATCTGTACTTTTATATAAGCGCGGTTCTGCCGCCTGTCAAGCGGAAATAAGAACAAGGCGACAAAAGAGAGGTTTGCTCCCCTTCCCGCAATGTATGGTATACTGGAGCGCGGAGGCGTATTATTGCGTCCAACCCGTACCCGTATAATGGAGCGGTCGGCCGGGAGACGTGTTCCTTAACCTTTTTGACCGTAACATCGATATAAATATAATTAGGATAAATGAAGATAAAAGGAGCAAGTACGTGGAGTACCCGCTCATATTCGGCATATTGCTGGTAGCGACCGGCGGCAGCTCCGTTGCCTGCGGATTATACGCCATTCAGAACAATATCGGAGCGCCTGTCAAAAGGGTGTTCGTGGCTTTGGACGTTTCCCTGCTGTTTTGGTGCCTGGGTCTGGCTATTACCGTGGCTGCCGGCAACGAGGATATCTGTGCGTTGGGAAGGCGCCTCGCCCCCTTCGGCTGGGGGACCATCCTCAGTTTAATGCTGCATTTTATTCTGCTGCTGACCCGGAACAGGCTGCTGAAAAAATGGTGGATATATCCGCTTCTCTATATCCCCGCGGCAGTTACGATTTTCGCTTACACTTTTCTTCCGCTCATCGGTTTGAATCAGGACCGTCTGATACGGACCGCCCTGGGCTGGATGAACATCTCCCAAACGGATGCGTGGGATTGGTTCTACTATATCACCTGCGTCATCTATGTGGTCATCGCGAATATTGTCCTGTTCCTGTGGGCAAGGAACTCCCCCTCAAAAAACATAAAAAAACAGGCCCGGCTGCTCATGAGTTCTTTTTCGATGGCCTGCGTTTCAGGCGCTTTGACCGACGTCCTCCCGGTATTCCTGCAAATCCGGATACCGCAATTCTCACCTGTATTCGTACTCTTTCCCATGGCCGCGATCAGTTATTCCGTCAAGCGCCACGGCTTCATGCGGCCGGAGGCCGAGGACCGGAACGAGCTTATCCTCAACGCGGCTGCTTACACGAACGTGTACCGATACATCGGCCTTATCTTTGCTGCCGGGAGCATCCTGAACCTGGTCGTGCAACTCCTGATATTCAAGGAAACCACCCTGCCTTCCGTTTTGTTCAGCGGCGCCCTCATAGTCATATCCGTCTTTCTTTTCTGGATCCACAGGGTAAAGCTGGATGATTCGACCAAAGAGATGCTGCTGGCCGCGGCCATCGCTTTTATCATACCGATACTAACGCTGTGGTTCGTATTCGACGGCAGCAACATGATCTGGCCGTTCATCTTTTTGTTGATCATTATCTGCCTGCTGTTCAACCGGCGCACCAAATTGATAACAGTCATCGCTTCGTCAATCCTGACACAACTGCTCGTCTGGGCGGCCGTGCCTTCCGTTTCGACGCAGGTAGGTGCGGCGGATTACATCGTTCGCATCGTTATGATAGGGCTAGCCGCCGTCCTCTCCTTTTATGTAAACAGGATCTATGTTCAAAGGCTGAAAGAAAACGCCAATCAGATAAGCATACAGACGTTGGTGTCCGAAACCTCCCACGACTTTGTTTCGGCAAACGCGCAGAATTTTGGCGATAAGGTCCACGCCATGCTCAAGCGGTGCAGCCGCTTCATCAAAAGCGAAAGCGCCTATATCGCATTGTTCGAGTCGGAAACCAACCGCATCCGATATTCCGCCGAATGGCTGACGGAGGGCGCGACTCCAACGTCCGCCGGCCTGGAAGGGACGGCAGAGGACATGGTCCCACTGCTGCTTGAGCGGTTCGGGTCACAGAGCGCAGTAACGCTGTTTGATACGGCGCTCATGCCGACAGGGGATAAACTCAAAGCCGCGCTGGCTGGCAGGAATATTCGCGCGCTGCTCGCCTTGCCCATAAAAAAGGAGGAAACCGTTATCGGCCTGCTGACTTTCGCCTCGGCTCGGCCCTTGACGGAATGGAGTTCAGGGTTTTTCACATCCCTTGAGGTAATCACCAACATCATCGTCGACGCCGTGATAAAGGTCAACGCCGAAAAAGAGATCAATTTTATGGCCTACCACGACCAGCTCACGCGCCTGCCCAACCGTTTTTTGTTTACGGACAGGCTCACACAGGCCATACGGCGGGCCGAGAGGACCGGGAAAATGATCGGCATCGCGTTTTTGGACCTTGATTCCTTCAAATCCGTCAACGATACGCTGGGGCACGAGCTGGGCGACCGGTTTCTGTACAAAGCGGCCCGGATATTGTCCGGCAGCATCCGGGGTTATGACACGCTCGCGCGCTTCGGCGGCGACGAGTTCGTCTTTCTGCTCAACGACATCGACTGCGAGCAGGACGTCGTCAGGATCATGGACAAGATCATGGAGACGATCCGCCGGCCGGTCCTGCTCAACGGGCAGGAGTTTATCATTTCGGCCAGCACCGGCGTCGCCCTGTATCCGCGAGACGGGACCGATGCCGAAACGCTTATAAAAAATGCGGATATGGCCATGTACAACGCCAAGACCCAGGGCAAAACCAATATATGTTATGCGCGCAGGACAAGGGCTGAAGGAGAATGAATCCTGCCAAAACAAAGCAGGCAGATCGTCCTTGGCCCTCTGCCTGCTTTATCGGATGGTGCCTTTGTGCGCCCCTTTCTTTTGCCTTTATTTGCCCTTGATCTGCTTTCTTCTCCTGCCCAGCGCGTCGGCCGCAAGCATGGCGTGGGCGATGCTCTCCGGCGTTACCGTGAAGTTATGGTTGTGCGCAAGGGCACCCTCGCCCGCAGCCACGTCGCCGTAAGCCATTATCCGCTCACGCGCTACGTCCTTGAGGCCGAGGTCCTCGAAGCAGACCGGGAGCCTCATGTCTATCAGGAAGTCCACGACGCGGTAGATTTCGGCGGCGGGCAGGTCCTCCTCCAGGCACAGCTGGGTCACGATGCCCAAAGCCACCTTTTCGCCGTGATAGTATTCGTGCGTTTCGGGGAAGAAGGGCAGCGCGTTGGCTACCGCGTGGGCGCTGGCCAGCCCGCCGCTCTCAAAGCCGAGGCCGGAAAGCAGAATGTTGGCCTCCACGCACTTCTCCACCGCCGGTGTCACCACCTGCAGCTCGATGGCGCTCTTGGCCTCGATGGCGTATTCCAGCAGGGTATCGTAGCAGAGGCGCGCGATAGCCATGACCGCCTGCGGGGGCAGGCCGCCCGCGCAGGTGAGGGAACGGGCCTTGTAGGAGGCGTCCGCCTCCAGCCACGTCGCCAGCGCGTCGCCCACGCCGGAAACGAACTGGCGGACCGGCGCTTTGGCGATGACGGCCGTGTCCACCAGCACGATGTCGGGGTTGAACTTCCACATCTCGAAATCGACGTAATCGCCGTCGGAGGTGTACCAGACCGACAGGCCGCTGGTAGGCGCGTCGGTGCCCGCGATGGTGGGGACGGATATCATGGGCATATCCATCTTGGCCGCTGCGCCCTTTGCGCAGTCCAGAATCTTGCCTCCGCCCAGCGCCACAATGACATCCGCTCCGAAGGACCTGGCGACCTCAACAAAACGGTCCGCGTTCTCGCGGGTGCACTCGCCCGGGAACGGCTCCTCCCTGTACTCGATGCCCGCTGCCTTCAGGCTGGGCAGCGCGATCGCTTCGGTCGCGGCCCGGGTCCGCTTGCCCCAGACGACCAACGCCTTTTTGCCGAGCAGTCCGGTGTAGTATCCGAGCTCGTTAAGGACGCCTTTGCCCTGAATGTACTTCCGCGGCGCAATCATTGCATACTTCATTTCCTTTCTCCTCCTTCGTAACGATGATTTGGGCTTCCACTTGTATTACCTTGTATTTTCAAGTATTCAATATATGGAATCATTATTCCTGTTTTGAGCGGGTAATTTTTACAAATGCGACTGAAAAAAGGTAGCCACAGTGCCTGTCAAAACAGACCGCTGTGGCTGATATGCGTTGTAATTTTTATTTTTTATTTTATGCTGTTAAATCTCCGTATTGATTTCGGTGCTTGTCGGGCGGGTGTGACCTGACTGGGGGATAAATCGTCATTGCAAGGGGCTTTTGCCCGTGTCAATCCGGAAAGGAAACGCCGGATTGCTTCGCTGCGGCTCGCAATGACGGGACCGCCAAAGCCGTAGCGGTCGCCTTCTTCATTCCTCCTGCACAAGGAGGCTTTTCTGTCAGAACAACAATGCGCAAAACACAATCAACAATACTATTTAACAGAGCCTGTTATTTGATGCCGCCGGTTTCTCCTCCCCTGTCACGCGTGCAGGACCTTGGAGAGGAAATCCCGCAGCCTTGGGTGCCGCGGATTGGAAAAGAAATCCTTCGGCTTTGCCTCCTCCTTGAACACGCCCTCGTCCATGAAAAGCACCCGCGTGCCCACCTCCCGCGCAAAGCCCATCTCGTGTGTGACCACGATCATCGTAAGCCCGTCCTCGGCCAGTTCCTTCATGACCTCCAGCACCTCCCCTACCATCTCGGGGTCCAGTGCGGACGTGGGTTCGTCAAAGAGCATGACATCCGGGTTCATGGCCAGCGCGCGCACGATGGCGATACGCTGCTTCTGCCCGCCGGACAACTGCCCGGGATACACGGCGGCCTTTTCCTCCAGCCCCACCCGCTTCAAAAGCCTTACGGCCGTTTCCTCGGCCTCCGCCTTTTCCATCAGCTTGAGCCTGACCGGCGCGAGCGTAATGTTGTTCATTACCGTCAGATGCGGGAACAGGTTGAACTGCTGGAACACCATGCCCATCTTGACGCGGATGGCGTTGATGTCTGCTTTGGGCTGAGTGATGCACTGCCCCTCGAACCATATCTCGCCGGATGTCGGCGTCTCCAAAAGGTTCAGGCACCGCAAAAACGTGCTCTTTCCCGAGCCGGACGGACCGACTATCACCACTTTTTCGCCTTTTTGGATGTCTGCGGAAACGTCGTTCACCACAATCTGGTCCCCGAAACGCTTGCACAGGTTTTTAACCGTTATCACTTCGTCTGAGTCTCCTCTCCAGCAGGGTGAACAGCCTGGCGATCAGGCTGGTGAGCAGCAGATAGACAAGCGCGACGGTCAGAAGGGGCACCAGCGCCGAAAAGGTGCGGCTGCGTATCACGTCCCCCACCTTGGTCAGATCCTCCAGCGCAATGTACCCGACGATGGCCGTTTCCTTTATCAGCACGATGAACTCGCTGGTGTAGGCGGGCAGTATGTTTTTGACCGCCTGCGGCATGACGATATAGGTCATGGTCTGCCGATAATTCAGCCCCAGCGACCGCCCGGCCTCCATCTGGCCCTTGTCCACCGCGAGGATGCCCGCCCGGATGATCTCCGCGACGTACGCGCCGCTGTTGACCCCGAACGCAATGACGGCCACGATGACCTTGTCGATGTCCACCGACGCGAAAATCACGAAGTAGATAATAAGCAGCTGGACCATCAGGGGGGTGCCCCGGATGACGGTGATGTAAAAGGATGCTATCTTTTCAAGCACCCTGACCCTGAATATCCGCACATGGGATATCCGCATCATAGCCAGCAAAATGCCCAGTACCGTCCCCAGCAGTATCGCGAACACGGTGATCTCGAGGGTCACTCCAAGGCCCTTGAGGAGATACAGCCAGCGGTCCTGATATATAATGTTTTGATAGATTTGGTCAAAAAGTCCATCCATGCCTCCCGCTGTCCGTACCCAGAAAAGCGGGGCAGGTTTTACGCTGCCCCGCGAATCGGTCGGTCTGATTTATTGAGCCGGCGTTTGGGCCGGCGTCTGCATGCTGGTCTTCCTGACGATGATGACCTGCGTGGACGTGTAGTACGGGTCTGAGAAAGCGATGCTCTGCAGGCGCTCTTCGCTCACCGTATAGCCCGCGATGATCATATCGATCTTGCCCGAGGTCAGCGCGTTGATAAGGCTGTCGAAGTTCATGTCCTCAATCTTGAGATTTTTGCCGAGGTCGGCGGCTATCTCGTTTGCGATCTCGACGTCAAAACCGACGATCTTCCCGTTTTCCTTATACTCGAAAGGCTCGAATTCCGCGTTGGTGCCCATCACGATGGTATCCTTGAAATTGGTTGCCGACCGCTCGGGCAAAACGGTGGGCTCTCCGCTCTCCGGAATATAAGCGTCCAGGAACGACTGGAACTTGCCGTCTTCCTTGATGCGCTTGAGCGTCGCGTTAATGCTGGCGAGAAGCTCGGTATCCTCCTTGCGCACGCCGATGGCGTAGTCCTCCTGCGTGAAGTCCTCGTCTATGATGGCGAGGTCCGGGTTGTTTTCAACAATCCGCTTGGCGGGCTGCTCGTCCAGAATGACGGCGTCCACCTTGCCGTTTTTCAGGTCGATGGCAGCGTCCACGGCCTTTTTATAGCGCGAAAGCTCCGCCTTTTCGATGTCGCCGGCGTAGATATCGCCGGTGGTCCCCTCCTGCACGCCGATCTTTTTGCCGACCAGATCGTCCACGCCGCCGATAAACACCGTTTCCTGCTTCGCGCCGCAGCCGGCCAGCATAAGGGCCAGCATAAACGCCGCACATAGAACCGCTGTGATTCTCCGCATGATAAGACCCCTCTCATACAAGCTTATTACAATATAAGATACCATAAGCGCGCGAAACAATGCAATTCTTTTGTAAACACAGGGCAAAGGGAGTTCCAGCCAGCCGCGGGGCCGACCAAACAAAAACAACGGCAAAATCCGTTGTTTTTCAATCGCTTTCAGACTTTCCGAAGCAGCCAGGTCGCGCCGGTCACCGGCCCTTCCATCATCGCGTCGCACTCCTCCCGCTGGCTCCTGACGTAGCCGTCCAACAGGTCCGTCCTTTCGGGATGCGTTTTCTTCAATTCCTCCGCCCTGCGCTCGATCGCCGCCTGATTGCGCCGGTTAACGTCCCGCATCGCCTCCGGGTCGGCCGGCTTTTCCGCGACCAGCGTAAGGCCGGCCCTTTCAAACGCCGCGTTCCACGCGTCCCGGGACGGATACCCTCCCGCGCCTTCCTCCGAATAGGCGTCGTCGATGACGATGTGTCCGCCTGCCCGCACCGTCCTTTTCAGCTTGTCAAGCGTTTGGCCGGGGCCGCCCAGCACGTCCCCCACCGCGCCCAGCACCGTGACGTCGTACCCGCTTTCGCGCTCCACCGTCCGGTTGATGTCCTCCACGCGGTAGTCACACAGCCCCCCGACTCCCGCAGCCTCCGCCGCCTCCCTGGCTTCGCCGATGAACGCCGGCAGCAGATCTACTCCCGTCACGCGGCACCCGAACGCCCTCGCGAGCCGGACGGCCACCGCGCCCTTTCCGCACCCGAGATCCAGCACGCGGGCGCCCTTTGCGCCGGGCACATGCACCCTCAAGAGCGCCTCGATATCATCGGGACTCGAACCCAGCTCAAAGATATCCCGCAGCAGATAAGGCAGGAACGGGATGATTTCAACGCCAGCCGTTCCGCTCAGGGACTTTGCAAGCTTTCGCTCAACATCGCACACGCCGATCGCCTCCTCTCATCAGCCTGTTTACGGACATGGCAAAAACGCATGCGCATGGCCATGCGTTTTTGCGTTTTCGTTCAGCTGCGCAGCGCCATCCGCGCCGTCCGTATGCAGGCATCCACCGCCATAATAAGCACCGACGCGAGGGTCAGCGTCCAGAACCCCTGCAGCAGGACCGGAGCCACGATGGCGTCGGCGGTGAGCAGGGTGAGCATGTTCACGAACACGCTGGCGATGCCGAAGGTCACCAGGTTAAAAGGCAGCGCCAGCAGGGTCAGCAGCGGCCGGATGAAAAGGTTTGCCAGCACCAGTATCCCGGCCAGCAGCAAAAACCCCCACACATCGCCCGCGACCGTGGCCGGCAGGATCGCGGACAGCAGCATGAAAACCAGAAAGTACGCTGAGAACCTGACGATTAATTTTCCCATACCGCTCACCTCAATCCGATCTTTATGCGCACGCGCCCGCCGTCTTTTTTATCAACGGCATCCACGTCCACGATGTCCAGCCTGCCGTACGCGCTCATGCTCCAGGCGATATCAGAAACGGTATCCACGATGCCCCGGACGTTCACATGCCGCCGCGCCAGGCCCCCAAACAGCAGGGCCAGGTCATCCACCGCGTCCATCAGCTCCCAGAATATGGACAGCGGGAAGACCAGCGGGATGTGTACCCGCTTCACGCGTATATGGACGATTACGAATTGGCTCTTTCTAGTCCACATAGATCTTTACATTGGCACCTTTCTCGTTATTGCCCGTTTGCACGTCGACCAGGTTTTCGTCGATCTCGCCGTTCAGGAACATCTCGATGAGCCCTTCGAGGTCTATGGAATCGATGTCTATGCCCTTCTCCTCCATTTCCTTCCTCGCTTCCCTGGGTATCACCTTTGTGAATTTGGCCACCTTTTTGGCCACGTCCAGCGGGACGTTGACCCGTACCCTGGCGTTATCCTTCTCCTCGTCGCCGTAGGAATCCACCACGATCCGCAGTATCCGCTTGCCGCCCGGCGCCGGGGCCGCCTTGGGCCGTGCCGGCTCCTCCGGTTCGTCCTCCCCGAGGGCCTCGATAAGCTTTCCACCTTCCTCAGCCGTTATCCTGCCTTCTTCCACCATTTTCAGGATTTTCATGGTTTCCTCGTTCATCGTTTTCATCCTCCTTCTTGTTCATTTGATGTTCTTGAGCAGTTCTTCCGCCTCGGCCGCCGATATCTCGCCGCTTTCCAGCTGTGCTATCACGCGCTTTCGCTCTTCTTTTGCGGCGGCCGCGTCTCCTTTTGCCTCCAGCCCCAGCCTCACGATGATGGCGTCCAGCCGGTTGCGCACCGTCGGGTACGAGATGCCCAGCTCGCGCTCGACCTCCTTGATGTTCCCCCTGCAGCGTATGAACGCGTTCAAAAAGCCTTTTTCGCTGTCGTTCAGTGCGCAGAACGGGCACCCCTCGAACCTCCCGTTCAGCTCGCTCCCGCACTTGGTGCAGGTGAGCGCCGTTATCACAAAATCGCTCCCGCATACCGGGCAGGTGGATGGCGCTTTGAATTTATCCGTACGGATCACCTCCTTATGAGGACATTTTAAATCCTGTCTTTTGATATGTCAAGGCTAAACATTAAAATTTTTAATTTTTATATTAACATTATTAAGTTTAGGTTTTAATTATTGAACCTCGTGTGAAAAATCCGGCTTGGCCAACCCCTACGTCCTTGCTTATTGTCCGCGCACGCATTATATTTAAGATAAGGGCGCCCTTTCGGCGCCGCAGGCAGGTGAAAAGGATGCGCAGGCTATTGAGCGTATGCGACGATGCGCTCAGTATGAAAAAATTCGGATGCGACCGCCAAAACGTCGAGCGGTTTCTGGACGCCAACGGTTTTGACGGGCTGGAGCTGATGCGCTGGGACCCTCCGCCCGAAAACGCGGTCCCGGCGGAGCGCGTCATCGGCCGGCACCTGCCCTTCTGGCCGATGTGGCTGGATTTCTGGCGCGGGGACCGCGAGGCGCTGATGCGCCAGTTCGGCAGCGAGGAGAC
Organism: Christensenellales bacterium; assembly: GCA_040766645.1. Taxonomy (GTDB): domain Bacteria; phylum Bacillota; class Clostridia; order Christensenellales; family UBA1431; genus UBA1431. The sequence goes on along the minus strand of JAXGQA010000004.1, from coordinate 64,330 downwards.
CGCCGCCTGGTACTACTGCGCCGGCTCCCGGCAGGAATTCATCGAGCTTAACCGCCGCTTTCTGATGGACGCCATAGCCATGGGCGCGCGCTACGCCGTGATGCACGTCAGCCACTCCACGCTGGAGGACGCCTACCGCCGGCAGGGGTTTTCCTGCGGCGAAGCAGCGGTTGCGGACGCCTTCATCGATTTTGTCAACGAAATGACGGAGAGCGTGGACCCCGGCTGCGCGCTCCTGTTCGAGAACCACTGGTACCCCGGTCTGACCCTTTTAGACCCCGGCGCGGCGCAGCGGCTCCTGGATGGCATCCGCTGGCCGGACACCGGCTTCGTACTGGACGTCGGCCACATGATGCAGACCGCAGACCTTGAAAGCGAGCAAGACGCCGCCGCTTACATACTGCACGTGCTGGACGGCCTCGGGCCGGTGCGGGACAGGATACGCGCCGTCCACCTCAACAGCTCGCTTACCGGGCAGAGCCTGCGCGACGCGTACGCCCACGCCACGTATATGCCGGAAGACAACTTTTACGACCGGCTGGTCGCCGCCTTGAAGCATGTGGGCGGCATCGACCGCCACCACCCGTTCCGCCACCCGGACATTCAAAAGGTAATAGCGGCCGCGGCGCCCGAGTATCTGGTCTACGAGCTGGCCGCAAACACGCTCGGGGACCTGCAGGCCGCAGTCCAAGCCCAGAGCGAAGTGCTGGGGTTTGACATATAATCGGACGCCGATAAACGGGCCGACAGAACGCGTATGGCCGGACCCGAGCGTGTAAAGCGGGCCAACGCGCCGGAGCGCGGCCGCTTTTGCTTCTTTCGATGCAAAGGAGCCGGGTTTGACCGCGCGGACGCCCCCGGCGCCCTGTAAACGCGCGGGGTTTTGTGCTATAATAGCGTTAAGGAATATAGAGCGGTCAGCGTAGTATATTGGTATCAGGAGGGGCACGGCGCCCCGGCGCTGAAGGATGACACGTCCAACAGGCATCGCGGACCGGCCGCGGGCCAAACGTATCCGCCAACGCGTGCCGCGGCGCATACCGGAATGCGCGGAGCGGCCAAAGCCTGCCACCCGTCCCGACCGGCATGTTCCCCAAGCTACGCAGCGGCTGCGACGCCCTTCAGGGAACACGGTAGCCCGGACGGGGACCGAGAGAAAGGATTTGGGGGTTTTTATGAATCACTCAGACATGCTATGCGGCGTATTTGCTCCTATCGTCACACCCTTTACGGAGGACGACAGGGTCTCCATCCCGGACCTTGTGGAAAACCTTGAAAAATACAACGAGACCGACCTGAAGGGGTACATGCCTTTGGGCAGCAACGGGGAGTTTCAGGGGCTGACCGACGAGGAATCCTTCGAGATACTCGACGCGGTGACCAAAACGAAGGCCAGAGGCAAGGTGATTGTCGCCGGCTGCGGACGGGAATCGTCCTACAAGACCGTTGAGTTCATCAAAAAGGCGGCGGATCACGGCATTGATATGGCCTTCGTGATCCCTCCGCATTATTTTGTGGACAGGATGACCGACGAGGCGCTGCTGGCCTACTACACCGACGTGGCCGACAAGTCGCCGGTGCCCATCGTCGTATACAACGCGCCCAAGTTCGCCTTTAACCTTTTAATATCGGTGGACCTGATGCGCGCGCTGGCTCCCCACCCCAACATCATCGCAATGAAGAACTCGTCGATGCACCCCAACGCCGATTACCTCGCGGCCATCGACCCGAAAACCGACTTCTGCCTTATCGCGGGGAACATCAAGACCTTCTACCCCGGCATCCGCGACGGCGCCATCGGCGGGGTGCTCTCCACCGCCAGCTGGCTGCCCGAGTACTGCTGCCGGCTGTTCGAGCATTTCCGAAAAGGCGACCACGAAAAGGCCCAAAAGCTCCACGATTACCTGAACGCGCTGTCCGCCAACACCGTGGGGAAGCACGGCGTGGCCGGCGTGAAGATGGGCCTGGACCTGCGGGGCTTCAAGGGCGGCAGGCCAAGGCTCCCGCTGCTCCCCGTACCGTCCGACGAAGTGGAGCGCATCGCGCAGGTGCTCAAGGAAGAGGGCATACCCAGGTTCTGAAATAAAGGCGTCCGCTCCGAGCGGACGCCTTTTTGTATGCGTCACAGCCGGCTCTCGTGCCGGAAGACGTATTCGCCCACGGGCGTGCCCGCCCTTTGGGCAATAGCGGGGCATTTTACCATGAAAAGATAGAAAACGTCGTGGCCTCGGCCCCCCAGCCCCTCGAAGTTCCCCATCCCCTTGCTTATGACAATGTCCGCCGCCTCATACAGTTCCAGAAATTCCGGGCTGCACAACTCAGGCAGGATGCCCGGCGTGCCGCAGCCGGAGGAAACGACGCGGGCACAGCAGCTTTCCAGCCCGGACGCGCGGGCCTCCTCCAGCGTCGCGTCGTTGAGGACCGGCGCTTCCCTGACCGCGTAGGTCACGTCCAGCCCGGGGAACTGCTCGATGAGCAACCGGTCGAACACGGTCTCGCCGGCGTTGTCTCCTATGATGAGAAGGCTGCGCGCCGTCTTCATCCGGTCCTCCAGCAAATCGGCATCGCAGACCGCGAAGGGCTTATCCAGCTCGCTTTCGAGGGCCGCCTCCAGCCCGCTGTAATCCTGGATGCCGGAATCTATATTGTTGCCGACCACCGCCGCTTTAAGCGCCCGGCGGAGACTATCCTCCCCGTTCCGCACAAAGCTTTGGAGCTTCGGGTACAGGCGCAGGACCATTTGGATGTCCCGCTCCTTTATTGTCTTATACGGGTCGGACGCGCCGGTGTGCGCTTGACCATCGCGTGTATCTCCGGGTATATTTCCAGCACGTTCACCGACGTCCCCTGCCTGCCCAATATCTGCAGCACGTCCCGCATGACCCGCTCCTGCGCCCCTCGGTCGCCGGTGGACATCCGGGACGTTTCCAGCGCCTGCCGCAAAAGGCAGGGCAGACAATCCAAAAGCATCGGCATGGGCGCTTTGAGCGCATCGGCCGACCTTGGCATCGCGCATCCCTCCCGCAAGGCGGCGCCGCGGCCTTCGCGGACCCGCCCGATTCTCACTGCGGTATATATTCTATCATATTTTCGCCGCACGGCAACAGCATCCGCGCCGGCGCAGCCCTTTGAATAATCAAATTAAAACCGTTTTGTTTGCGACTTTATCGAAGAATCCGCTGTCGTGCCCGACAAATACAATGGTCGGCTTGAAGGCGATCGGCGGCTCCTCTGTTTGCATTCGGGATATGATATAATCAGGGGTTTGTCCCAAACATGAAGATGCGCCTTTCGCAAAGGCTTTTGGCAATCAGCCCGTTTTCCTTGACCCCGAGCATTGCGAAACCCTGAAGATAGCGCAGCTTGATTATCCCGCCGGCCGGCTGGCCACCTTTAAGGATATCTCCGTTTTTACAGGCGAAAAGCCGCGTGTTCGGACATCAGCTTTGAGCAGCCCGGCCTTTTCCGCAATGGCGTTCTGGCGCCGCGCTTCCCTATTCCGCGTTCAGCTGCCGGACCGGCCGCGCCTCAATGTATCCGCGATAGCCCATGGGCGCGAGCTGGAACCTCGGCCCCTCCCCGTCCGCCCATTCAAAGCCGTACAGTTTGGGGTCGTAGTCCTGCATGGCTTCCCACACCCCGCCGATGGCCTCCTCAAACTTCGCGTTGTCAAAGGGGGGTCCCTGAAAGACCATCATCTTGCAGGGGGCGAGTTCGATGATCTCGTACCCCTCCGGGACCGGTCCGGCGTAGTCCTCCGGCACCTCCACGCCCTGCGCGTAGACCGACGTTCCCGGCGTTATCAGGCTTGCGGGGAGCCACATCCCGATAGGCTCGTACAGCGCGTCCTTTATGCCGGACAGCACCTCCCACACGTCGCACCCGACTTCCTCGCAGTACTCGAAATAGTGCGCCGCCCTGATGCCCCGCTTCAAAATGAGCTTGCGGGCGGGACGGTCGACCACCTGCACGAATACGGTGTTCGCGTTCTTTGACATCCTTCTCTCTCCTTTTTGCATCCGGAGGTAGTATTCGCGGGCGTGCTCGGGCAACAACGGGCGCAGCGGCGGCCTTTCTCTGCGGTACTGCTGCGGGGACATGCCAAACTGCCTGGAAAACGCCCGCGTGAAGCCTTCGTGCGAATCGAACACGAAATCCAGGGCCACGTCGACGATGCGCGCCGCCCGGTCATTCAGACGCTCGGCCGCCCGGGACAGCCGAAGCGCCCGAATGTAGGAAAACGGCGCCTGGCCCGTCATCTCCCTGAACATCCGCGCGCTGTGGAAGGGCGAATATCCTGCCGCCCGCGCCAGCATGGGCAGCGTAATCCGTTCGCTGATGTGCGCCTCGATAAAATCCTGCATGCGCTGGACCGCCATCACCCGTTCCCACCGTTCCACGCCCGCACCTCCTGTCGCTTTAAGGATACAATCTCTCCGCGGCGATTTCTTGACCGTGCTTGCTTTATTCCCCGGCATGCAATGGCCCGTACCGCTCCCACAGCCCGACCGCGTCCGTCCACGCCGCGACCAGCGCCCGTCCGGCCGGCGTGTTCCAGTCCTTCTCGAGGTCGGCGTGGCAGCGCGGCCCCAGCCCCGCCCTGTCGTGGTGGCAAAAGCGGCACTCGAGGGGCTGGAACCCGGTCCCGTGCAGCCCGCAAAGGCCGTGCTCCAAAAATCCGCATCCCAAGGCCGCGTACTCCTGCCGCGCAAAATCCATCTCGCAGCCCCTGAATGCCGGGGACAGAACGCCGAAGGTCATGTCCGGGGCCATCTCCAGCATCATGCGGCTGCCATAGCCCGCTTGAACGGCCTGTTTCGCCTCCTCCACCGTCCACCAGCCTGGGCGGCGGCAATAGCTCCTGCAGATCTCACACCCGCAGGGTTCGGAAGGCGGATACCGCTCATTAAGCGGTAAACGGTTGCGCTTCCTTTTCATGGGGCCGGCACCCCCTTCCGGATCAGCGCATCAGCGCACAAAAAAACGTCAGCATTCGCACCATGCGCCGCACCACATCCTCCACGTTCCCCAATCCGTTTTGCGCCATGAAATAATCCTGGGTCAGCAGAAGGGACACGGCGTTGTACTGCTCGGCGATGAGGGAAGCGTCCACTTCCCTGACCATGCCCCTTGCCATCATTTTCCGGATGAGCCGCGCGTAGTACCGTTCGGGCCTCTGCACCAGGAATTTTTCATACGCCTCGGCGGCCTGCGGCTGCCTTGCCCGCTCGTTAAAGATGACGGCAGCCGCGTTGACCATGAAATCGGTCATCTTTGTGCCCACCTGAAATACAATGGTCTTAAATATCTCCTCCGGCCCCATGAACCCGAGCATCCGGTCCAGCTCAGCGTCGTCCGGCCGGGACAGGGGCGCCTGCCGGGCGAACGCGGCGATGATTGCCCCCAAAATGTCCTGCTTGCCCTTGAAATGGTTGTATAACGAGCTTTCGCGCAATCGTGCCCCGGCCGCTATCTCCCGCAGGGACACGCCGTCCAGCCCTTTGCGCGCGAACAGTGCGGCCGCGGTCTCCAGTATCCTGGCGCTGGTCTCGACGCCTTTTTTCCGTTTGTTCACCCGCACGCCTCCTTATGCGCAACATTATACGATATCTTCATTGTTTTGTAAATATTTATACTATCATTTCCTCATTTTTATGCACAGCAAAAAGGCAGGGCATATGCCCTGCCTTTTGAATTTCGCAGTTTGCGTCTTATCCGTTGAACGCCTGCTCGAGGTCCTCGATGAGGTCGTCCACGTGCTCGGTCCCGATGGACAGGCGCACGGTGTTGGGCTTGATGCCCGAATCGAGGAGTTCCTGTTCGCTCATCTGCGAATGGGTGGTGCTGGCGGGGTGGACGGCCAGCGACTTGACGTCGGCCACGTTGACCAGCAGGGAGAACAGCTTCAGTCTGTCTATGAAGGCTCTTGGCCTCCTCCGCGCCGCCCTTTATCTCAAAGGTGAATATGGACCCCGCGCCCTTGGGGAAGTAACGCTTGTACAGTTCGTAATACGGGCTGTCCGGGAGCGACGGGTGGCTGAGGCTCTCCACCTTGGGATGGTCCTTGAGGTAGTCGAGTATTTTCAGCGTGTTCTCGACGTGCCGCTCCACGCGCAGCGAGAGCGTTTCCAGTCCCTGCAGGAACAGGAACGAGTTGAAGGGGCTCAGGGCGGCACCCGTGTCCCGCAAAAGCGTGACCGCGCCTTGATGATGTAAGCCGCGGCCCCGGCGGCTTCGGTGAAGCGCACGCCGTGGTAGCTCGGGTTGGGCTCGGTCAGGGACGGGAACTTGCCGGATGCGGCCCAATCGAAGTTCCCCGCATCCACGATGGCCCCGCCTATGGAGGTCCCGTGCCCGCCTATGTACTTGGTGGCGGAATGGATGACGATGTCCGCCCCGTACTCAATGGGCCGGAGCAGATAGGGCGTCGCAAACGTGTTGTCCACCAGCAGCGGGATGCCGCGGTTGTGGGCAAGCTTTGCGACCGCCTCGATGTCTATGAGGCTCGAGTTCGGGTTTCCCACGCTCTCGATGAAAATGGCCTTGGTGTTGTCCTGTATCGCCGCCGCAAAACTCCCTCCACGTCGGGGTTCACAAAGGTGACGTCGATGCCGAAGTCCTTGAAGGTATGCAGAAACAGGTTATACGTGCCGCCGTAGATGGTATTGGCCGAAACGATGTGGTCCCCCGCGTGCGCGATGTTCTGGACGGCGTAGGTGGTGGCGGCCGACCCGCTGGCCAGCGCCAGTCCCGCGATACCGCCCTCCAGCGCCGCGATGCGCTTTTCAAACACGTCGGACGTCGGGTTCATGATGCGGGTGTAGATGTTGCCGGCCTCGGTCAGCGCAAAGCGCGCGGCCGCACTCTCGGAGTTCGGGAAAACATAGGATGTGGTCTGGTAGATGGGAACGGCGCGCGCGTCGGTCGCGGGATCGGGTTTTTCCTGGCCGACATGGACCTGGAGCGTTTCAAACCTGAGCTTTTTCTGCCATTTGCTTCTCACTCTTTTCCAATTGTATATTATTCATATATATTATATATGATTTATAGTACTATAAACTTTTTGTGCGTGGATGTCAATAGGGAAATCCAAGGCAATACCGCACAAAGAGTGTCGCCGGAATCGCCAGAAATTTATGCGGAACAAGGAAAAAGCACAGGAATGGCGGCGCTATTCCTGTGCTTTTGGACGCCGTTTCCGCACAAAAATCCGCCGGGACGGTGCGCACGACTTGTGCGGTGTTACCCTAAATATTTTGCGTCCGTTTTGCTTCCTGCCTGGCAACGAGGTCGACAAGGGTGATGTTGTCCACGACGCCGTTGATGGCGTCGTTCAGCTCCTTCCATACCTCCAGCGTGACGCATTGCGCACTGCGCGGGCACTGGTTGGGCTGGTCCTCCATGCACGCGACCGGCACGAGGTTGCCCTCGATGAGCCTGAGTATCATGCCCACGGTGTATTCCCCGGGCTTTCGGGCCAGCCGGTAGCCTCCCTGCGAGCCTCTCGTGCTTTTAACGAACCCTGCGCGGCTCAAAACGGTGATGATCTGTTCGAGATACTTATTGGAAATGCCCTGCCGCCCGGCGATGCTCTTGATGGGGACGTATTCCCCCGGGTCCTGCAGCGCGAGGTCCAGCATGAGCCGGAGCGCGTACCGGCCTTTGGTCGATATCTTCATAATTGCACACCATCCTATCCAAGGACCATTATATGATATGGATAGTATGGATTTCAAGGCGGCCTTACCGCGCCAGCGTTTCGTTCATGCTGCCCGTTCGGTACCCTAAAAGGTCGAGCGCGACGTAGGCAAAACCGATTTCCCTGAATTTGTCGTGGACGCGCCGGCGGTTCTCCCTTCGGGTCAGCACGTCGAATCCCGCCTCGTCCGTCTCGATGCGCGCCATCTCGCCGTGGCAGCGCACCCGTATCTGGCTCAGGCCCATGTCCATGAGGTACTGCTCGGCCTTGTCTATCATGCGCAGCTTTTCGGGCGTTATCCGTTCGCCGTAGGGGAAGCGGGAAGACAGGCAGGCAAAGGACTGCTTGCTCCATGTCGGCAGCCCCAGCTCTTTTGAAAGCGTGCGTATCTCGTCCTTGGTGAGACCCGCGTAGCGAAGCGGACTCTTGATGCCGCATTCGGCCACCGCCTGCAGGCCCGGCCGGTAATCGCCCTCGTCGTCCGCGTTGGAGCCTTCGATGATGTGCGCGAACCTCTTTTGAATGGCGATGGGCCGTATCTTGGAGAAAAGCTCGGATTTGCACAGATAGCACCGGTTGGTCGGGTTGTGGGAAAACCCTTCTATGTCCAGCTCCTCCGAATCGACGGTGATGTGCTCTATGCCGTTTTGCCGGGCGAATTCCGAGGCCAGCGCAAGCTCGCGCTCCGGGAAGCTCAGGGACCGCGCGGTGACGGCCACCACCTTGTCCCCCAGCACATCACTCGCGACCTTCAAAAGAAAGGTCGAGTCCACGCCGCCGGAAAACGCGACCACCACGCTTCCAAGGCTTTTGAGATACTCCTTCAGCGTCTCGTATTTCTCGTGTGTGACGTCCATGGATGCAACGCTCCCTTCCGGCCCATGATCGGGCAGGCTGCCTAAGTATATTACAGTAATTATATTATATTAATAGGATATTGTCCATTGGAAAAGAGCAGGGATTTCCCGCTCTTTGGTTGCTGACAAAGTCCAGCCCAAGAGAAGCGTTTATACTAAAGCTATGAGGCCTTATAGCGACATGTGTGGTAAAAGCCCAACAAACAGGGCTTTTTCGAGGCAAACAAAGCGCCCCGCTGACCGTGCGCAGCGCAAGCGGGCAAAAGACCGATGGCAAACGCGTTGCCATCGGTCTGACAGCAGGGATTTACGCTTTTTTCATGCCCGGTATCAGTCCGCAAAAAGCTCGGTGCGGAGAGGTAGCGCTCCCCCGTGTCCGGCAAAAGAGCCACAATGGTCTGCCCGCGTGCTCGACGCTTCGCAAGCTCGGTCGCTGCCCAAAGCGCCGCCCCCGACGAGATGCCCACCAGCAGGCCCTCAGCCCTTGAAAGTGCCCGGCTCACCCGGAACGCGTCCTCGGATTTGGCCTGCATGACCTCGTCGTACACCGACGTATCAAGGACCGCGGGCACGAACCCCGCGCCGATGCCCTGTATCCTGTGCGGCCCCGGCCTGCCGCCGGACAGCACGGGTGAATCGTGCGGCTCCACAGCCACCACCTTTATGTCGGCGTTTTGGGATTTGAGATACGCGCCCGTACCCGTGATGGTCCCCCCCGTGCCCACCGAGGAAACAAAGATGTCCACCGCGCCGCCGGTGTCCTCCCATATCTCGGGGCCGGTCGTTTCCCGATGCGCGGCGGGATTTGCGGGGTTATCGAACTGTCCGGGGATGAACGCGCCCTTGGTTTGGCGGCCAATTCATTGGCCCTGTCGATGGCGCCCCGCATCCCTTTGGCGCCTTCGGTCAAAACCACCTCCGCGCCGTAGGCCTTTAAAAGCTTCCTGCGCTCGACGCTCATCGTCTCGGCATGGTCAGTATAACGCGATACCCTCGTGCGGCCCCCACCGCCGCCAGCCCGATTCCCGTGTTCCCGCTGGTCGGCTCTATGATGACCGAGCCGGGCTTAAGCAGACCCTTTTCCTCGGCATCTTCTATCATCGATTTGGCGATCCTGTCCTTCACGCTTCCAGCCGGATTGAAATATTCCAGCTTTCCGATGAGCCTGGTGTCAAGCCCCTGCGCCTTTGCGTAGTTTTTCAGCTCCAGCAGGGGCGTCCCGCCGATAAGTTCCGTAATGCTTCCGCATATCCTTGTCATCGCTCATTCTCCTTCCATGCGTTTCAGGTCCTGCAGTATTATCATCATACCGCTCCGCGGATTTGTCAATATAATTTCATATTTTTCAAATATGTTTAATGTGGTATTGACAACGTGCACCTTTTTCCATATCATTTAATACATATCCAAACAGTATGTTAAAGGAGAAACGATGCGGATATCAGCAAAAGGGCGCTACGCGCTGGCTTCCATGATCGATATAGCCCGCCATTCGGGGAACGGAAAATACATCACCGTGATAAGCATATCCGAGCGGCTGGGCATTTCCAGGATATATCTCGAGCAGGTCTTTTCCTTCTGAAGCGGGGCGGCCTGGTGACCTCCGTAAAGGGGGCCTGGGGCGGCTACCTCCTGGCCCGAATGCCCCGGCAGATAAGCGTCTGCGACATCCTGTCGGCCGTCGAGCTTTCGTTATTCGATCCGGCCGAAGAATCGGTCGCCGAGAAGGCGCCCGAGGTCGAGACGGCGATGCGGTTATCTGCGTTCAACGTGCTGGACGAGGCCGTGCGGACCGCGCTTGGCGCCGTTACGCTTTACGATCTCGTAAGCGAGGCTGAAAAGCATCGCTCCAGCCAGGGCCTCATGTTCTACATCTGAGATTCAGGAGGAACAACCATGGAACTTCAAACCTTATGTATACACGGAAATGTTCGTTGAAACGCCCACCAACCCGATGATGAAGGTGACCGGCAGTGCGGGCGCTGGGGCGCATTGCCCTCATACCAGTTCGCGGAAGCCTTTGGGAGGGCCGAAACGCTCATCACCTACCTGGCGCTCCAGACCCATGCCGAGATCCGAGGCCCTCCGGCTGGAAAAGGGCATCAACAGAGCAGCTGCTGCGCCTGTCGGCAGGACTTGAGCACGCTGGCGACCGCATCGCCGATCTCGCGCAAGCGCTGGAGGAGGAATAAATATTGCACTTTGACTGGGACGAAATTATCGAACGGGCTGACACCGATTCGCTCAAATTCGATTTTGCCGCACAGAGGGGCAAGCCGGAAGGCTTGCTCCCGCTTTGGGTGGCCGACATGGATTTCAGGTCGCCTCCGGCCGTCATCGATGCGCTTACCGAAAGGAGCCGCCACGGCATATTCGGGTATACCGACACGCGGGAAGACTACACGGACATCCTGCGGGCGTGGTTCTCCCGCTGCCACGGCTGGGACATAGACCCCGCGTGGCTCATCAAGACGCCGGGCGTCGTGTTCGCGCTGTGCGCCGCCATCCGCGCCTACACCCAGCCGGGGGACGCGGTCATCATCCAGCAGCCGGTGTATTACCCCTTCGAGGGGTCGATACGGGAAAACGGGTGCAGGCCGGTGGTCAACGAGCTGGTGTACGCGGACGGGCGCTATTCCATTGACTTTGACGATTTTGAGGCCAGGATAATGGAAAACAGCGTGGCTTTCCACTCTGCAGCCCGCACAACCCGGTGGGCCGGGTATGGACCGAGGCCGAGCTTGTGCGCATGGGCGATATCTGCGTGAAGCACGGCGTTATCGTGGTGTCCGACGAGATACATCAGGACTTCGTGTTCCCCGGCTATAAACACCTCGTCTTTTCGGCTCTCAAGCCAGAGTACGCCGCCGTCACGGTCACCTGCACCGCGCCCAGCAAGACCTTCAATCTCGCGGGCCTGCAGATATCCAACGTTTTCGTCCCTGACAGGCGGCTCCGCGACAGGCTGAAAAGGGAGATAAGCCGGACGGGATACAGCCAGCTCAACACCATGGGCATCGTGGCCTGCAAGGCCGCGTACGCGCACGGGCAGGCGTGGCTGGACGGTCTGCGCGCCTATCTGCTGGAGAATCTCGATTATGTCCGGTCGTTCTTACAGGAAAGCCTTCCCCATATCCGGCTGGTCGAGCCGGAGGGCACCTACCTTCTCTGGCTGGACTGCAAGGCGCTGGGCCTTGACGACGCGGCCCTCGAAAAACGCATACTGCACGATGCGCGCCTGTGGCTGGACACCGGAACGATCTTCGGCGCGGGCGGGTCGGGTTTCCAGCGCATCAACATGGCCTGCCCGCGCAGCACGCTGCAAACAGCCATGGAGCGGCTGGAGCGGGCGCTCAGGGTTTAAACAAATAGTATCCCGGCTATGTTTTACGCATAGTTGTTCTGACATAAAAGCCTCCTTTATGAAGGAGGAGTAGAAGAAAGCGGCCGCAAAGGCTCTGGCGGTCACGCCGTTGCGAGCCGCAGCGAAGCAATCCAGCGTTCTCTTTCCGGATTGCCCGAAGCTGGAGCCCTTCACAAGGGCGGCTTGTATCCCGGGCCAGGTCGCGCCTGGCGCCTTTTTTGTTTCACTCGTCTATAAAGTCCGCGTTGACGTGCGTCTCGTCGCAAAACGGCTTGTTGCGCGACATGCCGCAGCGGCACAGCGCCATGCGGTTGCGCACCTAGTACACATGGCCGTCCGCGGACTCGACATCTATTCCGCCCTTGACGAACAGGGCGCCGCTCACGCCCCGCTCCGGGTCCTGCAGCACCTCGATGGTGGGCGTGAACTCCGGCTCAATGAGGTGGCCGTCCTTTGTCCGCGCGGTCAGGCGGCCGGTCGGGCAGTCGCACGCGGCCCGGATAGCCTCGTCCCGGCACCACGGGTCGCCCGAGCGGAGCGTCAGCTCCCACACATCCCCGTCATCCCGGTGGCAGAAGCGCGCGAGGCTGTTTCCGCCCCGTCGAAGCGTACCCGCGCATGCATCCCGTCGCAAAACGGCGCGTTCTTGGACCGCCCGCAGCGGCAGAGCATGTACTTCTCGGTCTGCGGGAGCCTGTGCCCCTCCCGGTACTCGTACTCCATGCCCTTGGGGGTAATGATCATCTCCAATCAGTTTTATGTTCTCTGTCACCATGGAGGGGCCGTTCCAGTATTCTGATCCTGCCCTTTTCACTCATCCGCATCCGGCCTTTCCTGATTCATTACCCCCCATTGTGTATGCTTTTGGCAGGTCCTGTCAGCCCCGGTTTCGTCGGTCAGCAGGCCATAGCGCGAGGGCCTTGGTCCTTTTCAGCGTGTACACGATCAAGGCGGCGATGATGCTCCCCCGGCCGAGCTGATGGCAAACGGGATGACGAACCCGAAAAGCGATGCTTCGCGGGACATAACGAGCGTCGTGACGGGATAGGCCAGCAGCGCCCCGAACACGCCCGTGCCAATGACCTCTCCCAAGAACGCGAAGGGCAGCTTTTTGAGATACCGGTAGGCCAGCCCGCACAACAGCGCGCCGACCATGCTCCCCGGGAAAGCCAGCAGCGTCCCCGTGCCCAGCAGCAGCCGTATCACCGACGTCGTGAACGCGACCCCCACCGCGTACCACGACCCCAGCAGCACGCCGGACAGCACGTTTATGGCGTGCTGCGCGGGAAAGCACTTTGACGCGCCCACCGGAATATAAAACGTCGAGCAGGCCACCGCCACCGCGATAAACAGGCCCGCAAGGGCCAGCTTCCTTGTTGTGTTCATCTATCGTCACTCCTTTTTTAATAAATAAAACATGGGATATGCCGCAGGCATATCCCATGATGTTTGATTGTTGTTCCTATCCCTACGTTGGCATTATCCAAATCAGGTTCAAAGGGTCGAAGCAATCGCTTCCTCTCAGCCGCTTGCGCAGGCTCCCCTGTATTCAGTTTTTTTAATCGTAGCACATATGGGAGCGGATTGCAATGTCCGACAGCGTCAAAAAATCAACATGTCACCTCGCAATAGTACCAGTGATTGGCTATCTTCTTGGTGTAATACACGGTCCCGGTCTCATCTTACTTATATATGTCCAGCCTTGCCCTCAGGAGCGAGGTCGTCGTACGTCCGTTTGGCCGGTTGATCCAGCTCCGTAACAGAATCCGTAATATGTCGTCGGGGACCCGAAGCCTGCCCCGCTATAGCTGAACTCCATGCTGCTCCTGGCTATGGTTATCTGCCCTATCCCCGGGATTTTCAGCATGTCACGCAACACCGCGTTTCCCATGGGCTTATATTCCATGTTTTCTTCCAGCTTGTAATTGTTCACGGCGGCAATCATCTGCCTCCTGAAGCTTGACGCCGGTAACGTTTTTATCGAGCGCCTCTATATCCCGTACGCCCTGCCCGTTCACGCAACGGCCAGCGCCACGCACACCGGCACCACCAACACCGCCGTCAGACATCTCTTCCCTTTTTTGCCATCCTCCTCTCTCCTTATCGTACGCTCTTTTCCATACGGGTCCCCTGCAGCCGATCGGACACCGCCTTGACGGCGTACAGGTACCCGAGGCAGACCACGTACGTCACGGCAAACCCGGCGTTCAGCCCCAGCGCGGGCAGCAGGAACCAGCATAGCACATAGAATACCGCCAGCGTACTCACGCCATAGGAAAAGCCGTATATGCTGAACGGGTACAGCGCGTCCCCCTCCTCAAACTGCAGGACCACCAAAAGCGTGTAGGTCGTCGAGGGAAAGGCGCTCAAAACGCCAGCCAGGCTGGTGCCCACCGTCGCCGCAGCGCCGGTGACGGCCGCGATGATGACGCCGGAAATCACCCCTCGTATCAAAAACGCGGTGAGCGCGTTGGTCTTGCCGCCGGCGACAGGCTCCGGGGTCCTTTCACGCAGCCTTTTTACCAGCGGAATGTTCAAAAGGTACACCGCCAGGAACAGGATGAGCGCGGGCAGCAGGCCCAACTCCAACCGGCTTAGTCCAAATCCCGCCGCGAAAAAGACTAAAAACCCCGCCAGCGAGCATACCAATATGGCGGCGAGGCGGTTCTTTATCGTGAATATCCGCCCCGCAAACAGATAGGCCATGCAAAAAAGTATGCCCGGCACCAGACCGGCCAGCCCCCAGGGTATGCCGGCGACCATAAAGTCTACCCCTTGTTCATACGCGATAAAATAGACCGACAGTCCTATCCCCAGTGGCAGCCCCAGCAGCAGCCCGCCCAGATGCGGATTCACTCGCTTGGATATCTCGGCTATTATGACCACGGCCAGTATGGTGACTGCAATCTTTGCGAGTATCAAAAGCATATTTCAGGCTCCCTCAAAAACAGCACTTTGCATCATTGTATACGAATAATAAAGCCGGCGCCACAGTCAGCATGGGTATTGGACCCTTCCGGCTTGATGGCTGCCGGCTTTTTATAGCTTTTCGGGGGTATCACCTCGATAAAAAAGCACCCCATTTTAGGGGCGCATGTCAATTTGGCATTTCCGGAAGGGAGTCCGGAGGATGTTCTTTGAAATCGGGTAAGTCGCGAACAGCCTGTGGAGGGGGATAGCGGAATTCAATTTGTCCCCTTGGATAAGAAAATAGGCTTAGCTTTACAACAGAGCGTTTCCACATCATTTTTCCCTGTTAAATTTTTACAGTCCGGGCATAGTGGAAATATAACCATTACTTCTTCCGCCTCAGCACATATTTCTTCGCGAGTTCATGATGCACCGCTCATAAACTGTTTTCGCGCCCTGTTTTTCGACCCGGATGTAATGTCAGGCCTTTTGCCCGGCCCGCGTCCCCCGCCTTACGGCGGCGCTTTTCCTCTGCCGGGAAATGAGCAGGGTGACGGACAGAAACACCGCGGCGAATCCAAGCTCAATCAAATAGCATTCGATGATGGGCGCGACGTTCCCGGAATTGAAGGAAACGATGCCGGCTATGGCGTCGTTGGCCTTGACAAACCAGTAGACAGGAGTGAGGCTGGCGATGCCCAGCACCGCGCCGCTCAGAAGGTTTTGCGGCACCATGACGCCGCCCAAAAAACTCATTCCCAGCGATATGGTGTTGGCGGCCGCGTTCTGCGCGTTCCGGTTCCGGATGACCGTGCCGATAAGGAAGCTCATGCTCAGGGCGACCAGCGTAAAAACGAGCAGGTTGACCGCCCACAACAGCCCGTTCACCGACAGGAGCACATTCCCGAACAGCGCGTACCCGCAGGCCAGCACGGCGGCCCACACAATGACCGCGAACACCATGCTCCCCAGCAGGCTCTGGAGGACGATGCTCACCGGCCGCAGCGGGGCACACAGGTTGCGCATCCGCATGTCCCGGTCGTTGATGACCAGCATGAAGCTGGAAACACCGTACAGGAGCGTGGCCAGAGCGGTATAGGCGCTGAAGTTAAAATACGTGTTGGTCCGCGCGTCCTTGACCGTGCCCTTCGGGGCGTCTATGGTCACTTCCGTTTGGGCCATGAGGTCGCCCTCGACCCGGTCTGCAAGCTCCGCCTGTGATAGGCCGCCCGCGTGGCGCGCGTACAGGCCGGCCGTGTTCACGTATCTGTTTATCAGCATATCCATGTACATCGCCGACGTGGAATCGGGCACGGCCATCCTGGTCAGGTCCATCGGCGTCCCCGCCATCACCGAGTCGGTGAAGCCGGGCGGTATGCGTATGATGTATTCCGCCTTCCGGAAAAACAGTGCGTCCTGCAGCGCCTCCGGCTCATCCTCGATCTTGACCATCTGCGCCTTTTGCTCAAGGAACGAAGTGAACCCCCGCACCATCTCCGAATCCCGGTCGTCGTTGAGGACGGCGACGGCGGCCTTGGTTTCCCGGAAGTCGTCGGGCACAGTCCGGGCGCCGGAAAGGGTCAGCCCGACGTTCATGGCCACGAAGATGGCGATATAGATGGCCAGAATGACCATATTCTTTTTGAGGACCTTGAAGAACGCCTTAAAGACTTGCATACTTCTGCCTCCTCAATATCAGGCACGTTACCGTGCAGCACACGGCGGAAAACGCGAGCAGCAGGCCGATGTTCAGGAAATACCGGGAAAGCCCGTCGTAATAGAACAGGGAATAGAACGCGTCGGTGAGGAGGCTGACGGGGTTCACCCATCCGGCTACGGGCGCGGTCTCCTGTATCATGTACTTCATCCCCGCCCCCATCATGCCCGAGAGGAAGCAGCAAAGCATGACCACCCCAATGACCACGGCATACTTGACGCCCTCGCTTCTTTTGACCGCTGCGCCCACCAGCGTTCCGAAAAACAGGCCGGTGACGCAGCCTACGACGCAGGTCAGAACGATAAATCCTGTTTTCGTGCCGAAATCGATGCCCAGCGCCAGCACCATGAAGGCCAGCACGATCAATATGATGATGAACTGCAAGAGGGCGGCGGCGGACAGCGCGGACAGGAACACCCTGAACTTGGGTTCGGGCGCGAGGTTGATGCGGGCCGCGATGGGCGAGAGGTTCCCCTGTATCCGGATGACCTCCTGAACGCCGGGGAGGGCGGCGTACATGCAGGTCATGGCCAGCAGCGTGTAGAAGTAGATGACCGTGGTGTCCGGATTGTTCCCCGGCGCGGCAACGACATGTTCTGACGGCTGCTCAATGTCTGCAAGCAACCCCTGCCGGAAGGCGTCCGGGTTGAGCTGTGCGATTTGGCCCACCGTGGCCGAGGTCTGGATGTAGTTATCGAGGAAGGCGCGGAGGATGGTCTGGCTGAAGCCGGAGCCGGTCACGGCCAGCTTCACTTTCCCGTCGTAGTATATGTATCCCGCAACGTCCCCTTCCGAAAGCAGCGTTTTCGCCTGCTCCCGGGTGGTCACGTCCACCGAAAAAAGGTCGTCTTCCGCGGCCTCGCCGTCAATGTCGGATACCGAGCCAAGGGCGGTATAAAATGGCGTTCCTTCCGCAAGTCCGGGGGCCTCGACCACGGCAACGGATATCTTTTCAAAATCTTCGGTGCTGGCGTTCAGGTTGCTGAACGCCATGAAAAAGAAGACGGCCAGCGCTATCGGGTAGATGAGAGTCCAGAAAACGACCTCTTTCGTGCGCATCATGGCCTTGAAATTGTACCTGAAGATGTGTCCCGACATGGCGCGCCCCCTAATCCCTCAGATTCTTCCCTGTGATTTCAAGGAACACGTCGTTGAGGGTGGGAAGCTCGGAATACACCTTCCCGACCTTCGCGCCCTTTTCCTTGAGGTAATCGAGGACCAGCAGCAGGTTGTTTTCCCCGCGCCTGGAGTTCACGGTCAGCGTGCCTTCGGATATCTCGGCCGAGATCACAGTGGGCAGCGCCAGTATACCCGGGAGCAGGCCGTCGTCCGGAGCCTCGATTCCTATGGTGATCCGCTCGCCTGTGCCGGTCATCGCCTTGAGCTCGCCGTTGCTCCCGGAGGCTATGATCTTCCCCTTGTCCATGATGGCGATGCGGCTGCATATCTGCTCGACCTCTTCCATGTAATGCGAGGTGTACAGCACGGTCGCGCCCTGTTCGTTGAGTTTCCGGATGCCTTCGAGGATGTGGTTCCTGCTCTGCGGGTCGACCGCGACGGTCGGCTCGTCGAGGATGATGAGCCGGGGCTTGTGCGCGATGCCGCACGCGATGTTCAGCCTGCGCAAAAGGCCGCCGCTCAATTTTTTGGGGTAGAATTTCCGGTATTCGGCAAGCTCTACGAACGCCAGCGCTTCCTCGGTAAGCGCGCGGCGCTTCGCTTTGTCCTGTATGTACAATCCGCAGAAATACTCGATGTTTTCCCAGACCGTCAGCTCGTTGAATACGGCCACGTTCTGCATCACGACGCCGATGTCGCGCTTGATGTCATAAGCCGTGGGCCGCATCGGTTTATCGAACAGCTCTATGGTGCCCTCGTCGTATTTTAAAAGGGACAGCATACAGTTTATGGCCGTCGTTTTCCCCGATCCGTTGGGCCCTAAAAGCCCGAATACCTCCCCCTCGAAAATATCGAGATCCAGGCTGTCAAGCGCGGTCAGCTCCCCGTATTTCTTGGTCAGGTTCCTGATGCTCACGACCATTGCGGCATACCTCCTTGCCCCGTCAGTATTGATATTATGGTAAAACCGTTCCCTTTGCAAGGAAAATCGGCGTTAACTCCGCGCACCGATGCCGGAGCGCATATTCGCGGCGCTATAGAAGAAAAATACGGTAAAACCAAAAGGCGGGCATCCATGATCCCTGTAAGCGAAAAGATATCGAATACCCATTATGTGTTTCTGGTGGTAGCGCACCTGATGGGCTACGCGCTGGTGATATCCTTTACCGACACCGTGGCCCGGCAGGATTCCTGGCTGGTCGCGCTGGGCGGGCTGATACTTTTCATTCCCTTTTTGCTGACCTACACGCATCTCGCAAAGCGGTTCCCGGATTCCACGCTCTTCGACATTTTCAAAACCGTGTACGGAAAAGTGTTTGGGACGGCCCTCTCCGCCGTCTATGCCGTATACTTCCTGATGGTATTCAGCTACTATCTCTGGGACATTGCGGATTTCTACGCCGGCTACATCATGGTCGACAGTCCACCCGAGGTCTTCGGGACCGCCGCCGTGCTGGTGGCGGCCTACGCGCTGGGCAAAGGGATCCGCCACCTGCCCCGCCTCTGCGTCTTTGCCGCCGCGACCGGTCTGCTCATCATCGTAATCACCTTTTGCTTCTGGCCGGTGACATGGACTTTCAGAACTTTCTTCCCATACTCAGCCAGCCGACGGACACCTATGTGCAATCGGTTTCGCAATTCATGTTGGTACCCTGTGCCCAGTTGTTGTACCTGCTCATGCTGACTCCAAAGCTCCGTTCGGTAAAAAAGCTCGGAAAGATGACGCTTCTGGGGTTTGCGATAGCCGGCACGACCTTCATCGTGACGCTGGTACGCAACACATCGGTCCTCGGGCCGGAAGCGGGTCTCGTATACTCCGCTTCCTATGAGGCCGTGCGCATGATAAATGCAGGGCAGGTCTTTACGCGCATGGAGCTTCTGATAGCCTTGAGCATCACGTTTTTACTGTTCATCAACGTCTGCGTCATCTACTACGCCACCGTGCATGGTCTGGCAGGCATACTGGGCCTGAAGGCGGATAAATCCATCCTCCTGCCGGTGGGCGGCATCGCCGTCGTGCTTTCGATGATCAACTTCGGGTCAACGGTCGCGCACCTTGAGTTTGCGCTGAAGTATAACGTCCCCGCCTTTGCCGTGTTCCACTTCGTTATCCCCCCCGTTACCCTGCTGGTGGCCAGGCTCCGGAGGCTGAAGGGGGTCAAAGCCAGATGCTTGTCCTGATCGTCGCCGCCTACGCGCTTATCGCGTATTTTCAGACGCGGATGCTCATCCGGAAAAAGTACCGCCGCGACCTCGTGTTGGGGAGCCTGCTGCTTCTTTTATCCCTGACGCTCACCATCCTTTACGCTTCGGGCGTGCCCCTGCCCGACCCGTCCGACCTCATCGCCGCCTTTTTCGATTCCATCGGCCTCCGGTTCAATATCGATTAGCCGGCGATTTAACCCCGTTTTTACCCAAACGTGCCCAAAGCCTATCCCCCGGTCCTTACAGTATGCATAGAATACTTCGGAGGATTTGATATACCTGCCTTTACCGCACATCATCATTTCGGACAGGAGGTCGAAAAGCGCCTTGCAGCCGGGACCGCCGCGCTCATTACCGCACCTGCGCGCCCGCTTTCGGCCTTGGGCCGCAGGGTCCGGCCCTTCTTTTATTATACGCCATACCGTACAAACGACATTATGGCTCTCTCGTCTCCTGCGTTATTTTGGGGTTGTCCCGCATATCGCAATAACATGTTCCAATTATCTGATTGTCAATACCGGCAGAAAGGCGCGATATCGCGCCTTTTTCTTTATATGGGCGTCAGACGGTCGCCGCCAGCAGCAGGGCGCCCTCGTTCTGCCTGTATATCGCGGGAAGCTGCTCGAGGCCTATCGGGTTGACGCCCCTGCCCACCTCAAAAGTATATCCCGGCCTGCCAAAGTCCTGTATGAACCAGTCCTTGTAGCCGGCCCAGGAGGCATAGTCCGGGTTGGTCGAAAGCGTATACCCCGTTATCGCCGAAAAGCGCTGGGCGATGGGCAGGGCTTCGGGCGGAGCGAGGCCCATGAAATCCCAAAAGATGAACTGCCCCTGCGTATGGAAGGCGATGACCAGCCGAAAATCGTTCCGGCGGGTGAATTCCGCCATCGCCGCGGTCTCAGGCTCGGACAGGGGCGCCGTGCCCCCGAACCCCTGCGGCTCGGGGCCGGTTATGCCGTAGGAAAGTTCGAGCTCCTTTTCCGCCTCCCAGTTGGCCGGATAATTCAGGTTCAGGTCAACGCCCCGGATGTTGGCGTTCCACACGCTGGGGAACGGGTGCCCGGTCTGATTTATGCGCAGGGCGTTCCGGTAATACGGGTCGGTCGCCGGTATGGCGCCCAGCACGAGGTCGACGCCGTCGGGATTGACCATGGGCACGATATACATGCTGCTCCGCTGCCACAGGCCGGCGATGTCGTAGCCCTGCAGGCTTTGACCGTTCACGTATGCCCTGAGGCAGTTTTCGATGAACCGCATGAGCAGCGAAGTGGTGATGTACTCGTTGGCGTGGTGGGAGCCGTTGTAGGACACGCGATTGGGCCCGTTCCCCAGCCGTATGTAGGGAATCTCCTTCCCCATGACGCTTCTGCCGATGCTGCCGGTCTCCAAAAAGGATATCTGACCTTCAGCGCCTGTATATTTGAATAAAGCAGCGCCGAGGTGTACGGGACGTCCGTAAACGTCACGTCCGCGCCGAAGGGCACTGCCAAGTTTGGCCGATCTGCAGCGCGTTCGGGTCCACGCCGGGGTTGGCGGCGGACACCGCGGCCGGGGTGGTATAAAACGCGCGCGCGATGGCGTAATAGGTGTCCCCCGGGCGGACTGTATAATAGCCGTAGCCCCGCAGTATGGCGTTGAGCGCGTTCCATGGCCGGACCCGTTATGCCGTCGGGCACCAGCCCGTTGTCGTACTGGTATTGCCGCACGGCCTGCACAGTTTGCGGTCCGTAGACGCCGTCCACCGGCCCGGGGTCGTATCCGGCCTTTTTCAAAAGGCTCTGCGCGAGCATCACGCTCAGTCCCTGCGACCCCAATTCCAATGTTTCTTCCATAGTGCCCTCCTGATTGCATTATCCTTCATTTTATGAGGAGACCTGTCAAACCGTTCGGCACCTGCCTCCCGGGGATTAAAATGTTAAATGTGTGTTTACAGTGCGGCATGGCATCCTCCAAAATGCTAAAATTCGTATATATTCAGTTTCTGGCCGTATTCCGCTCGGAATACGGCCAGCCGGCCGGTGAACATACTAAAAGTGGCCGGCAGAAGCGGCACATCAGGATTTGGAGGCAGCGCGTGAAACACGGCATCATAGACATCGGCTCGAATACGGTCCGTCTGCTCGTATATCAAACCGCGGGAAACGGCTTTGAGATCATCGCGAACGAAAAACATCATATCCGGCTCATCGG
Source organism: Christensenellales bacterium (assembly GCA_040766645.1). Classification (GTDB taxonomy): domain Bacteria; phylum Bacillota; class Clostridia; order Christensenellales; family UBA1431; genus UBA1431. The sequence goes on along the minus strand of JAXGQA010000004.1, from coordinate 42,269 downwards.
CCATGTAAAGGGGGGCCGCATCAGCGACGACGGCATGGATGCGTTGCTGAGCGCGCTTTGCGGCCTGCAGAGCACCGCCGGGTTCCTGGGCGTCGACCGGCTGCACTGCTTCGCGACCGCGCCGTTCCGCGCGGTCCGCGACGCCGAGGCGCTGACGGCGCTCGTTCATGAGCGGACCGGCCTTGCGCCGGATGTGCTGTCCGGCGAGGAGGAGGCGCGGCTGGGCGTCATCGGCGCGCGGCTGGCCGCGGGTACGGACGCGGGGCTTTTCGTGGACCTCGGCGGGGGCAGCATGGAAATCAGCCTTTTGGAAGAAGGTGAAGTGCTCCACTCGGTCAGCGTGGACGTCGGGAGCACGCGTCTGGCCGATCGATTCGTCACCAGAGGCCTCCCGTCTCCCAAGGAGCTGGCCCGGATAAAAGAGAAGGTCGACGCCGAGCTTGACGCCCTGCCGTGGCTTAATGGGGCGAAAGCCAGGGACATGATATGCATGGGCGGGACGGCGCGCGCGCTTTTCCGCGTCCACTGCGTGCTGAACGGCCGCGAATTTTCGGAAACCGAAGCGGAGCCGCTTGACGCGGCCGAAACAGAGCGTGTGTACAAAGCCATCCTGAGGATGGGCCTTGACGGCCTCAGGCTCCTGCAAAAATACTGCTCCTCGCGGATATTCACCTTCGTCCCGGGCGTGGCGGCGCTGTGCCGGACGGCAAAAAAGGCGCGGGCAAAGCGCGCGCGGCTGAGCTGCTACGGCGTGCGCGAAGGCTATCTTATGGACCGGGTGCTGAAATGAGAAAGAAAAAAGAAGAAAACCCCATATACATCAACCGGGAGCTGGAGTTGGCTCAAATTCAACGAACGCGTGCTGGAGGAAGCGGCCGACCCCAGCGTGTCCGCTCCTGGAGCGGCTGAAGTTCGTCGCCATCTTCATGGACAACCTCGACGAATTCTTCATGATACGGGTGGGCACCATACAGGACCAGCTGCTGATAAAAGGCGCGCCCAACGAAAACAAGACCGGCATGACCGCCCGTGAGCAGCTGAGCGCTATCTTCAAGCACACCCGAAGCATCGTCAGGCGCAAGGACGCGGTGTACCTCTCCATCGCCAAAAAGCTTTCGCGCCACGGCATCCGCCGCCTTAAGGTTTCCGAGCTTTCCGATGGGGACGCGCCTTGTCCACGACTACTTCAAACGGGAGATATTCCCCTTCTGTCCCCCTGCAGATCATCGACAACCGGCACCCCTTCCCCTTCCTCGCCAACAAGGGTATTTATGTCGGCCTATATTTCGAGAGCCATAAGGACACGGTGTTCGGCATCATCCCCGCCGTTGGCGCGTTCGACAGGATATGCACGCTGCCCGGCCCGGGCATACGCTTCGTGCTGATAGAGGACATCATCTACCATTACGCGGGGACGATATTCGGCTCGCACAACCTTCTCGACCGGATGATATTCCGGGTCACCCGCAGCGCGGACATCATTACGGAAACCATGCCGTTTGACGACGACATAGACTTCAGGACCACCATGAAGGAGCTTTTGAAAAAGCGGGTCAAGCTTGCGCCGGTCCGGCTGGAGATACGCGGCGAGCTGAAAAAGGAGTTCATCCGGTACCTGTGCAAAAAGCTGCTCCTGCACCAGAGCAACGTGTTCATGTCCCGCTCGCCGCTGGACCTTTCCTACGTTTACCGTTTCGCCGACCGGGTGACCGAGGCCCACCGCAAGCGCCTCCTCTTCCCCCCGCTGTCCCCGCAGCCCGCGCAGGCGGTCCTCCCCAACGTCCCGGTGATGCGGCAGGTGCTGACGCGCGACCTCCTGTTCTCCTACCCGTACGAAAGCCTGCGGCATTTCCTCCAGCTTCTGGACGAGGCGGCGGACGACCCGGACGTGGCTTCCATCCGCATAACGCTCTACCGCGTCGGCAAGGAGGCCAAGCTGATCCGCAGCCTGATGCGGGCGGCCGAGAACGGCAAGGAGGTCCTGGCCGTGGTCGAGCTGAACGCGCGCTTTGACGAGGAAGACAACATCGAATGGGCGACGCAGCTCTCAAATGCCGGCTGCCGCGTCGTGTACGGCATCGAGGAATACAAGGTCCACAGCAAGGTGCTTTTAATAATGCGTAAGTCCGATCGCTCCATCCAGTACATCACGCAGATCGGGACCGGCAACTACAACGAACGGACCTCCCGCCAGTACACCGACTTTTCGCTACTGACCTCCAACCCGGAGATCGGGCTGGACGCGGTGTCACTTTTCAACGACATACTGGTCAACAACCTCGAGGGGAAATACAGGCTTTTGTGGGTGGCGCCCTCCAATATGCAGGCTAACATCATTGCCCGCATAGACAATGAGATCGCCCACGCGCGCGCCGGCCGCCAAGCCGGCATTTTCGTGAAGATGAACTCGCTCACCAACAAGGACGTGATAGACAAGCTCATCGAGGCCTCGCAGGCCGGGGTGCGGATACGGATGATCGTCCGCGGCATATGCTGCCTGCGCCCCGGCGTGCCCGGGCTGACCGACAACATCACCGTGGTCAGCATCGTGGGCCGGTTCCTCGAGCATGCGCGCGTATATTGCTTCGGCGATGGCGCGCGGCGCGATGTCTACATCTCGTCGGCCGACTGGATGACACGCAATCTCGAGCGCCGCATTGAGGTGGCCTGCCCTGTGCTGGACGGCGTGCTGGCCCGGCGCATCACCGACATGCTGGAAACCCAGCTCAGGGACAACGTCAAGGCGCGCGTGCTGCAGCCGGACGGCTCGTATGCGCGTCAGCACGGCGAAACGGCGGACGGGGAGCCGGCCGAGGCTTTGGACAGCCAGATGCAATTTTTATCTTCAGGCCTACGCGCACGCCAAAGACAAGGGCACAAGCAGATAATCCTTTCCATGTTTCCATTTTTTCGTTTTCACATATCGCAAACTGCTGATTCAAAAAGTACGGGCAGCGTATCCGGCATTTTTTATATCGACCTGGGAGGGATGTTATATGATAAACGGCGTTCAGGGAGCGTACGAAGCGCGTTATGCCGCGGGAACGCGGCCATCCGGCGGGGTCCCCGCGGCCGGAGCCACGCGGGACACGGTGGATATCGGGAGCGTCCGCGCGTCGGCCGGGCTGTACACGCGCGCCGGCAGGAAAACAGACGCCGCGACGATGGCACGCATCCGGGAGGAAACGGAGAAAGCCGCCGCGCAGATACGCGCGTTGGTGGAAAAGCTGCTCGCCGGCCAGAGCGGGCAGGCCGCGGCCGCCGGGGCGTGGGACGTCGACCTCGAAACGGCGGAGGCGGCCCGGCAGGCCGTCTCGGAGGACGGCGAATGGGGCGTAAAGGCCGTAAGCGACAGGATCGTCGGGTTCGCCATCGCGCTGTCCGGGAACGACTGCTCAAAGCTCGCCCAATTGAAGGCCGCCATCGACAAGGGCTTTGCGCAGGCCGAAAAGGCGTTTGGCGGCAAGCTCCCCGGCATATGCATGCAGACCTACGATGCCATCATGCAAAAGCTGGACGCGTGGGCAACGGAATGACGCCAGGGCGGGCGCCGATATAAATCTGCGCCTGCTCTCGCCTGCGGCTGGTCCCATTTCGGGCGCGCGCCGTATCGTGTTCACGTTATGTGAATAGATTAAAGACGGACCGATTTCTTAAGGGGGCGAAAGCGATGCGAAGACCGGGCACGCATTGGACGCCGACCCTTTTGATGGCGCTCATCCTCGCGACCTCCCTGGCCGTCCATCAGGGACGGCCAGAGCCAGCGCCGCGGCCGGCCTCCGTACGGGCGTCACGGCTCGGGAGCACGCCTGCCAGCGGACAACCAAGCGTGACCTGCTGGCCCTGATGCTGGCCTACCCCGGCCATGTCCGCGATCTGGAGAAGGCGGACGGCGGCGCGGTTTACGTGGTGATGAACTCGGGGCGAAGATACTCTATGACGACAAGCGGAAAACTTTCGGGGAAAAGCCGACCGGCGCCGACCTGCAGGACATGATGGAGCAGCCCTATCCCCTCGGCTCCATCAACGCCGTGCCCGAGGACGGGTACGACCCCGGCCGCATGCGGAACTACGCCTTTTTCAAGGAGGTCTACGGCGGGACGGAGAGCGCGGTGCGCGGCAAGCTGAAAAGTGTCGCACTTGGCTCGGGTCGCTTTTTCTTCAACGGCGAAAACGGCGCGGCGGCCGCCCTGCAGGCCGCGTTTTCCGAAGTATCCAAACTGGTGGAGCGGGATCCCGGCGTGTACGGCTTCGTTTATCCTGTGGGCGGCACATTCAATTACCGCGTCATCGCCGGGACCAATCAGCTGAGCGCTCACGCCTTCGCCATCGCGATAGACCTCAGGAGCGACCCAGGCGATTACTGGCGCTGGGCCACGCGGGAGCAGGGCCAGCGCCGGCTGGACGCCTACCCGCAGGCGCTGGTGCGCGTTTTTGAGGACAACGGCTTCATCTGGGGCGGGAAATGGTCGCATTTTGATTTTCTGCACTATGAATACAGGCTCCGAGCTGCTATTAAAGGCCAGATGTGCCGCACAGGACGCGGGCGTTACCTGGTATTCCGGCTTCCCCGCCACCGGGGAGGCCATGGACTGCGTCCGCCTTATCGACCGCGTTCTGGATTGAAATATAAGCCGCGGGATGCGTCATCCCGCGGTTGTTTCATGCACTGGTTCCTCCGTAATAAACTTTAGCGGCTGGCTGCGGCATCCATGGCCGCTTCCGGATCGTTAACGTGCCCACCGTAATGCCGCCGTTGGTGACCACGTTTACCTGCTTTTTCATATTCATTTGCCCGGTGACTTTCTCGGGCTGCACAATGGCCCGGTATTTTCCAGCCGCCCCTGGCCGTCTCCGGAAACCAGACGCTATGGGACCCGGTTTGCTCCTCAGACATCAACGCGTTATCGGTCATCCATAGCCACTTTTCAGCCTTGTTCTGCCGTATTCCCGGATCCATTGTAAAATTGCAATATTATCCAAGCCCCGAAAATGGGTTAAGTTTTTTGTGTTCAGGTTTAAAACATCACCTTATGTAAAAATTAACGTGCTATTCCTGTAAGGGGCAAAATGAAGTCCGTTGTTCCCAACGAACTGATGATGCAATCGCCGGTTTATTCAGCCTCAAGCGGATCGGCTGCCGGGCGTTCCCCCTGTCCCGGCCTGTTGGTGTTCATGGAGTTGCGGTACACGACCAGACGGCAGAACAAAAACTCGGTGACGAAGTTGATGAGCATGGTCCCGCCCAGCACGATGTATTGGTTCCAGCCGATGCCGGTCAGTCCGTCGCCCCACAGTGTGGATAGCGGCGTGAACACGCAATAATACCCGAACACCTTGAGCATGGCCTTCGGGTAATTGGTCGCCGATCGGAACGTGAATCGTCGGTTGATGGTGAAGTTATAGACGACGGAAAGGATCAGCGCGATGAGATACGCGGGCCAGTAGGGCAGGCGGACGACCTCAAACAAAAACGCGCTGCTGCCGAACTGTATGGCGCCGGCCGACACCGAAAACAGCGCGAACTTGATGAACCGCACCGCGTCCTGTGCCCTGCTCAGCCGTTTTTGCCGCTTTTCCATGCTGTCTGTCCTCCCCCGTTGCCGCATTCGTTTCATCATACCACATCTCACGGCGCTTTGCGACCCTCAGGACTCCGTATAGGACGGCCACTGCGCCATGCAGTCCTTTAAATCGAGGGTCTCGCCGTCCAGCGTGACGGTGCCGTCCCCGTTGTGGTGTATCAGCCGCCGCTCGGCCCGCTCAGTATCGGTCCACGCCTGCACCACTTCCAGTATCACGAGGCTATACTTATCGATGAGGCTGTCGCCGAATACGCGGCACTCAAGGTTGGAGGCACTCCTTTACCAGCGGAGCCTTGACCTTGGCCGCGGACAGGGGCATCAGCCCGAATGTTCTGAACTTATCGGTGTCCGCGCCGGTGCAGTTGCCGATGTCCGCCACCGTTTCGGCAAGGTCGGCCGCAGGCACGGCCAGCACGCATTCCCACGTATCGCGCAGCGCCGAAGCTGAAATCCCACGGCCCGACCATACAGCCAATGAGCGGCCTGCCACCGTCCTCTAAGACCATGTGGCAGCTCATGGCCATCAGGTGTTGGAAACGCCGTCTCCGCCCACCGTGGGCACCACCAGAACCGGGCCGGGCTCGATGTGCCTGTGCGCCCTCGTAAGCCCGAGTTCCTTCATCCTCCCACACCTTCCTTTCTCCTGCCCGCCGCCTTGCATCCTGGCCCACAGTGCAGTACAATTCACATAAAGAATGCCGGGGAGGAAAAACGGATGCCCACCTGGAACCCCTGGCACGGCTGCCACAAGATAAGCCCGGGGTGCCTCAACTGCTACGTGTACCGCATCGACGAGCGGCACGGGCGGAACAGCGCGGCCGTTTCCAGGACCAATGATTTCAATCTTCCACTCAAGCGCAACCGGGCCAAAGAGTACAGGCTTTCCAGCGGCCAAACGGTTTACACCTGCTTTTCCTCCGATTTCTTTCTGGAGGACGCGGACGCGTGGCGACCGGAGGCGTGGAGCATGATACGCGCCCGGAGCGACCTTGACTTTTTCATCATCACCAAGCGCATCGACCGATTCCGCATCGGCCTTCCCGGCGACTGGGGCGACGGGTACGAAAACGTCGCCATCTGCAGCACCGTTGAGAACCAGGACCGCGCGGACTATCGTCTGCCCATCCTTTTGTCCGAACCCATCCGCCACAGAAGCATCATCTGCGAGCCGATACTGAGCGCATCGACCTCTCCCCTTACCTTTCCGCCGGCATAGAATCGGTCACGGTGGGCGGTGAATCCGGCCCGGCGGCCCGCCTGTGCCGGTACGACTGGGTGCTGGATATCCGCAGGCAATGCGCGGAAGCGGGCGTGTCCTTTTGTTTCAAGCAGACCGGCGCACGCTTTGAAAAGGACGGCAAGGTCTACAGGATACCCCGAAAGCTCCAGCACGCGCAGGCGCGCAGGGCAGGCATCAGCCTCTATCGACGTGTCACGCCGTGAATTCGGCGTGCACCTCCTTGAGCAGTTCGGGTATCTGCAGGCCCTGGGGGCACTGCTTTACACACAGGCCGCAGGAAACGCACCGGTCCGCCCCGGCCCCGGACGGCACCACCGATTTTTGGTAAATATGTTTATCGATGTTATGCGGTTTCACCAGCTGGTAGCTGTTATACAGCCTGAAAATCTCCGGGATGGTAACGCCCTGCGGGCAGGGCATGCAGTACCGGCAGCCCGTGCAGCCGACGCTCCGTTTGGCCTCAAAGGCATTCTGTATGCTCCGGATGAGCGTCCGCTCCTCCTCGGTCATCACACCCGGCTTGGCGCTTTCGAAGATGCGCAGGTTGTCCTTGAGCTGGCCGAGCGTGCTGGTTCCGCTCAACACGGTGGTGACCTCCGGCTTGTCGTACAGCCAGCGGAAACACCACTCCGCCAGCGAGCGCTTTTCGGGATACCCATCCAGGAGCGCCTGCACCTCGGGCGGAGCGGCGCTTAAAATCGTCCCGCCCCGGAGCGGCTCCATGATAACCACCGCGAGGCCCTTTTCGGAGGCGTATTTCAGCCCCTCCACCCCGGCCTGCTGGTGTTCGTCCAGTATGTTGAGCTGAATCTGAGCCATCTCCCAGTCGAAGGCGTCCACAATCTCTTTGAACGCGGGCAGGGTGTTGTGTATGGAGAAGGCCTTGTGCCGTATCTTCCCCTTTTGGACCATCCTGTCGAGGAAGGTCAGCCCGTCGTAGCGCTTGACCGCTTCCCAGTGGTCGTGGTTCATGTTGTGCAGGAGATAAACGTCGATATAATCCGTCCCCAGCCGCTTCAATTGCTCGTCCAGCAGCTTTTCAAGATCCTCGTGCTCGTTCGCATACCAGACCGGGTTCTTGGTGGCGAGATATGTTTTTTGGCGGTAACCGTCCTTCAGCGCCTTGCCGACAATGGCCTCGCTGTCCGTATAGACGTAGGCGGTGTCGACGTAATTCACGCCGTGGCCTATGGCGTACCGTATCATTTCGATGGCTTCTTTTTCACTCTTCGGAAAACGCATGCATCCTAGGCCCAACCGTGAGACCTTCATGTCCGTACTGCCATATCGGGTGTACTCCATCCACTGTCACTTCCTTAGATTTCTGTCGGTTTGATATCAGTATACATATTACAGTAACCTTTAAGTCAATAGCCGATTCGGCCAGGAAAGCGGGAGCGCCTGTCCTTGCGTCTTGCGTCTTGCCTCAGGCTCTCCTCTCCCGGACAGTTCCCCTTGGCGTGACATGCTCTGACGAATCCCTTTTCGCGAAGCATGTGCTGATACCGCTTCCCTGTCCCCGCGGCGCGATTTCAGGGGAGAGTGGCTGGACAGGACGGACCGGGGTCCCGGACGCGCACGTGACCGGGGAGCACCTCGCATTGCCCGGATATTACGGGGCCTTGCCCACGCTGGAGATGTTTTCGTACGACAGCATGCCGGAGCGTTCCAAGGCCGTCAATGGTCATGGAGAACTCTTCGGTATCCTGAAATCCGAACTGCTCTGCTTGCAAAAATTCAACAGTTTGGAGCACTTCGTTCAGAAGTTGGTCGAGTATCTGGATTACTACAACAGCCACTGGTAAAGATAAAATTGAAGGGCCTAAGCCTGTTCAATACAGAACCCAAGTCCTTCAATCTTCTTAAGCTCAATTTGCAATGTTTTAGGGTCAGTACAAAACGCCGGTCCTTTCCGTCCGTATGTACGTTACTGCGCGTCGATTCCCGGCCATGTGCAGATGAGGTCCAGCACTCCCTTTGTTGGAATAGCCCCACTCGTTATCGTACCAGGACACCAGGCTTGACGAAATGCTCGTTGAGCATGATGCCGGCGTCCGCATCATCGAGCCGGACGTTTTCACGGCAGTGCAGGAAGTCTGAGGACGACCACGGCATCCTCGGTGTAGCCAAGGATGCCCTTCATCGTCTTCGGCCGCCTTCCTGATGACCGCCTTGATCTCTTCTGCGTCGGGGAAGCTGGTCGCCTTTTCGAGGCGGCAGGTGAGGTCCACGACCGAACGTCGGCCACGGCACGCGGAACGACATGCCGGTCAGCTTGCCGGCCAGCGCGCGGGCACGACCTTGCCGACCGCCTTGGCAGCGCCGGTCGAGCTGGGGATGATGTTATAGCAGGCCGCGCGGCCGCCGCGCCAGTCCTTCTGGACGGCCGTCCACCACCTTCTGTGTGCCAGTCACGGCGTGTATGGTGCTCATCAGGCCCTCGATGATGCCGAACTCCTCGTGGATGACCTTCGCGAGAGGCGCGAGGTACAGGTACAGGAAGCGTTGCTGACCACCGTCATATCCTTTTTATACCGCGTCCAGGTTGAGCCGCCGCACACGAACATGAGCGTCAGCCGAAGGCGCGGAAATGACGACCTTTTCTTCGCGCCGCCCTTGAGGTGGGCGGAGGCCTTCTCGGCGGTGGTGAAAACATCTCGTGGACTCGACTATGTAGGTCGGCGCCGCTCTGGCCCCAGGAACTTGCTGGGTTGGCGGGGTCCATCTCGTTATACACAGTGATCGCCTTGCCGTTCACCACCAGCTTGCCGTCCCCGGCTTCCAGCGTGCCGGGGAAGCGGCCGTGGACGGTGTCGTACTTAATCATGTAGATCATGTAATCCAGGTCAATGAAGGGATCGTTGATGGCAACGATATCCACATCGTACCCATTCTCAATAGCAGCTTTAAAACCATTCGGCCGATACGTCCAAATCCATTTATACCCATCTTTACTGCCATAAATTCATCCTCCTAGCTTATATGAAAACTTTGATAGCAAACTGATTTTACGCCCATGTATACCCCTGTATACGTAACCTTCCACAAAAAAGCTGCTAATGTTGTTAATAATATAACGACAGCCCTTTTTTTGCAAGTGGTTGACAAAAAAAACTCATGTTAGATTTTCGGGATTCAATACCTGCAGGTCGTCGGGGACAAAACGCCCGTCCTTCCTTACCAGCGTATCGTCGAACCAAATCTCCCCTCCGCCGTATTCCGGCGTCTGTATGCAGATAAGGTCCCAGTGTACCGCCGACCGGTTGCCGTTGTCTGCATCGTCATAGGCGTTCCCGGGCGTGAAGTGTATGGACCCGCTTATCTTCTCGTCGAACAGGATATCCTTCATGGGCCGCGTGATGTGCGGATGCACGCCCAGGGAAAATTCCCCGATGTAGCGCGCGCCCTCGTCGGTATCCAGCACATGATTCAGACGCTCGGGTTCGTTGGCGGACGCCTCCGTGATCTTCCCGTTTTCAAAGCGGAAGACTACGTTCTCAAAGGTCGTGCCCTGATAGATGGACGGCGTGTTGTAGCTTATGGTGCCGTTCACGCTCTCCCGAACCGGCGCGGTGTATACCTCGCCGTCGGGGATGTTCTTCTCCCCCGCGCATTTTACGGGCGGCATGCCTTTGATGGAAAAGGTCAAATCCGTGCCCTTCCCCATGATATGTACGCGGTCGGTGCGCCGCATCCATTCAACCAGACTGTCCATCGCCTTATCCATTTTGGAATAGTCGAGGTTGCACACGTCAAAGTAAAAGTTTTCGAACGCCTCGCTGCTCATGTTGGCCATCTGCGCGAAGGACGGCGTAGGGTAGCGCAGAACCACCCACCTGGTCTTTTTCACCCGCAGCTCGGAATGCACGCGCTTGTTGTAGAGGGTGGAGTGCAGCCGCGTCTTTTCGGGCGGCACGTCGGCCAGCTCGGAAACGTTGTCCCCCCCTCGGATGCCGATGTACGCCTGCATCTCCTGCATCCGGGCTACGGCATAGTCCGCGCGTTTGGTTTCGGCCTCCTCGGTGGTCCCCATCAGAAGCGCGCTCAATGCGCGGGAGCTTCACGCTCACAAAGGGCAGAGCCCCCGCCGCGTAGACCTGGTCTACCAGCGCCAGAACCAGCTCCTCGTGGCGCCGATTACCTCTATCAAAACCTTCTCGCCCGGCTGCACCGAGCAGGAATAGTTTACCAGGTTCTTTGCCAATGTTTCGATACGTTTGTCTTTCATTTCAAGCCCTTCCGTCTTTCATGTTTGGTCGTCTTTTCCAAAGCCTATCCTGTCCCGGACGATGTACAGCGGCCGCCCCTTTGCTTCCTCATAGATGCGCCCCATGTACGTCCCCAGCATCCCCAGCGCGATGAACAGCAGCCCGTTCAAAAGGAACAATACCGCCGCCGCGATGTTCCACGCCGGAATGGTCCCCGCGGCCGCCAGACATATGGCCGCTATCAGGTACGCCGCCGCCAGCACGGACAGCACAATGCCGACGCCTGTCGCTATCTTCAGGGGCTTTGACGAAAAGGAGGCGATGCCGTCCCCGGCCAGCTTGAGCATCTTCCTGAGCGGATATTTGCTCTCCCCGGCGAACCGCTCGGCGCGGACGTACTCCACCGGCGCCTGCCTGAAGCCCACCCAACTGACCATGCCGCGCAGAAACCGGCTTTTTTCGGGCATCGCGCGGATGACGTCGGCCACCCGCCGGTCCATCAGCCGGAAGTCCCCGGTGTCCAGCGGTATGGCCTGTCCCGACATGGAGCGCAAAAAGCGGTAGAACACGAACGCCGTGACCTTTTTGAAGGCGCTTTCTCCCTCGCGCTTTATCCGCTTGCCATAAACCACGTCGTACCCTTCGCGCCATCTGGCGATCATCTCGGGGATGACCTCGGGCGGGTCCTGCAGGTCGCCGTCAATTATCGACAGCATCGCCCGCCGCGTGATCCAGCCCCGCGCTTACCGCGATCTGGTGCCCAAAGTTCCTCGAGAACCCGACCACCTTCACGTTCGGGTCTTCGGCCGCCAGAGAGGCGGAATATCCGGCGTGTTGTCGCGGCTGCCGTCGTCTACGAACACCATCTCGTACGCGATGCCTGCGCGTCCATCACCGCTTGATACGCGCATAGCTTTCCCGTATCACCGCTTCCTCATTATAGGCGGGGACTACGATGGATATCTCCGGTTTGACGGACTTGCTCATGGGAAGAACCCTCAATTCCTGTTCATATGATTATATCATAATTTTTTCCAGATTTTGTAGATTATACTGCCCGTGCGCCCCATTATTTCCGGGTAGACTAAAAAGGGCCTGATTAAACCCTATGCGTTGCAGTATGCAGTATGTTGCAGTATAATGACAGCATAGAAAGTTTTGGGAGTGATTCGTTATGCCATTGGTTACAAGCACCAAAATGTTCCAGAAAGCGTACGAAGGGAACTACGCCATCGGCGCTTTCAACGTGAACAACATGGAGATCGTACAGGCAATCACCGAAGCGGCCAAGGAAGAGAACGCGCCCCTTATCCTGCAGGTATCGTCGGGCGCACGCAAGTACGCCAAGCACGTCTACCTGATGAAGCTCATCGAAGCCGCGCTGGAGGACACCGGCCTCCCCATCTGCATGCACCTTGACCACGGCGACACCTTCGAGCTGTGCAAGAGCTGCATCGACGGCGGGTTCACCTCGGTCATGATCGACGGTTCCCACCACTCCTTCGAGGACAACATCAAGCTGACCAAGCAGGTCGTCGATTACGCGCACGACCACGGCGTGGTGGTCGAGGGCGAGCTCGGGCGTCTGGCCGGTGTCGAGGACGACGTGAACGTCTCCGAAGAAGACTCGTCCTACACCCGTCCCGAAGAAGTGGAAGAGTTCGTTTCCCGCACCGGCGTCGACTCGCTGGCCATCGCCATCGGCACCAGCCACGGCGCGTTCAAGTTCAAGGGCGAGCCCAAGCTCCGTTTCGACATCCTCGAAGAAATCCAGAAGCGCCTCCCCGGCTACCCCATTGTGTTGCACGGCGCGTCCTCGGTCGTGCCCGAGTACGTCGACATGATCAACGCCAACGGCGGCAAGATGCCCGGTGCCAAGGGCGTGCCTGAGGACATGCTCCGCAAGGCGGCTTCCATGGCCGTCTGCAAGATCAACATCGACTCCGACCTGCGCCTGGGCATGACGGGCACCATCCGCAAGTACTTCAACGAACATCCCGAGCACTTCGACCCCCGCCAGTACCTCGGACCGGCGCGGGCCAACATCAAGGAAATCGTCCGCAACAAGCTGGTCAACGTTCTGGGCTGCAACGGCAAGGCCGGCGAAGTCCTGTAAAAAGCACGCGACATGAGCGCGAAGGGGCAGATGGCAGAAGCATCTGCCCCTTTTCTGCAGCAGGGAGGGCTGCGCGTATGGACACACGGACGCTGGAACGCACGGGCGAGCAGGTCTCCCTGCTGGAGTTTGGCTGCATGCGGATGCCCCTTTTGCGCCCGGGCATGAAAAAAGAGATCGACTGCCACCGCGCGCAGGAAATGATAGATTATGCCTGGGCGCACGGCGCCAACTATTACGACACCGCCTACACCTACCACATGGAGGCATGGACTGTCCGGCGGGCGTGGATATCCCCGGCGTGTTCTCGGTATACAACGAATGTGCTGCCACGCTGGGCCTCCCGGCCGCCTTCAACGCGCAATTCACCTACAACAAAAACGCCGGCGCATTCAAGGCCGCCTATGACGCGCTGCCCGAACCCAGCCGCGCCCACAATTGCGTGCCCTGCGGACAGTGCGCCAAGGCCTGCCCGCAGGGCATAGACATCCCCGGCCATATGAAACGCATCGCGGACATGGCCAATAACGTCAGGCTTATAGGCCTGTACGCCCCCGACGCCCCGGTGTACGGCACAAATAAACCGCATGGTGAGGCCCCCCCCCCCGAAATTTTTTGAGGCCATTGTTAAATGTTCAAAAAGGTTATTGACGCGGGGGGCATTCTTTTCATATAATTGTTTAGTGTTTCTAAACTTGAAGTTTAATATTTGTTTTTACAGGAACGGGCGGTTATTCTATGGATATCGGAAGGAAAATCAAAGACCTGCGCATCAAGTACGGCCTCACGCAGGAGGAACTGGCCAGCCGGACCGAGCTTTCCAAGGGCTTTATCTCCCAGTTGGAACGGGACCTCGCCTCCCCGTCCATCGCGACGCTGGTGGACATACTTGGTGCCTGGGCACCTCCTTAAAGGAATTTTTCAGCGAGCCGGACGAGCGGAAGGTGGTTTACGGGCCGCAGGACATTTTCGTCAAGGAGCACGAGGCGCTGGGCCTTACCATAGAGTGGCTGGTTTTGGGCGCACAGAAGAATTCCCTCGAGCCCATACTGGTCACCCTGCAGCCAGGCGGGAAGACGGAGGTGTATCCCCCGCATGCGGGCGAGGAATACGGCTATGTGCTTTCGGGCGGCGTCACCATCATGCTGGGCAGCCGCCGCTACAAGGCCCGGAAGGGCGCTTCCTTCCACTACGAGGCGTCCGAGCCCCATTATCTTCTGAACAGCGGCAGGACGCCGGCGCGTGTCCTCTGGATATCCACGCCGCCGAGTTTTTGAAACCATTTTCGGGAGAGTAGCTTACATGGGAAACAATCATCTGCTGGAGCTTGAAAACGTCACCATGGATTACGGCGAGACCGTCGCGCTGAACAACGTCAGCATGTACATCCGGCAAAACGAGTTTCTGACCCTCCTCGGGCCGAGCGGCTGCGGCAAGACCACCATGCTGCGCATCATCGCCGGTTTCGAAACACCCTCCTCCGGCCGCGTCCTGTTCGACGGGCAGGACATGGCCTCCGTCCCCCCTTACCGGCGGCACGTAAACACGGTGTTCCAGCGGTACGCCCTGTTCCCCCACCTCAACGTTTTTGAGAACATCGCCTTTGGACTCAAGCTGAAAAAGATGGACAAAGCCGTCATCAGCGAGCGCGTGAAAAGCATGCTCCGGCTGGTCAACCTCTCCGGGTATGAAAAGCGCTCGATAGACGCGCTGTCCGGCGGGCAGCAGCAGCGTGTGGCCATCGCCCGCGCGCTGGTCAACCAGCCCGAGATGCTCCTGTTGGACGAGCCGCTGGGCGCGCTGGACCTCAAGCTCCGCAAGGAGATGCAGCTTGAACTCAAGGCCATGCAGCAACGGCTGGGCATCACCTTCCTCTACGTCACCCACGACCAGGAGGAGGCCCTGACCATGTCCGACACCATCGCCGTGATGCGCGACGGCGAGATACAGCAGATCGGCACCCCCATCGACATATACAACGAGCCGAAAAACGCCTATGTGGCCGACTTCGTCGGGGAGAGCAACATCATAGACGGCGTGATGGAAAAGGACTACCTCGTCCGCTTCTGCGGCCACGCCTTCCCCTGTCTGGATGCGGGTTTTGCGCCCGACGAGGACGTGGACGTGGTCGTGCGGCCCGAGGACGTCGTGGTCACCTCCGAGGAGGCGGGGACGCTCAGGGGCGAGGTGCGCTCCATCGTGTTCATGGGCGTGCATTACGAGATACGCGTCGGCTGCGGCGACTTTGAATGGCTGATACACACCACCCGCAACGCCGAGGTGGGCGACCGCGTGGGCCTTAGGCTCGACCCGGACGCCATCCACATCATGCACAAGGGGGAAAAACCGACGTGTTCAAGCGCGCAATGACCCAAAAAATGCTCTCTCTGCCCTATCTCGTATGGATGTCGGTGTTCATCGTCGTGCCGCTCCTGCTGGTGCTGTATTACGCGTTTACCAAGCATGTGGACGGGACTGTCGTGATTTCGGCCGAGCATCTGCTGAAGGCGTTTGACCCCGTGTACATGCGCGTGCTGCTTCACTCCATACTGCTTGCGCTTCTGACCACCGCGATCTGCCTGCTTTTGGGGTACCCCGTCGCGTACATGCTGGCGCGGGCGGGCCGGCGCGGGCGCTTCCTGCTCGTGCTGGTGGTGCTGCCCATGTGGATGAACTTTCTGCTGCGCACCTACGCGTGGATGTCGCTGCTGGACAATCAGGGTATCATCAACAGCTTCCTCCAGTGGACCGGCATCGGCGGCACCACCCTGATGTACACTGAGGGCGCCGTGATACTGGGCATGGTCTACAACTTTTTCCCGTTCATGGTCCTGCCCCTTTACTCAGTGCTGATAAAGATACCGCGCTCACTCACTGAGGCGGCCGAGGACCTGGGGGCGGACAGCCTGCGCGTGTTCACTCGCGTCACCCTGCCGCTTTCCGTCCCCGGCATCGTCACCGGCATCACCATGGTCTTCATGCCGGCCGTCACCACCTTCGCCATCTCCCGCCTGCTGGGCGGCTCGCAGTACATGCTGTTCGGCGACCTCATCGAGAACCAGTTCCTGTTCGCGCAGGACTGGAGCATGGGGGCGGCGCTTTCCATATTCATGATCGTCATCATCCTCCTGTCCATGGCCGTGCTCTCGCGCTACGACAAGGGCGCGAAGGGAGGAGGGATACTGTGGTGAAGCGCGCTCTTTCCCGCGGGTACCTCGGCCTCATACTGGTCTTTCTGTACGCGCCCATACTGGTGCTCATCGCGTTTTCCTTCAACAGCATCCGCTCGATGTCCAAATGGGGCGGCTTTTCCTTTCGCTGGTACACCGAGCTTTTCCAGAACGATACCATCATGAGCGCGCTGTGGGTCACCGTGTCGGTGGCCGTCATCGCCGCCATCGTGGCCACGGCGCTGGGGACGCTGGCCGCCATCGGCATCCACGGCTACCGCCGCCGGACGCAGAATCTGGTTTTGAACGTCACCTATCTGCCCATACTCAACCCGGACATCGTAACCGGCCTCTCGCTCATGCTTCTGTTCCTGTTCGTCGGCCTGCCGCGGGGGTATTTCACCTTGGTGCTCGCGCATATCACCTTCAATATCCCCTACGTTATCCTGTCCGTGCTGCCCAAGCTCCGGCAGATGGACCCTAACCTCTACGAGGCCGCCCTGGACCTCGGGGCCACGCCGGGCTACGCCCTGAGAAGGGTCATCATCCCCGAAATAATGCCCGGCATCGTCACCGGGGCGCTCCTGGCCCTGACCCTGTCGCTGGACGATTTCGTCATCAGCCTGTTCACCCAGACCGGAACGTCCAACATCTCCATACTGGTGTACTCGATGGCCAGAAGAAGCATCAATCCCCAGATAAACGCGCTTTCCACCCTCCTGTTCGTCGCCGTTCTGGCGCTGCTGTTCATCGTGAACTTGCGCGCCTCCAAAGATGATATTGCAAAGGAGACCCAACGATGAAAAGAAAATTTTGTCTGGTACTGTGCATGCTTTTCGCACTGCTCGCCGTTACCGCCTGCGGCGGCCCGTCCGCCATTGACGGCCACCAGCCGGTGACGCTGAAGGTGTACAACTGGGCCGAGTATATAGATGAAAGCGTCATCGACAGCTTCGAGGACCAGTACCCGTGGATAACGGTGAACTACGACGTGTACGCCAACAACGAAGAGATGCTCACGCAGGTCGAGAATGACCCCAATGTCTGCGACGTGGCCTTCCCGTCCGACTACATCATCGAAAAGATGATAAAGCAGGACCTTTTGGCAAAGCTCGACTATGATAACCTCCCCAACTTCAAGAACGTTGTGGATTACTGCAAAAACCGCGACTTCGACCCCGGCAACGCCTATTCCGTCCCCTACATGTGGGGCACGGTGGGCATCCTCTACAACAAGACCATGGTGGATGAGAAGGACGTGCAGAGCTGGGACGTGCTGTGGAGCCAGAAATACGCCAAGAAGATATACATGTACGACTCGGTCCGCGATTCCATGGGCGTGGCCCTCAAGCGCCTCGGATATTCGATGAACACGACCGATAAGGATGAGCTCAACGAAGCGCGTGATTCGCTGATAGAGCAGAAGCCGCTGGTGCTGGCCTACGTCAGTGACGACGTGAAAGACAAAATGATAAACAACAACGGCGCGCTGGCCGTGGTGTACTCGGGCGACGCGGTCATATGCATGGACGAGAATGAAGACCTCGGGTACGTCGTGCCCAAGGAGGGCTCAAACCTGTGGTTTGACAACATGGTGGTCCTGAAAAGTACCAAGAACAAAGAGGCCGCCGAGCTGTTCATCAACTATTTGTGCGGCGTTGAGGTTGCCACCAAAAACGCCGAATACATCGGCTACTCCACCCCCATAAAGGGCGTGGCCGATAATCTTGGCGCTGATTACAAGGACAACCCGGTCACCAACCCGCCCCAAAGCGTGCTTGAAAACTGCGAGGTCTACCGCGACCTTGGGGATCTCACCGAGTTTTACAACGAGCTGTGGATAGAGGTCAAGGCTTCGTAAGGGATACGGACAGTATAGATCGTTTTATAGGCATCGGGCGGGATGCCCGCCTGATGCTGCTTATTGGCCGCTGGAAAGCAACGCCCGTTTCCTGTAGCATCGCCCGTTCTTTATGTGTTACAGTATAAACGGCAGTGCATTCGAAAGGGGATCCATCATGAAAGTCGGCTTGATCAGATGCATGCAGACCGAGGATATGTGTCCGGGCACCACGGATTTTAAGGTGATGAAAGAAAAGAAAGGCGCCTTTGCGGGCGTGGAGGAAGAAATAGAGCTGACAGGTGTCAGCACCTGCGGAGGCTGCCCCGGCAAAAAGGCCGTGACCCGGGCCGCCGAAATGGTCAGGCGGGGCGCCGACACCATCGTTCTCGCGTCCTGCATCACAAAGGGCACACCCGTCGGATTCCCCTGCCCGTACGCACAGGCCATGCGGGACGCGATCGCCCGGAATCTGGGCGGCGCGATAAAGATAATCGATTATACCCACTGATAAATCCTTGCGCGCCCTCAGAATCTCCCTTCTCGGGTATACGCCATTGGATTCATGGATAACGAAAACGCCGGGGAAACAATCTCGTTTGTTTCCCCGGTTTGGTTTTATTGCTATGGAATATTGTTTCCATCGTTTCCCCCAAGGGTACGTTTCCTTATATGACGTCCGCGCTGAACGTAAAGCCGCCGACCGGTATGGCGTGGTAGCGCTTGCGGACATCGTCCGTGTCAGGCACGGACAGCCGCTGGCCGGTCACGTCCTCCACAGTGACGATGAGCAGCTGAGCGACCTTTTCTTCCAGCGTCCAGCCGGCCAACAGGTAGGGCGTGGGCCAGGCGTTGACTTTGGAGCAGCCATGGGCGTCATGGTCGGCGGCGCGGTTGGCGGTGGCACGGTGGGCGACGGCACGGGCTGCTCCATGCAGGCGGTCAGCGTGAGGGATAGCAGCAAGCATGGCGCGGCGATAAAACGTTTCATTTTCGGGGTTCCCCTTTATGCGGGGATATGGAACGGAGCCGCATAGCGGCTCCGTTATTGTTCCCGATTGGATTCGCCTTTATTTGAGTTCGACGCTGGCGCCCGCTTCCTTCAGCGCAGCGGCGGCCTTCTCGGCCTCTTCCTTGCTCGCGCCTTCCTTGACCGGCTTGGGCGCGCCGTCCACCAGTTCCTTGGCTTCCTTCAGGCCAAGGCCGGTCAGCTCGCGCACGACCTTGATGACCTTGATCTTCTCGGCGCCGATCTCGGTGAGGATTACGTCGAATTCGCTCTTCTCCTCCGCGGCCGGCGCGGCACCGCCGTTGCCGCCGGCGGCGGGAGCGGCAGCGGCTACGGCCACCGGCGCGGCCGCGCTGACGCCAAATTTCTCCTCAAGGGCCTTCACGAGCTCGGCCAGCTCGAGTACCGTCATATTCTCAATGGCTGTAATGAGTTCCTCTTTATTCATTATCTTTTCCTCCTGTAATTATATCCTTTTGAATTATGCCTCTTTTTGCGCCTGAATGGCATTGAGCGTGTAAAGCAGCGAGCGAACGGTCCCGCCCAGCACGGTGACCAGGCCGGAGATCGGCGCGTTCATGCTGCCCAGGAACTTGGCCACCAGCACTTCGCGGCTGGGCAAATCTGCCAGCGCCTTGACGCCCTTTTCGTCGATGACCTTGCCGTCCACAAGCCCGGCCTTGATGCTCATCTTCTTGGTCTTCTTGATAAAGTCGGTGACTATCTTTGCGGGCAGGACAGGGTCTGTGTATCCGAACGCGAAGGCCGATGGACCTTTCAGATACTCGCTCAGCCCATCGATATTCAGCTGGGCTGCGGCACGGTCCACCATGGCGTTCTTGAGCACATGGTACTTCACGCCCTCCTTGCGGAATTCGTTGCGCAAATTTGTAGCCTCCTCGACGGTGAGGCCGCGGTAGTCCACCAGCACGACGCTCTTGGCGTCCCTGAAAAACTCGGTGATCTCGCCTACCTTTTCCTCTTTTACGCGGATGGTTTCTGCAGACATTTCGGTGAATTCACCTCCTCGTACAAAAAACCCTTTGCGCCGCAAGCCATGGCGCAAAGGGTCCTTAATACCGGCTTTCCTTCACGTCACCTCGGCGGGCATCCATTAAGCGCCGTATGGGCACGCCTGCTGTCTGCGGCAACTATGGGAATATTGAATTTATCGCACGCCATGGAGTATACCACAGCGCGGTTCGTTCTGTCAAACGCGAATTAAAAGCGCAACGGGTTTATCTTTATCCCCGGCCCCATGGTGGAAGCGAGCACCACGCTCTTGAGGTAGGTACCCTTGGCGGCCGTGGGCTTTGCCTTTATGATGGCCTCCATGATGGTGCTGAGATTTTCCCCGAGCTTTTCGATTCCGAACGACACCTTGCCGATGGGGACGTGTACGATGCTGGTCTTGTCCACGCGGTATTCCACCTTACCGGCCTTGATGTCGCCTATCGCCTTGGCGATGTCCATGGTGACCGTACCCGACTTCGGGTTGGGCATCAGGCCCTTGGGGCCAAGTACGCGGCCTATTTTACCGACCACACCCATCATGTCCGGCGTGGCCACCGCCACGTCAAAATCAAACCAGTTCTCGGTCTGTATCCTGGTGACCAGTTCCTCCGCGCCCACGTAATCGGCGCCGGCCTCCTCGGCCTCGCGCGCTTTGTCGCCCTTGGCGAAAACCAGCACCCGGTTTCACCTTGCCCGTGCCGTGGGGCAGAACCACCGCGCCGCGCACCTGCTGGTCCGCGTGCCGGGGGTCGACGCCCAGCCGCACCGAAAGCTCCACCGTCTCGTCGAACTTCGCCTTCGCGGTCTGGAGCAGAAGCTCCATGGCCTCGGCAGGCTCATAAAGCCTGGTCTTTTCTATCAGCTTAACGCTGTCCTGATATTTCTTGCCATGCTTCATTGGGGTTGCATCCTCCTTTGTGGTTTTGGCGGCAGAACGCTTGTGTCCTCCCTCCCACATTCAAAAACCTTTCCTCAGTCCGCGACCGTGACGCCCATGCTTCGCGCCGTGCCCGCGATCATGCGCATCGCGGCTTCAACCGCTGGCCGCGTTGAGGTCGGGCATTTTCAGCTCGGCGATTTCCTTGAGCTGCGCCTTGGTTATCTGGGCAACCTTGTCGCGGTGGGGCGTGCCCGAGCCGCTCTCTATGCCGCAGGCCTTCTTGATGAGTACCGCGGCCGGCGGCGTCTTGGTGATAAACGAAAAGGAACGGTCCTGATACACCGTGATGACCACGGGAATGATAAGGCCGGCCTGTTTCTGCGTCCGCTCGTTGAATTCCTTGCAAAAACCCATGATATTGACGCCATGCTGGCCAAGGGCGGGGCCAACCGGCGGTGCAGGAGTGGCCTTTCCGGCAGGTCTCTGCAGTTTGATCAAGCCTTGAATCTTTTTCGCCATCCTGTACACCTCCTTACCCAGTTTGTGGTTATTGCGGAGCCGTTTAACGTGTGGCTCCTCCCACTGATTATGCAAAAGCGGCCATAGCCGCGCGCTGCATCAAAGCTTTTGTATCTGTATGAAATCCAGCTCCACCGACGTTTCGCGCCCGAACATGGACACGCCCACCTTCACCTTCTGGCGGTCGGTATGGATCTCCTCGATGACGCCTATGAAGCTCTCCAGCGGCCCGGAGATTATGCGGACCGATTCGCCCACCTCAAGGTCCAGCTTGACCGGGATGTACTCCACGCCCATTGCCCGCACCTCGTCGTCGGTGAGGGATATGGGTTTGGAGCCGGGTCCCACGAAGCCGGTTACGCCGCGCGTGTTGCGCACGACATACCAGGCCTCGTCGGTAAGGAACATCTTTACCATGACATAGCCCGGAAAGACCTTCCTGGAGACCACTTTCTTTTTCCCGTTCTTGACCTCGATCGTATCTTCCATGGGAACCTTCACTTCAAGGATAACGTCCTGAAGCGAGCGGTTCTCGACCATCTTCTCGAGGTTCACCTTGACCTTGTTTTCATACCCGGAGTAGGTATGTACAACATACCACTGGGCTTCGTTCTCCGCATTTTCTACCATCGATAATCAGAGGTAACTCTCCCCAACCTCCTGTTTATTTAACAACCAGATTCAGCCCTTCGGCCAGTATCCAGTCGAAGGCGCCGGTGACTACAGCCGCGATAGCGATGAAAGCCAGGACGGCCAACGTGTAGTTGACAAGCGCCTTGCGCGTCGGCCAGGTCACCTTTTTGAGTTCGGCCACCGTTTCCTTGAAGTAGCGGGCAGGGCTCCTGCGCTTCTTTTTGGGTATTTTGACCACTTTTTTCCCGCTCTTCGTTTCGGGCTGCTTGGCCATGTTCCTCACATCCTCGGCTCCGTTATGGTACGGCTATTTCGTCTCCCTGTGGAGCGTGTGCTTCTTGCAGAACCTGCAATACTTGCTCAATTCCACACGGTCCGGATCGTTCTTTTTGTTCTTCATCGTGTCGTAGTTGCGCTGCTTGCACTCGGTACAGGCCAGCGTTATCTTTACGCGCATCGTCGCACCTCCCGCTCTGTTTCGGCGCGCACGCACAGGGTCACGCCATTGTATTTATAAAAGAATGACCTTCAATAAGGTAACATATCGACGCAGGCCTGTCAATGCAAACCTGTGCGCTTCCCATGCAGAAGTAAAAGCGGGAGGCGCATTACGGTACTCCCGCTTGACCCGCTCCGTTTTTCAGCCGGCGCTTATTCCTTGATGCCGGTGACGACGCCGGCGCCCACCGTGCGGCCGCCCTCGCGGATGGCGAACCTCAGGCCCTCTATCGATGGCGATCGGCGTGATAAGCTTTATGGTCATGTCGATGTGGTCCCCCGGCATCACCATCTCCACGCCCTCCGGCAGGTCGATGACCCCGGTCACGTCGGTCGTACGGAAGTAGAACTGCGGCCTGTACCGTTGAAGAACGGCGTGTGCCGCCGCCCTCTTCCTTGGTCAGCACGTACACCTTGCCGGTGAAGTGCGTGTGCGGGGTGGATCAGACGGCTTTGCCAGCACCTGCCCGCGCTCTATCTCTTTCCTCTGCACCCGCGCAGCAGCACGCCGATGTTGTCGCCCGCCTGCGCCTGGTCCAGAAGCTTCCTGAACATCTCAACCCCCGTGCACACCGTCGAGCGCGGCTTGTCCGCCAGCCCGATCTCCACGGCATCCTGCACCTTGATGACCCCGCGCTCCACCCCTGCCCGTCGCCACCGTGCCGCGCCCGGTTATGGTGAACACATCCTCGACCGGCATCAGGAACGGCTTCTCCATGTGCGCTCCGGCGTCGGGATGTAGCTGTCCACCGCGTCCATCAGCTCGAAGATCGACTTGCACCACGGCTCGCTCTCCACGTCCGCCCCCGCCTGCACCGCTTCCAGCGCCTTCAGCGCAGAACCCTTGATGAACGGAATGTCGTCCCCGGGGAACTCGTACTGGCTCAACAACTCCCGCACTTCCATCTCCACCAGCTCAAAGCTCCTCGTCGTCTACCATGTCCACTTTATTCAGGTACACCACGATGCTGGGAACGCCCACCTGTTTCGCCAGCACGATGTCCTCCGCGTCTGCGGCATCGGGCCGTCCGCCGCCGAAACCACCAGGATGGCCCCGTCCATCTGCGCCGCGCCCGTTATCATGTTCTTGACGTGAGTCCGCGTGCCCCGGGCAGTCCACGTGCGCGTAGTGCCGCGTGTCCGTCTCGTACTCCACGTGCGCCGTGTTTATCGTGATCCCTCTCGCCTTCTCTTCCGGCGCTTTGTCTATCTCATCGTATTTCGTTTCCTGCGCGTGCCCGTATTTGGCCAGCACCATCGTTATAGCCGCCGTCAGCGTCGTCTTCCATGATCGACGTGCCCTATCGTCCCCTACGTTTACGTGCGGCTTCGTCCTCTCGAATTTTTGCCTTCGCCATCTCTTTTCCTTCTCCTTCTTGCGGATTTTCACCGCTTTGCTTCCAGCATCTTCGGTGATAAAAAGCATGGAGCGGGTGATGGGAATCGAACCCACGTAGCTAGCTTGGGAAGCTAGAACTCTACCATTGAGCTACACCCGCACGCATCGCCTTTAACATTTTAATGCAAGGCCTACCCTTTGTCAACACGATTCATGGACCAGGCGCGGATTCGGCGTTTTCGCCCGTTTGCCCCCAAACCGTCCTATTTGGCCTCAAGATACTTTTCAAGCTTGCGCTTGGCACGCTGCAGCGCGTTGTCGATGGACTTGACGTGGCGCCCGAGGTCCTCGGCTATCTCCTGATAAGTCTTGCCCCGCAGATAGCTCATCAGCACCTCGCGCTCGAAGCCCGAGAGCATCTCGCCTATCTTGTTCTCGATGGAGGAATAGTCCTCCTGCCCGATGTAAAGCTCCTCCGGGTTGGAGCCTTTGCCGCCCGAAATGACGTCGATGAGCGTGCGCTCCGACTCCTCGTCGTAAAGCGGCTTGTTGAGGGACACGTAGCTGTTGAGCGGTATGTGCTTCTGGCGCGTGGCCGTCTTGATGGCGTTTATGATCTGCCGGGTGATGCACAGCTCCGCAAAGGCCTTGAAGGGCGACTGCTTGTCCTGATTGTAGTCGCGGACGGCCTTATACAGGCCGATGGTCCCCTCCTGAATGATGTCCTCCCGGTCCGCGCCTATAAGGAAATAAGAACGCGCCTTCGCGCGTACGAAGTTTTTATATTTTGCGAGTATGTAGTCCAGCGCGAGCGCGTCCGTGCCCCGGGCAAGGTCCACGACTTCCTCGTCGCTCATGCACGCGTATCTCTCCATAAGCCTGCGTTCGGGATCAGCCATCCGTGCTCACCTCCCCCAGATGCAAATGCCCCCTGAGCATAGACGTACAGGGATATTATATCATAACATGTACCATAACAACAGGCATCATCCATCCTTTTTGAGGCCCCTGCGCATCTTTTCGAGCTTGTCATACACGCCGGGGTCCACGCGGCTCTCCAGCGGGGTCCGCCTTTGCAGTCCCTGCACCACGCCGCGCTGGCCAGCCTTGGCGCGCCCGACCATCAGCCGCAGTTCGCGCGCCGGTATGCGCGAGGCGCCCAGGCCCAGCACCATGCTCTGCTGTGCGCCGTCCGACGTGGCCACGCTGATGCTGACGCCGCTCCCCGCGTCCTTGTGCTCCTGCACCACCCGCTCGATGTACTGGTCGGCCGTTTCCTCGGCGGCGGTGTATACGATTCCCAGCGGCCCCTTTTGCTGGAAGCTCCGCTCGGGCGCCGAACCGTCGAAGACCAGCAGCACGTCCTTGCCGGAAAATCCCGCATAGTCCTCAAGTATGGCGATAAGCTCAAGGCGCGACCATTCGAAGTCCTGCTGCGCGCGGCCGGCCAGTTCTTCCCAGTTGTATATGATGTTGTAGCCGTCCACGATAAGCAGGTCCTTCACTTTGTGTCTCCCGCGCGCGTCTGCCGTCTGCGCTCGTACATGAGTATGGCCGCAGCCACCGAGGCATTGAGCGACTGTACCCGGCCGCTCAACCGGATGCTGACCAGAAAATCGCAGTTTTCCCGCACGTTTTTGGAAAGCCCCTCCCCCTCGGCACCAATGACCAGCGCCGCCGGCCCGGTCATGTCGGTGGCGACGCAGTCCTGCCCGCCCATGTCCGCGCCGATGACCCACAGGCCCATGGTCTTGAGCTGGCTCAGGACGTTCCCCAGCGAGTTCACCCGCGCGACCGGCATGTGCATCACCGCGCCGGAGGACGCCTTGGCCGCCGCGGCGTTCACCCCCGCGCTCCTGCGTTTGGGGATGACCACCCCGTGCGCGCCCAGACACTCCGCGCTCCTCAATATGGAGCCGACGTTGTACGGGTCTGTAATGCCGTCCAGCAGCAGGATAAAAGGCGGTTCGCCCTTTTCCCGCGCGGCTTTGAGCATCTCCTCGATAGTGGAGGTGCGCGCAGACCCGAGGTAGGCGGCCACGCCCTGATGAGCGTGTACGCCCTCGGCGCGGGCGAGCATCTCGAGCTTGACCCGGTCACCATCTGCACCGTCACGTCCGCTTCCCGCGCAAGGCGCAGTATCTGGCTGATGGAGCCTCCCGTTTCGCCCCTGGCTATCAGGAGCTTGTCCAGCGTTTTGCCGCTCTTGAGCGCTTCCAGAACAGGATTGCGACCCAAAAGCACCACCGGCCCCTGTTCCGGGTTCATACTTCCATCCCCTCCCGCAGGCGCTCCTGCCTTTTTCGGACCTCGCCCGGCACCCCGCAGGTCATCACACCCTCGCCGCAGGCACCGCGGACGCAGGCGGGACCCGCGCTCCCGAACAGGTTGGGCGCCGCTTTCAGGCACAGCGCCAGCATCCGCCAGGCCAGCTCGCGTATCTCCCACTGCGCGCGGTTGCAGCACCGGAGCTCAAAAAAGTGCATCAGCTCGCGCGCGTTCATGGTCACCAGCATGCGCGTCTCGCAGGCGTTTGGCAGCACGAAACGCGCGTCCTCATTGGCCGACTGCCCCTTGCCGCCCAAAGCGTCCACCCATTCGCGGTACCACGCGGTCATCTGCCGCATCTGCGCGTCGAATTTCTCCACGGCTGCATCGCCCAGCACGCGTATGGCCGGCGGTACGACATAATTGATGCTGTCCATCTGGCCGGACTGATACACGTACCGCTGGGACTGCACGCTGAAGCTCGCAATGCGGTGCCGCGTGATCTGCGCCAAAAGCGCGCGGGAAACGCCCTCTATGGCGAAGGTAAAGCTCGCGTGCTCGAACGTGGAGGCATGTCCCAGATCGGCCAGCTTTTTGATGAACCCGGCCTGGTCTCTGCCCGATACCTTCTCGTGCAGCCCCGCGATATCGGAGGCGCTGTAACACAGCCGCGCCGCCGTCGCGACCACGGCCTCGGGCTCAGGCGTATGTCCTATGAGTTCGACCTTGAGTTCCACGCTTGGCATGCTAAGACTCCTCTTTTCCCGTCGATTCCCGTGCGTCGGCAAAAGCGCGGGCCAACAGCGCAAAGGCCCGTCCCTCCTGTCCCGACAGGTATAGATATCCGAGCACGGCCTCCAGCCCGGTGGCCGCGCGGTAATCGCTCACGTTGGCGTTTTTGGGTATCGTGTGGGATTTGGCGTTGCGGCCGCGCTTGAAAACGGCCAATTCCTCCGGGGTAAGGCTGTCCATCAGCACGCGGGCCGCCTGCGCCTGCGCGCCGGCGTTGACGTATGCGCTGGCCTGCACGTGGAGGTCGCGCACCGGACGCGCGCCCAGGCAGATGACTACCGTGCGCACGAACAAATCGTAAATGGTGTCGCCTATGTAGGCCAGCGTCAAAGCGGGCAGCCGCCCGGCGTCCCCAACGCCGCCGACTCCCGTGCCTCCCGTCACCTCACGGCAAAGTCCCGGCACCTGAACACTTCCTTTCAAGTATATACCATTGGAAACCGTTTGGCTATTCCCGGCTCCCGTTTTCCTGATAATCCTGCCCCAGCCCCACAACATCGACGTAGTCCGCCACGCCGGCTGCTATGGCGGCGGCCAGCTTTTTCTGGTAGCTTTCGCTCTGCAAAAGCTCGGCCTCGGCTTTGTTGGACAAAAAGCCGCACTCCACGATGACCGCGGTGGCGTCCGACGTCCTGAGCATGTAATAATCCCCGGTCAGCGCCACGCGCTTCCTCTCATGCGGAGAGGCCTTGTTCAGCCGGGCCTGTATACTCTCCGCGAGGCGCTTGCCTCCCTCCGACCCTTTCATATAGGACCTGCGGACCGCAGGTGCTTTTGTCCGGAAACTTGTTTATATGGATGCTTATCATCAGGTGGGCGCCGCTGTTCTTCACGATGTCACTGCGCATCAGCATGTCATCGCGCTTGTTGTCAGCCAGCGCGTCGTCGTTTTCCCGCGTCAGCGCTACGCCCGCCCCGCGCCCGACAAGCTCCTCCCGGAGGTAGTTGGCCACGGCGAGGTTGATCCGGTCCTCCCGCACTCCGTCCGCGCTCACGGCGCCTCCGTCAAAGCCGCCGTGGCCGGGATCCAATACGATCATCACGCCTACCAGGGATCCCTTCACGCCAAACGCGGGCGCCGTCCCCCCGGCGAACAGCAGCCCGGCGATCAGCGCCGCGACCATCACAAAAACGGGCACGAGCCTCCTGCCGTATCTGCGCGCTATTGATAACAGCTTCCTTCTCATCAACGGGCCACCGCCTTTCCGGGCACAATTCGCTTTGAAACTATGCTTATTCCGGAAAAAGAAGGTGTAATACTGCGTTTTTATCCACAGATCCCTGGGAGGCCCGCTTGGGCCGGTTTTCGCCCTGTCCTCCACTTTTCGCCTGTAACTGACCCGGTATCAGACTGCGCCCTCCACTTGGGCACTGAAACGCCCCGAAAACCATTTGTCCACAGTTGCCCACGGTTTTTCCACAGTTTGCCCCCGGTTATCCACAGTCTCCTCGCACGCTTTTCGGGGAATCCTGCTGATTCTCCACACCTTCCACAAAATCCGAGCGCTACAGCCGGAGGCCCGGGACGGCGTTCAGTTCCAGCGTGTCGCACCCGCCCCGCATCAGCCTATAGTATCCGGCCGAGGCGACCATGGCCGCGTTGTCGGTGCAGAGGGCCAGGTCGGGCACACAGAACACAAGGCCTTTTTCCGCGCATGCATCCGCCATTTTCCCGCGCAGCACGCCGTTGGCCGAAACGCCCCCGCACAGCGCCACCGTGCCCACGCCCGCAACCAAAGCGGCGCGCACCGTCTTTACGGTAAGCGCCTCCGCCACCGCCTCCTGAAAGGCCGCGGCGACATCCGCTTTATCAAACGGCGCATTCCCGGCCTCCAACTGTCTGATAAGCGTTATCAACGCCGTTTTCAGCCCGCTGAAGGAAAGGTCGAAGTGCTCCTGCCGGTTGAATTTCCCGGGAAAGGGGTATTTCGAGGCTTCGCCGGCCTTGGCCAGCTTTTCCAGGTTGGGCCCGCCCGGATAGGGCAGCCCAAGCACGCGCGCCGCCTTATCCAGCGCCTCTCCCGCGGCATCGTCCACCGTCGCGCCCATCAGCGCGTAATCGCCGTAGTCGCGCACGTGGTAGATATGCGAGTGTCCGCCCGAGGCCACCAGGCACACGAAGGGCGGACGGAGCGACGGATGCGCTATGTAGTTGGCGCAGATGTGCCCCTCGATATGGTTCACGCCCACCAAGGGAAGCCCGCGCCCAAAGGCCAGCGCCTTGGCCGCCGAAACGCCGGTCAGCAGCGCGCCGACCAGCCCAGGCCCCACGGTGACGCTTACGGCGTCCACGCCGGCAAGTCCGGGGCCAAATCCGCCCAGCGCCTCGTTTATCACGGGCAGTATGGACAGGACATGCTGCCGGGACGCGACCTCGGGCACCACGCCGCCGTATTTGACGTGCATGTCCATCTGGGAGAACACGCAGGAGGAAAGCACCTCCCGGCCATCCCTGACGACCGCGGCGGCCGTTTCGTCACAGGAGGTCTCTATCCCCAGCACCACCGCCGAACCTTTTTCGCGCAGCGCCGCGCATCTTTTTTGCATTTCCTGGCCGTACGCCATCACAACGCCTCTTTCCTGCGCCGCGTGCAGATAAGCACGGCTCCCGCGCCCGCCCCCAGCACGCCCAGCACGGCGGCGAACCGCAGGAGCACGGACTGCACCACCCCCGCGAAGAAGGCGGAGGGGAACATGCGTATCATCACGTCGGTGGCGGGGTTTAAAAGCCAGAGGTCGTTGGTGAACAGCACCCTGTAGAGCCGTTCCAGAACCGCGCAAAGTCCATGGTTATCATCACCGCGGCCAGCGCCGCCGCCGTCCCGACCGCGATGAGCGTTATCAGGTAGGCCCTGCTCAGCATCCTGCCCGATTCGCGCCGCGCGATGAACAGGAGCATGAGCACACACACTCCGCCCAGAACCCAAAGCGCGTACCGCACCGACGGAACCCAGCAGATAGAGCCGCTGCACGTCCTGCATGTGCGCCTTTTCTGTAGCTTGAACACCTCTCCCCGCACGCCGTTTATCGCGGCCTGCACGTCGATGTTGTCACGGTCCCCGCGCATGTAGTCGAGCAACGCCTGCGTGGCCGCATCGAGTCCCTCCTGTGTGAGGCCGGTGGCCTCGGCGCGGTCGAGGCGCTGGTATTCGGCCATAAAATACGCCTTATCGAACGCCACGCTCTCCAGGCAGCTCCAGAAAAGCGCGCCGATGAGGCACACGCTGGTAACCGCCGCAAGTATGTACGAAATGACCCGCAATCAAAGCCCTTCCTTCGTTAAAGCAATACCGCCCGCACGGGCGCGGCCTCGCCGCCGGCCAGCTTCAGGGGCAAGCAGAACAGCGTGTATACGCCTTCCGCCGCGCCTGAAAGGTCCAGCCCCTCCACCACGGCGACGCCGCTTTTCAGCAGGATAAGGTGAACGCGATCGCCTTCCTCGCCCCGGACGCCCACCGACGGCCCGTCCACGCCGACCAGCCGCAGGCCGGCCCGTACGGCGCGCTCCGCCGCTTCTGCGGTCAGCCCGAACGCGCTTTGGATATACGCCTGCCCGTTAAGCGCCGACGCGGGCGTCTTTATCAGCAGGCGCTCGGTACCCGGCGGAAGCCTGTCCAAAAACACCGCTTCCACCCGCGTTTCACCGCCCGGCAGTTCCAGAACCGCACAGGGACCGACGAAGGGTTCGAGGCCCGCCTCCGCGATGTCGGCGCCGTTTGCGTCGTAATGCAGGGGCGCGTCCGCGTGGGTGCCCGCGTGCAGCGTCATCCGCACCGAGGACACGTACGGTCCGCCCTTTGCCCAGCTGTCCGCGTCAGCCGCACCGGCGCGTCGCCCGGCCACACCGGCGTGTCCTCGCCCAGCGTGCGCGTTATATCCGTCATCGGGCGTACTCCGGCGGCCGCGCCCGCAGCACCGGCTTCCGAGCCGCTGTCGTTTCGTCCAGCCGCCCCACCGGCGTGGTGCACGGCGCGGATTTGAGCGCGTCCGGGTCGGTCTTCGCCTTTTCGGCGATGTCCCGCATCATCCGAATGAAAGCGTCTAGGGTTTCGCGCGTCTCGGTCTCGGTCGGCTCTATCATCAGCGCTTCCTTAACGATAAGCGGGAAATAGATGGTGGGCGGATGTATCCCCTCGTCTATCAGCGTTGGCGACGTCCAGTGCGCGCACCCCGTGCGCCCCCAGTCCGAGGCCAGGACGCACTCGTGCATGCACCGCCGTCCGCCGCGGGCTTATATACGTCCCTGAGCGCGTCAGGATATAGTTCGCATTGAGCACGGCGTTCTCGCTGGCCTCCTTCAGGCCGTCTGCGCCCAGCGTGAGGATGTAGGCAAGGCTTTTTATCAGCACGCCGAAATTCCCGTAAAAGGCCTTGACCCGCCCGATGGAAAGCGGCCTGTCGTTCACAAGAGAGTATACGCCGTTCTCTTCCGCTAAGACGGGCGACGGCAAAAAGGGTTCCAAAAACCGTTTGACGCCCACCGGCCCCGCGCCCGGGCCGCCCCCGCCGTGGGGCGTGGACAGCGTTTTGTGCACGTTGACGTGCACGATGTCGAACTGCATGTCCCCCGGCCGCGCGATGCCCATGATGGCGTTCATGTTCGCGCCGTCGTAGTACAAAAGCCCGCCCGCCTGGTGGACGACGCGCGCGATCTCGAGTATCTCGTCCTCAAAAAGCCCCAGCGTGTTGGGGTTGGTCAGCATCAGCCCGGCGGTGTCCGTGCCCACGGCCTGTTTGAGCGCCTCGATGTCCACCCGCCCGCGGGAATTCGAACGGACCTCCGAGACCCTGAATCCGGCCATGGCCGCGCTGGCGGGGTTGGTGCCGTGCGCCGAGTCGGGCACGATTATCGTGTTCCGGCCGGGCTGCCCGTTGTGCGCGTGCCACGCGCGCATCAGCATCAGCCCGCACAGCTCGCCGTGCGCGCCGGCCGCGGGCTGCAACGTGACCGCGTCCATGCCGGTGATCTCGCACAAATACCGCTGCAGCAGCCACAGCGCCTCCAGCGCCCCCTGCGCGGTGCTCTCATCCTGCAGCGGGTGGATGCGCTCGAAAAGCGCGGACGCGGCCTCGTTGCGCCGCGGGTTGTACTTCATGGTGCAGGACCCCAGCGGGTAAAAGCCGTCGTCCACGCCGTGGTTCCTGCGCGCCAGTGCCGTGTAATGCCGCACCAGCTCGACCTCGCTCACCTCAGGCAGGGCCGGGGGCTTTGCGCGGAGCATGCGCGGGAGAGGCAGCGCGCTGTGCGGCACGCCGCTGTCCGGCAAAAGCGTGGCCCGCCGTCCGGCGGCGCCGCGCTCGAATATCAGCTTCATACGGCCGCCTCCAATCCGCTTATAAGTGCGTCTATCTGTGCGGGGGTGTTGTTCTCGGTCGCGCAGAAAAGCATGGCGTTTTTATACCGTTCGCCGATTTGGCCGAGGTCGTATCCGCCGATGATTCCCCTTTCCAGCAGCCGCGCGTTCAGTTCGGCGGGATTCACAGGCACGCGCACGGCGAATTCGCTGAAAAACGGCGTCGGCCACAGCGGTTCAAAGCCGGGAAGCGCCGTTATCCTTTCAAACAGATGGTGAGCGCGCTGGTAGCTTATCCGCGCAACATCCGCGAGGCCCTGCGGCCCCATGGCGGCGAGGTATATGGCGGCGGTCAGCGCGCAGTGCGCCTGATTCGAGCAAATGTTGCTCACCGCCTTTTCGCGCCGTATGTGCTGCTCGCGCGACTGCAGGGTGAGCACGAAGCCGCGCCGGCCCTCCTTATCCGTCGTCTGGCCGACGATGCGGCCGGGAAACTTGCGCATGTATTCCTGCCTCACGGCCATGTATCCGGCGTACGGCCCGCCGAAGCTGAGCGGCAGCCCAAACTCCTGCACGTCCCCCACCGCGATGTCAGCGTTTAAATCCCCCGGCGCGGCCAGCAGCCCCAGCGACACCGGGCTTGCGGAAACGATGAGCATCGCCCCCGCCATATGCGCGAGGCGCGCCGCTTCCATGACCTCCTCCAGACACCCGAAAAAGTTGGGGTTTTGCAGCAGCACGGCGCATACATTATCGTCCAGCGCCGCGTTCAGCCGCTTGAGATGCGTGCGGCCCTGATACATGCCGGTCGTTTTGACGCGCATGCCCGCGCTGTCGGCGTAGGTGCGCAGGACCCGGATGGTCTGTGGATGCACCGCCTCGGACACGACCAGCGTATCCCGGCCGGTCACCGCACGGGCCATCAGCATGGCCTCTGCGGCGGCGGTCGCCCCGTCGTACACCGACGCGTTGGCCGCGTCCATGCCGGTCAGCACGCAGATCATGGTCTGGTACTCGAACATGGCCTGCAAAAGCCCCTGGCTCATCTCGGGCTGGTATGGCGTATACGCGGTCAGAAAGGCGCTCTGCGCGGCAAGACCGGTCACCGCCGCCGGCCGGAAGCGGTCGTACGCCCCCGCGCCCAGAAAGACAGCGCAGTCCTGCCGCGTGTTTTGGGCCATCCGCCGCAACGCGTCCATCATCTCCGGCTCTGACAGCGCCGGGGGCAGGTCCGGCGGCCCCTCCGGGCGGACCGCCTTCGGGACCTCTTCAAAAAGGCCGTCCACGGTATCCAGGCCAAGGACGGACAGCATCTCTTCCCGTTCCCCCGGGGTCGTGGGCACGTACCCGCTCATTGCTCGCTTTCCTCAAGGAAACAAGCGTACCCGACGCTGTCCATGAGCGTATCAGGCAGGCCGCCCTCCGTTTCGATGACGAAGACGTGCTGGCCGTAGGGATCGGCGTTCAGAAGGCCGGGATCGTCGGCCAGCGCCTCGTTCACCGCCGCGACCTTCCCTGCCACCGCCGAATACACCTCGGCCACCGCCTTCACCGACTCCACCACGGCAACGGCGTCCCCGGCCGCCACAGTTTTCCCCACGGCGGGAAGCTCGACGAACACAACGTCGCCCAGTGCCTCCTGCGCGTGGTCCGTTATCCCGACAAACACCTTCGTCCCCTCGGCACGCAGCCATTCATGGTCCTTCGTGTATTTAAGATCGTTTGGAATGCCCATAGTTCCCTCCTTACCTGCTTCTGCGATAAAAGGGAAGCGCCGCAGCCCGCGCCCGCACCAGCCTGTCCCGTATGCGGACCATGAGCGACTCCTCCTCCGCCCGCGCGCTTTCCACCAGC
The DNA here is from genome assembly GCA_040766645.1 of Christensenellales bacterium. Lineage (GTDB taxonomy): Bacteria > Bacillota > Clostridia > Christensenellales > UBA1431 > UBA1431. The sequence goes on along the minus strand of JAXGQA010000004.1, from coordinate 8,010 downwards.
GCCATGCCCATCGCCTTATCCAGCGTCGGACAGTATCCGCCGGAGGTCACATAGCCTATCTCGCAGCCGTCATCATCCAGCACGCCGCAGCCCGCGCGGGCGATGCCCCGCTCGGTCATCTCAAAGCCGATGCGCCGGCGGCGCGCCGGCCTCTGCAGCGCGTCCCTGCCGATAAAGTACGGCTTATTGAAGTCCACAAACGCGTGCAGCCCGGCCTCCATGGGCAAAATATCCTCGGACAGCTCATGCCCGTAGAGCGGCATGCCCGCCTCCATGCGCAGCGTGTCCCGCGCGCCCAGCCCGCAGGGGGTAAGCCCCAGCGCCCCGCCTGCAGCCGACAACGCGTCCCACAGCGGCGGGGCGTCCTCCGGCGCGCAAAAAAGCTCGAACCCGAGCTCCCCGGTGTAGCCGGTGCGCGCCGCCATGCACACGACGCCGGACACGCGCACATCCTCCGCAAAGGCGTAGGTGCGCGCCGGCATGGGCCCGTTAAAACCCGCCGCGCGCAGTATTTCCGAGCTGCGGGGCCCCTGCAGCGCCAGCAGGGCGAAATCGTCCGAGCGGTCCGCGACCTCCGCATCAGCCGGGCAGTGGGCCTGCAGCCACGAAAAATCCTTTTGGGCGTTGGCGGCGTTAACCACCAGACGGAAGCGGTCCTCCTCCAGCCGGTAGGTCACGATGTCGTCCACCGTCCCGCCATGCTCGTTGCACATCAGGGCGTAGCGCGCCCGCCCGGCGGGGAGGGTGGCGATGTCGTTGGTAAGGACCCCGTCCAAAAACGCGGCGGCGCCCGAACCGTAAACGTCCAGCACGCCCATGTGCGATATGTCGAACAGTCCCGCCGCCTCCCGCACCGCAGTATGCTCCTTTATGATGGACGTATACTGCACGGGCAGCGCCCATCCGCCGAACTCGACGAATCGTCCATTCAGCCGCGCGTGCATTTCATATAGCGGGGTGCGCTTCGCTTCCACTCCGTACCTCCTAGATGGGTTTTACCTTGGGGCCTTTGGGCGTGTCCTCGACCACGTACCCCAGTTCCTTGAGCCGGTCGCGGATGGCGTCGGCCAGCTTCCAGTCCTTGTCCGCCCGGGCCTGCTGGCGCTTCTTCCACCAACGCCAGCACCTCGGGGTCCTCTCCTTCTGCTCGCCTTCACATATCAATGCCAGCACGCCGCAAAGCTCGGCAAGCGTGTGTGTGTGTGTGTGTGTGTGTGTGTGTGTGTGCGCAGCGCGGCGGCTTTAGCGGCCTGCGCGGAACGGCCGGAATCCAAAAGCCGTTGGCCGCGCGCACCATCTCGAAGACGGCGCCCAGCGCGTCGGCCGTGTTCAGGTCGTCGTCCATCGCGCGGATGAAGGACTGCCGGTAGCGGTCAAGCCCGTCCATGAACGCCTGCTCCTCCGCGTCCGGCGGCCGCTTGTCCCCGTTCTCCGCGACGTCCTCCATGCGCTCGCGCGCGTTCTGGATGCGTTCAAATGCCTGCTTGGCGGTCTCTATCAGCGCACGGGGAGAAGTTCACCGGGCTCCGGTAGTGCGACGAGCAGGAACAAGCGCACCACCCTCCAGTCGAACTCCCCGGATATCTCGCCGACGGTAAAGAAATTGCCCAGCGACTTGCTCATTTCTGGTTATCCACGTTGATGTACCCGTTAGCCATCCAGTACCGGACGAAGGGTTTGCCGCGCCTCGCTCTGGGCCACCTCGTTCTCGTGGTGCGGGAAGATGAGGTCCTGCCCGCCGCCGTGGATGTCGAAGGTCTCCCCCGGCTTTGTGGACATGGCAAGGCGCTCGATGTGCCAGCCCGGCCGGCCGAGGCCCCAGGGCAGATCCCAAGCGGGTTCCCCGGCTTTTGCGCCTTCCACAGCGCGAAGAAATCAGCGGCTCGCGCTTGATGTCCCCCGGCTCGATGCGCGCCTGCCTCGAGGTTCTCGATGGGCTGCCCTCAGCTTGCCGTACTCCGGGAAGCTCTTTACGCGCCAGTGTACGTCCCCCCCCGGCAACATACGCGTGCCCATTGGCGATGAGCTTTGTATCTCAATGATGTCGTCCATGTGCTCGGTCGCCCCGCGGGCTGTAAGTGGGGGGGTTGATGCCCAGCCCCTCGGCATCCTTTACGGTACTCCGCGATGAAGCGTTCAGCCTGGTAAGCTCGGACACCGTTATGCGCTTCCTCGTTGGCCCTGTTGATCATTTTATCGTCTATATCGGTAAAATTCTGCACGAAGGTGACTTCATACCCCCGGTACTCGAGATACCGGCGCAGCGTATCGAACACGATGAAGGGCCGCGCGTTTCCGATGGAAGTAGTTGTATACCGTCGGGCCGCAGGCGTACATGCGCACCCTGCCTTCCTCGAGCGGTATGAACGTCTCCTTTTTGTGGGTCATGGAATTGTAAATCTGCATCCTTTCACTCCTTCGTCCCGCTTTGCACAGTTCCTCCTATCTGCGCTTCAGCCGGTGTATACGCTGGTGTATGCGCTGTATCTCGTTCATGATGGGGTCAGGCAGGTGCACCTGGTCGGGGTCCACGACTTCCTCGCCGCTGGATACCTTTGGCCTGGCCGGCTCCTTTACGGGACACTCCTCCGTCTTTCCGGGCGCGCTGACGTCGTCCACCCCGCAGGAGGCTCCATGCCCGGCTCCTTCACGCACAGCAGCTTACCGTCCGGCCCCACGGGGCAGCCATTTTTGCGCACGACCCGCCCCGGTATGCCCACCACCGTACAATCGGGCGGAACCTCCTTCAAGACCACCGCGCCGGCGCCTATCTTGCTTCGCGCGCCCACCGTGAACGGCCCCAATACCTTGGCCCCGCTCGCGACCACCACGTTGTCGCCGATGGTAGGATGCCGCTTGCCCGTCTCCTTGCCCGTGCCCCCCAGCGTCGTGCCCTGATAGAGGGTAACGTTTCTGCCTATCTCGGTCGTTTCCCCTATTACCACGCCCATGCCGTGGTCGATGAAGAACCCCGGCCCTATTTTGGCGCCGGGATGAATCTCGATCCCGGTGAAGAAACGGGTCAGCGACGAGATGATGCGCGCTATCAGCTTCAGGTGCCCCTTCCAGAACGCGTGCGCGACGCGGTGCCAGATAATGGCGTGCACCCCCGGATAGCAGAGCAGTATTTCAAGGAGGTTGCGGGCCGCGGGATCGCGCTGTTTCACAGCTTTGATATCTTTCCCCAAATACCGTAACATACCTTTTCCTCCTTAACAATATATAAAAAAATACGCCCCCGTCCAGAGACGATGGCGTTCGCGGTTCCACTCTGATTGGGCCTTATAATAAGCCCCTCTCAATGCCTTAACGCGGCAAAACGTGCCTCTCTTATACAGAGCCGGCCGGGCTCGGGGCGCGCACCGGGAACTTTGGCGTTTTAGCGGGCTTTCAGCCTCTGGCCCGCCTTCTCTGGACAAAACGCGGCGTCAGGTATCCCTCTTCGCCCTTCACAGCCCTTTTCTACCATTTTGCTTGGTAATTCATTATAGCCTAGGTCCGGCATTTCGTCAATTTATTCTGACCAGAGATTTACGATAACATCCCGAAAGATTCATGTCGCCCTGCGGGACCGCGCGCACCAGCCACTCGCTCAGCGTCTTGCCCCCGTTCTCGCACCCGAACGTCTTTTGCATCCTGCGCATGTCTTCCAGCCGGTCGGGATTTTCCAGCAGCATCCACAAAACGTCGTCCAGCGGGAGGTATTTGTCGGCGGCCATGGCCATGGCGTTGTTCAGGAGGAACAGCATATTCCGCTCCTCCACGCCGGGTATGGGCGCGGTGAGTATCATAGGCAGTCCCTTGGCGATGCTTTCGGACACGGTCAGCCCGCCCGGCTTGGTGAAAATGCAGTCCGCAGCGTCCATAAACACCTCCACGTTGTCCACGTACCCGAATATGTGCGTGTTGGGCGCCTTATCCTTCTCCAGCCTTTTTTTCAGGGCCTTGTTGGAGCCACAGACCGCCAGCACCTGAAAATCGCCCTCCAGGCGCTCCAGCTGCTTCAATCCCGCCGAAAGCCGCCCGAACCCCATGGACCCGCCGATCATCAGCAACGTGCGCTTATCCTTGATGCCCAGCATGGCGCGGGCCTGCGACTTGCTCCTGCGCTCGGCGAAACGCTTGTGCACCGGTATGCCCATAGGCAGAAGGTAGTTTGGGTCGAACCCGCGCTTTACGGCCTGCCGTATCATCTGGCTGCTGGCCAGCACGAGATAATCGGGGTTGGCGTCCTCCCAGTACGGGTGGATGTCAAAATCGGTATTTATTCCTATGATGGGGACCTTGCGGATGTTCCCTTTTTGCCGCGTATGCGTAGCTATGCCGGCCGCGAGGATATGAGTGCAGACGATGACGTCCGGGTCGTAACGGAGTATATAGCTTTCCAGTTTTTTGTAAAGGAGCGGGGCGTACAGCTCGGTGCTGGGCGTCCTGCGCTTGCGGGTGAGGTTTTTTTCGGCGGAGTTGTAGATGAGGGCGTTCATTTTAGGCGTTATCTTGCCGATGTACAGATAGCCCTTATCCAGCGATGTCCCCACCACCGGGCTGATGTATCTGAGCGTGTTCAGCATGGTGCACTCCACGCCCAGGTCCTGCAGATAACTCATCAGGCCCTGCCCGGTCGCGTTGTGCCCTTGCCCCGCGGTTATCGAAAGAACGAGAACTTTCATTGTGACAACGTCCCTCCTGCCCTGCGCCCATGGCCGGGCAAGTATTATTATATAGCACGCGCCGGGGTTTGCAAGGGCTGTGACCGGTCCCCGCGCTTTTGCATAGGATAGACACCGTGGCGGAATATTTTGTCTGGCGGGATGAGTTGTGTTAAACTGATATACGGACTTTTTTATTGTGACAGGTGATGCTGTTGAAAAAACGGATCGTACTGACCGGCGGCGGCACGGCGGGGCACGTCATGCCCAACCTGGCCCTGATACCGCGCCTTAAGGCGCTGGGCTACGAGATACATTACATAGGCGGCGCCGCCGAGAAAGACCTCGTGCACAAGGTCCCGGACGTGACCTTCCACCAGATAAGCACGGGCAAGCTCCGGCGCTATTTCAGCGTAAAAGCTTTACCGACCCCTTCCGGATACTGCGCGGCGTATGGCAGTCGGCGCGCATCATGGACGGAGTCCGCCCCAACATCACGTTTTCCAAGGCGGGTTCGTGGGCGTCCCGGTGGTCATCGGCGCGCGGCTCAGGGGCGTGCCCATCATACTCCACGAATCGGACCTCACCATCGGCCTCGCCAACCGCATCAGCGCACCGTTTGCGACCGTGGTGTGCACCAGCTTCGAGACCACCGCGGCCGCTGTGAAAAAGAACAAGGGCCTGTATACCGGCGCGCCCATCCGCGAGGAACTTCTCGCCGGCAGCGCGGACCGGGCGCGGAAGCGCCTCGGGTTTGCGGACGACGACAGGCCCGCCCTCCTCTGCATGGGCGGGAGCATGGGCGCGGTCGCGGTCAATAAAGTGCTGCGCCATGCTCTGCCCAGGCTTACCGAGCGGTTCAACGTCGTGCATCTGTGCGGGAAGGGGAACCTCGACCCCGCGCTTGACGGCCACCCGGCCTACCGGCAGCTGGAGTTCGCGAGCGATGAGCTGCCCGACATCTTTGCGCTGTGCGACGTGGCGCTGTCCCGCGCGGGGGCCAACGCCGTGTTCGAGCTGGTGTGCCTCGCGCTCCCGGCGCTGCTGGTGCCGCTCCCCTCGGCCTCCAGCCGCGGCGACCAGGCGCAGAACGCCGCGTATTTCGCGCGGCGCGGGTGCTTCGAGGTGGTCCCGCAGTCCGAACTGACGCCCGAGGTGCTCTGCGAAAAGATAGGGCTGCTGTACGACAACCGCGCGGCGTATGCCGCTCATATGCGCGAGCAGGGCTTTGAAGACAGCCTCTCCACCATCATCGGGCTGATAGAAAAATACGCGCGTCCCTGAATTGGGACGCGCGTTGCGCTCAAACGAAGGCCCCGCCGGTTTCGGACCAGGCGTATTTTGCCGTCTACTTGATCGTCTGCTCCAATCTGTCAAACTCCCTGGTGCTAAAAAACTCGCCCAACGTGATCCCGACGCCGTCGCATATCATTTTTATCGTTTCTATTTTAGGGTTCCTGCTTTTTCCATATAGAATATTTTTTACGGATGAAGGCGGCAACGCGGATAAGTTTGCCAGTTTGTTTATGCTGATTCTCCGCTCTTCACACAGTTGCAGTATCCGGTTTCGTATTGCCGTCACCGTGTTATCCATTCAATCACCGCCTGTTCAAGCATATCTTTTAAATCATATAAAAATACGCTTGCGCTTTTAGGCTATGCATGCTACTATTGGACTATGCACAGTTGATTTTCAGGAGCGGCAAAAGATGTGTGATGTATACAGCCGCTGCTGAACCCGATATCGTGCCCCTGAATCATGAAGACGTCCGATTCAATCCCCCCGGCACCAAAATAACAAAAGGCGGCAAACGATGAACGTTTGCCGCCTTTTGTTATCTGCTCTTATCCCGTTTTGGGCGGCGCCTGTTTTATTCCTCCATCGTCCCGGTCCCGTACACGGCGCGGCAGGCTTCGCGGACCATGCGCCGCGAGAACACGGGCGGGAGCATGGGCGCGACCGCCTGCCTGGGCGGCAGCGTGCGCAGCCGGTGCAGGGCGCGTTCGAGTATCAGCGCGTGGTCTCCCGCAAGCTCACCCGGGTCCACGATGCGCGTGCGCTGCTCGACCGCACTGCCCCTGCGCACGGGGCCCGTCCGCAGCAGCGCCTGTATATGCGTTTCGCCGCTGTTAAGGCTTAAAAAGGTCCTGACCCCGTCGCCCGCGCGCTCCCGCGCCACCTCCACCGCAAAAAGCCGCGCGTCGGCCGCGTCGTCCCCCGCAGCGGGGTTCAGGCTCCCCATGGGCACCAGCGCGTAGTACCCAAAGGAAATGACGCGGGTCCGCGGGTCGCGGTCGGGCGCGTCAAAGGGGGCAAGCTCAAACAGCCGGACATCGGTCACGCCCGTTTCCTCGTAAAGCTCGCGATACGCCGCGTCGATGAGGTGCTCGTCCATATTGATAAACCCACCGGGCACGGCCCACATGTTGATGTACGGATGGTCGCCGCGCCGTATCAGCAGGACGCCCAGCCTGAGCGGGTGCCCCTCCAGAAGCGTGAACACCACCATGTCCACCGTGACCGACGGCCGTGGGTACGCAGCCGGGTCGTAGCTTTGCAGAAACTCCTCCAGCGTCTGCCCCTTCGCGTTGACCGCGCCTTGGTCCATTTCTTTTCGCTCCCTTCCCTCAGTAGATGTGCATGCCGTTGACGAAGCCCCATATCATGGCCAGCTGAAGGGCCAGAAATACCGCCGTGAGCGCGGCGTCGGCCCAGCGCTTCCGCGTCACCCCGGCCAGCATGAAATAAAGCGGCACCATGGCCATAATATAGCGGGGCGCGCTCAAAAGCCAGGTCGGCGCGTTGGCCACCAGATAATACCCCAGCGCGTAGAGCGCGTAGGAAAGGCGCTGCGTTTTTCGCGTCCGCATCATCAGTACCAGCGTGAGTACCATGACAAGCGCCTCCGGGAGCCACAAGAACAGCGCCGTTTCCGGCTCATATGAAAACAGGTTGGTAACGATGGTCCCCATGTTGATAAAGAACAGGCCAAACTGCTGGTGCCAGTGCTCGCGCTGGTACTCCATGAACATGAACCAGTCTCCGGTCACCAGCCGGTTGACCAGCAGATACATAAACGTCCCCAGCGGCACAAGGAGAGACCACCCGGCCCTGGGCCACAGCGCCCGCCACGCGGCCCCGAGGCCCTCCTGGCGGCGGACGCGGTAAAATTCCGTCCGCTCGCACGCCTCCAGCACCAAAAAAATGAACGCCAGCACCCCCAGGAGCCTCGTGAACGCTGAAAGCGCGCCCAACACGGCCGCCAGCGCAAACCTGTCCCGCCGGGCGTAATACAGCGCGCCGGCCGTCAGGCACAGAAAGAGGCTCTCCGAAAAGCCTGTACCCAAAAAGAAGGCGACC
>JAXGQA010000038.1:0-1708 GCA_040766645.1 Christensenellales bacterium | reverse complement strand
GCTCTTTTTGGATACCCATCCCTGCAACGCCGGCGCGCTGGCCGATTTTAACGCCTGCTCGTGTCGTCTGCGCAAGCTTTTGGACCGTTACTGCTGCGAATACGGTCCTCTGCTCGGAAACGGCCTGCAACCGACCGGCCCCGCCTGGACCTGGGCGGATTCTCCCTGGCCATGGGACATGTGAGGAAATAAGGAGGAAATACCATGTGGGTATATCAGAAAAAACTGCAATATCCTGTAAATATCCGCAAGCCTGACCTGCGCATGGCCAAGGCGCTTTTGGCACAGTACGGCGGACCTGACAGCGAGCTGGCGGCGGGCATACGCTATCTCAACCAGCGCTATTCCATGCCCAACGACGTCTGTAAATCTATATTGACGGATATAGGCACCGAAGAATGTGTGCCGCGTTACTGTAAACCGGCGCGAAAAACGGACAGGCCGCTCCCCGCGTCAGCTATGTTCCATGAAATACCTGGAGCCGGCTCATGAAGCTGGCGGTGACCGCCTTATAAAAAAAACATGTTCCAGAACTCCACCAGCCCCTCCGGCCGGTTCCTGAAAAGCCCCGCGATGAGTCCGTTCACCTGCTGCCCCGACATGCCGTAGGGGTAATCCGGACGCTGCGTGAACGACGGCGCCGCGGCGGCCAGGAGCGCCAGCCGGCCCACGCCGTACCCGCCGTGGCGCGCCATGTAGCGGATGGCTGTCACGCCGCCCATGGAGTGTCCCACCAGCGTCACGCCGCGCAGCTCCATCGCCCTATGACCTTGAAAACATCGTTGCTCATGCGGTCGTAGCTGTAGCCGCCCCACGGCTTATCGGACTGTCCGAAGCCCCGGAGGTCCACCCCCACGCAGCGATACCCGTGCTGAGGAATATGTTATACTGGTACTTGAATGTTTTATGGTTCAGCGGCCAGCCGTGCAGAAAAACGATGGCCTCGCGCCCCTCGGGATGGATATCCTGCACAAAGAGCTTCACGCCCGGTTCCACTTCGATACGTCCCATTTCCCCCGCACCTCCTCGATGCTCCATCATATTTGCCGGAAGCGCGTTTTGCTATCGCAAACGGCATAAATGCGCATATGCCGTTGTTTCAATCGACGATTTAATCGTTGTTCTCGGGCAGATATGGCAGAACGTCGGCCCTCTGCGTGAAATCCAAAAGGCATAGCATATCGGGAGGTGGCCGGCTTGATAACCGTTTTCAACCGGGGGAACTGTTCATCACCTATTCCATGGAGGCGCTTTCCAGGGTTCGCGACGCGCTGGACGACGGAAGCATACCGCACTATGTCCGCACGCGCAACCTCACCAGCCCCACGGCGTACAGCGACACGCGCGCCGGCGCGGGGCAGCTTTGGCAGCGACATGAACGCAAGCTATGAATACAAAATCTATGTGCATAGAAAGGATTATCAAAGGGCGTGTGCCGTCATCGGCCAAAGATAAACGGCTCCCTTCGCGGGCAGAAAGCCGCTGTTGACGTTAAGGTTGAGCGGTGTTAGTATTATGTTAATTGAATACCGTGTGGGGAGCTTGCTGTGCAGGCTGAGAGGAAGCGTTTACGCTTCGACCCTTACTACCTGATTTGGATAATGCCAACGTAGGGATATGCATGTGCTTCGCGTTTTTACGGGATATGCCGCGTTCGGCATATCCCGTTTCGTTTTCTTTGGGGGGAATTTGTTTATGGAAGAGAAAA
>JAXGQA010000037.1:0-1864 GCA_040766645.1 Christensenellales bacterium | reverse complement strand
CTGAGCGCCATGCCCGGTGGATTGGGCGCGAAGGCGGAAAAGGTGCTGGAAATAAACACCGGCCACGACGTGTACAAGGCGCTCAAAAGCGCGTTTGAAAGCGACAGGGAGAAGCTCGCGCTCTACACCGGCCTTCTGTACGACCAGGCCATGCTGATAGAGGGCCTGAATGTCAGTGACCCGGTGGCGTTCTCCAACAGCATCTGCCGGCTGATGGCCTGAGCCGTCAGGTGGGGGATGATTACGATATTTGTGCGCTAATCCCCGCAAAATGACGTAAAAACAATAAAACAAGCCGATAGTGGAGGGAAACCCCATCCGGCCACATAAAACAACAAAAGCCTCTCGCAAGGCGTGCTGCCAGCCCTTCTGCAGCACGCCTTTCTTTTTGATATATGCTTGAAAAGACAAACAGGAATTCACGAGGCAGCCTTTGTATTGCATCTTTGGTGCCAAAAGCCCACAAAACGGAAAGGACGATATGAAGAATAAGAAAGACAGCTGTGGGTGATGGGGGAATCATCAAAGAATTGATGATATACCGGGAGTTAAGGGAAAAACTCATCGAGACATTTGACGCCAAAGCCAGGGACCACAAGATGATTTCCCGTTACAGATGGCTTTTGGCGCACGTTTTAGATTTGACTGGCGTACAAGGGACGATGCCATTGCAGAATGCTTTTCTATAAATGAAACGCTGTTCCCCATGTGACAAGGCGCGTCTTAATCACCCCGGACTACACAATTAAGCTAATCAATTTGCTGCAAGATCCCGAAAACTTTGATGAAGTGCGAAAGGACCGGGAAATACAGATTGCATTGATGGAAAGCGTCTGATCCACTTCAGTAAGCGATTTTTAACAAATAATATAAGCATAACGCGAAGCTGCATAGCCTTTTGATGTCAGGAAGCGGCTTTTTTGCGCTTCAGGCAGGAACAATGCTATCCGTCGTGGTATACTTGGATTATCCGATATCAGGGATGGTGATTGGTCATGGCGGAATGTGCCGTGCGCGCAGGGTATCTGCTCCCGCATCCGCCCATTATAGTACCCGGCGTGGGACAGGGCAGGGAGGCGGCTGCCCGGAAGACGATCGAGGCCATGCAGGGGGTCGGAAAGGAGCTGGACACGCTTCGCCCCGACACCGTTGCGCTGGTGTCGCCCCACGCGCCGATGTTCAGCGATTACGTCTTTATCTACGACGCCCCGACTCTGGCCGGCGACCTCGGGCAGTTCGGCTCGGATGCGGGCGTCTCCTTCGCGCAGGACGGCGCGCTGACAGACGCGCTGGAGCGCGAGATGCGAAAAGCCGGGGTGCCCGGCGGGCGCCTTGACAAGGCCGCCCTGCGCAGGATGGGCATAAGCGGCGCGCTGGACCACGGGGCCGTGGTGCCGCTGTATTTCGCCGGCTCTTTCTACAAGGATTTCAGGCTGGTGGTCCTGTCCTGCTCCGCGCTGGACATGCAGGCGGTCTATTCGCTGGGGCAGGCCATACAGCGGGCGGCGGAGGCAGAGGGCCGGAGCGTGGCCGTCATCGCGAGCGGAGACCTTTCACATAAGGTGAACGACGAAAGTCCGTACGGCGCCGTGCCCGAGGGGAAGCGCTTCGACGCGGAGCTGATGGATGCGCTCAAAGCCGGGGATATACCGCGGGTGCTGTCCATCGACCACGCGCTGCGCGAAGCGGCCGCCGAGTGCGGCTACCGTCCGGTGGTCGTGCTCTGCGGCGCGCTGGACGGGTATCGGGCCGACGTGCGGGTGCTGTCCTACGAGGCGCCTTTCGGCATCGGATACGGCATCGCGGCGTTCACGCCGCGTGAACCGTACGGTGAGCCGTGCGGCGCACTGAAGGCGGCGCGGGC
>JAXGQA010000036.1:0-2593 GCA_040766645.1 Christensenellales bacterium | reverse complement strand
GTCTGAAACGCATCAGATACTTCTGATGAACAACCTGCGCGAGCGCGTGCGCGTGGAGACGGACGGCAAGCTGATGACCGGCCGCGACGTAGTCATAGCGGCGATGCTGGGCGCGGACGAATTCGGCTTCGCGACGGCGCCGTTGGTGGCGCTGGGGTGCGTGATGATGCGCGTGTGCAATCTGGACACCTGCCCGGTGGGCATCGCGACGCAGAACGAGGAGCTCAGAAAGCGCTTCAAGGGCAAGCCAGAATACGTCGTCAACTTCATGCGCTTCATCGCGCAGGAGATGCGCGAATACATGGCAAAGCTCGGGTTCAGGACTGTCAACGAGATGATCGGCCGCGTCGACAAGCTGAAAAAGCGCGCCGATATCAAGGGCTGGAAGGCCCGCACGGTGGACCTGAAAAACATACTGGACCCGCCGGGGATAGACACCTCCAAGGCGGTCCATTACAGGAAGGAAGCCGAGTTCGACCACAGGCTGGAGCGGGTCATCGACAGCACGCTGTTCATGGTGCAGGCCGCGCCCGCGCTGGAGCGTCAGGAAAAGGTGGAGTTTAAGGCCGAGATCAACAACATCAACCGCACGGTGGGGACCATACTTGGCTCCAACGTGTCCCGCAGGTACCCCAAGGGGCTGCCGGATGACACCATCACCATCAACTGCCACGGATCGGGCGGACAGAGCTTCGGCGCGTTCCTCCCGCGGGGCATCACCATCAACGTCGAGGGCGACGCCAACGACTACTTCGGTAAGGGCCTGTCCGGCGGCAAGCTGTCGCTGCGGCCGCCCAGGGAGAGCACTTTCCTACCCGATGAGAACATCGTGGTCGGGAACGTGGCCTTCTACGGCGCGACCGGCGGCAAGGCCTTCATCAACGGCGTGGCCGGGGAGCGCTTCTGCGTGCGCAACTCGGGCGTGCATGCCGTCGTCGAGGGCGTGGGCGACCACGGCTGCGAGTACATGACCGGCGGCGTCGCGCTCATCATCGGGCGCACCGGCATCAACTTCGCCGCGGGCATGAGCGGTGGCGTGGCCTACCTGTACGAGGAGGAGCTGGACTTCGCGTCCAAGATAAACTTCTCGATGGTCAAGATGCTGGGGGTGGATGAAAAGGACCTGCAGACCATAAAGGCCATGCTGACCGAGCACGCCGAGATCACGGGCTCGCCCAAGGCCAAGCGGATACTGAAAGACTTTGAGAACGAAAAACAGCGGTTCCATAAAATAATGCCCAACGACTACGAGAAGATGCTGACCATCATCGAGCAGAAGCTGGTCGAGGGCCTGAGCAGGAAGGAAGCCGAGATAGAGGCATTCTATGAGAACTGCAGGGTCAATAATTAGGGAGCGAGGCGAGAAAAATGGGAAAGCCCACAGGGTTTTTGGAATATGAGAGAAAAGAGGGGCCGAACGTGCCCGAGATAGAACGGCTCAAGAGCTGGGAGGAGTTCCACACCGGCCTGACCGAGGAAGAGCAGCGCCTGCAGGGCGCGCGCTGCATGGACTGCGGCACGCCCTTTTGCCAGTCCAACCTCCTGCTGGGCGGGATGGCGTCCGGATGTCCCCTGTGCAACCTGATCCCCGAATGGAACGATCTGGTCTACAACGGCAGGTGGGAGGACGCGTTCGAGCGGCTGATACTTACAAACAACTTCCCCGAGTTCACCGGGCGCGTGTGCCCGGCGCTGTGTGAGTCGGCCTGTACGGCCGGCCTGAACGGCGACCCCGTCACCATCAAGGAGAATGAGCGTGCCATCATCGAAACGGCCTATAAAAACGGCTGGATGGCTCCTCTGCCCCCGGCCGTGCGCACCGGGAAGAAGGTGGCCGTCATCGGCTCGGGGCCGGCCGGCCTTTCCGCCGCCGATTCGCTGAACCGGCTGGGCCACAGCGTGACCGTGTTCGAGCGTTTTGACCGTCCGGGCGGGCTGTTGCTGTACTGTATTCCCAACATGAAGCTGGATAAGCGCGTGATACTGCGCCGGGTCGAGCTGATGGAAAAGGAAGGCGTGACGTTCATAACCGGCGCGGATGTCGGGAACAACGTCGACGCCCAGGAGGTACTCAGAAAATACGACGCAGTGGTGCTGGCCTGCGGCGCGTCCAAGCCGCGCGACCTGCAGGTGGAGGGGCGGGAGCTGGACGGCATTCATTTCGCGGTAGACTTCCTGCGCGCCAACACCAGGAGCCTGCTGGACTCGGGTCACCAGGACGGCAACTACATCTCCGCAAAGGACAAAAACGTGATTGTCGTCGGCGGCGGCGACACGGGCACCGACTGCGTGGGCACATCCCTCCGGCAGGGCTGTATATCGGTGCATCAGATAGAAATAATGGGCGAGCTGCCCAAAACGCGGACCGAGAGCAACCCCTGGCCGCAATACAGGCGCGTGCTCAAGGTGGATTACGGTCAGGAGGAGAACATCGCGCTGGCCGGGCACGACCCGCGCATCTACAACCGGACGGTTACCCGCTTTGAGGGCGAGGACGGCAAGGTCAAAAAGGTGCACACCATCGGCGTGAAATGGGTCAGGGACAGCAACGGCAGGTTCTCTCCGCATCCCGAGCCCGGGACCGAGCGCGTAT
>JAXGQA010000035.1:0-3904 GCA_040766645.1 Christensenellales bacterium | reverse complement strand
GCATCCGTCATCACTTGCCCTTTCGTATTCATGTCTATTCGAATACGCGGGACAGTATGCTACGGCCGCCGGCCTACGACATGAAACGACGCGCGTCCTCCAGCGTGATGTCCTCGTGCAGGGCCATGTTCAGCGCGTCGGCCACCACGCCTGCACATTTTTCGACCAGCTCGTCCACCTCCTTGGGGGTGACCACCATGTCCCCCATCTCGTCCACCGCTTTTTTGTGCACGAAGTCCAGCATGCTGCCGGCGTCCTCCGGGCCGACCTGCATGTCGGTGAGAACCTGCTCTACCGTGTCGTGGACGATGGTGGACGCGTACACCACCATGGGCACGCCGATGGCGATGACCGGAACTCCCATGGACTCCTGGTCCAGCCCCTTCCTGCGGTTCCCCAGCCCCGATCCCGGCCGTATTCCCGTGTTGCTCACCTGCACCGATGCCGCGATGCGCCCAAGGCTGCGCGCGGCCAGCGCGTCAATCGCTATGATGGCCGCGGGCTTCACCTTGTCAGTGATGCCGCGCACGATTTCGGCCGTTTCCATCCCGGTCACGCCCAGCACGCCCGGCGCCAAAGCGCACACGCTGTGCAGGTCGCCGGAAAGCTCGACGGGAACGCTGTCCTTCATGTGCCGCGTGACCAGCACCTTCTCGGTGACCAGCGGTCCCAGCGAGTCGGGCGTGACGTCCCGGTTTCCGAGGCCGATTATCAGCACCGTGGCGTCGCCCTGTACCACCGGGTCGAGGACCGAGCGGATGTGTCCGGAAAACTCCTTTGCGGTTTCCTCCAAAAACGTCTCACCGCGTCCGAACGGGTCATCCAGGTCCATGGAAATGTACTTTCCCACCGGCTTCCCCATCCTCTTCTCGCCTTCGGGCGTGGTGATCTCCACGGTGTAGACGACCATGCCCTCTTTCGGCTCGCTCCTTTGCTGTATGACGCCCTCGATCTCCTTTGGATCCTTCACGCGCGCCAGCTGCGCGGATTCCACCGCGAGGTCCGTGCGGATCTCAGCCATTCAAACACCCCTTTTCAACCGTGTTTTATTTATTGTGGTTGCCGTGCGCGCAGGTTATACTCCGGGTACATTATCGGGCCGATTTTTATAATTGACAAACGACGGTATTCCCCCGCCCAAGGTATCACAAAAGGCCGGATTTATTACGCGATACGCCCGCCCCATTTTCCCCCGGACCGTGGCGCCGTCGTGCTGCTGCTCCTGCGGGAGACCGCAAAAATATTTGTGCCCGCATACTTGCGCTACGGTATAAATTGTGTTAAAATGCAGTTTGTTGATTACAGAACGGAGGGAAATCGATTGCCAAACATCAAATCCGCTGAAAAAAGGGTGCGCACCACGCAGACCCGGAATCTGCGCAACCGTATGCTGAAAAGCCAGTTGAAGACCAGTGTGAAAAAGCTTTCGGCCGCCATCGAAGCAGGCGACGGCGCCGCCGCCGAAACAATATACCGCTCGACTGTGGGACTTATCGACAAGGCCGTTATCAAGGGCACCATGCACAGGAACACGGCCAACCGCAAAAAGTCGCAGCTCGCGATGACGCTCAACAAGCCCAAGGCATAAAGTCCCTTTTCGTTTCCGCATAAAAGCAAAGCTTTCAAGTCGCTTGGAAGCTTTTTTTGTTTGCTTTTTTGTTTGCCTTAATAAAAGGCATCTGTATCTTAACCGCGCTATCCGGCAAATATCTTCAAAACGGCGTGTTCCAGCGCCGTCTGCTGGGGCATATGCCCCGACTTGATGCGCACGTCGCAGGCCAGCAGCAGCTCGTACGCCCTGCGCAGCGCCGCGAAGCTTTGGCTCCTGCTGGCGCTGACCGCCTTTTTGGCGGCGTACGGACTCCCGCCGATGGCCCGCGCCGCCGTCTCCGCGGACGCGCCGCCGTCCAGAAGCGTGCGGGCGCGCAGCATCGCGCGGAACCGTCCGGCCAGCAGGCTGCAGATGCCCAGCGGCGATTCCCCGTTTTCCAGCATGCCGCTCAACAGGCGCATGCCCTGCCCCGTCCTGCCCGCGAAGAACATATCGATCATCGCAAACACGTTGTATTCCGCCACCGGCGTTACCAACCGTTCAAGCGCCGCCTGCGTCAAAGCGTTTCCCGCCAGGGCGTACGCGCAGACCTTTTCCAATTCGTTTTCGGCGCGCTCCATGTCCTCTCCGGTCATCCGCACCAGCAGCGCCGCCAGCTTCACGGAAAGCTCCACGCCCTCTTTCCCCGCCTGCTGCACGAGATACTTCGCATTCAGGTCCTCGCTCATCTTCTGGAAAACCACGGCTTCCGCAAGGCCATTAAGCGCCTTGGGCAGCTTTGTTTTAGCATCCTCGGACAACAAAACGAGGCAGCAGGCGTCCGGGAACTTCTCGAGGTATGCGGCAAGGCCCCCGGCGTCCTTTTGAAAGAGCCTGTCGCACGAGGCCACGACCAGTCGCCTGCCGCTCATATAGGGCAGCGTGTCGCAGGCGGCCGTAAGCTCGGGAAGCACTGCGCCCTCGCCCAGACGTACAAAATTGAAGGTCTCGAGGCCGGCGGGGACGATGGCCAGCCGAAGCATGTCGGCGGCGCGCCGCTTGAGCCAGTCCTCCTCCCCCAAAAGCGCGTACACCGGCCGGATGTCGCCGGCCTTTATGCTTTTGAAAAACGCGTTCTGATTCAATCGTTCCCCTCCTTCTGCCCCAACCCCCGGACCGTGAAGCTGCCCTTGTCGGCCACTGTCTCTATGCAGCCGTCTCTGTCCGTGCGGTACACGTCGATGCCCCGCGCCGCCAGCCGCCGCAAAACATCCGCGTCGGGCAGGCCGTACGCTTTCCCGTCTGCCGATATCACCGCCACCGCCGGTTTTATGGCGTCCAGCAGCGCGGCCGACGTTGAGGTACCACTCCCGTGATGCCCGGCCTTCAACACATCCGCCTGGCCGACGCTTTGCAGCGCGCTCTGCTCCTCGGCCGTCCCGGCGTCGCCGGTAAACAGCATGGAAAAATCCCCGTATTCCAGCACGAAAAGGAGCGCAGCCTCGTTCCCCACGCCGCCGCTCGCGTAGACGACGCGCGCGTCCGCGCCGCCGCCCAGCTCCAGCCGGTCGCCGGAGGAAACCGTCTCCTTTTGGGCACCGCGCAGGTCAAAGCCCTGCCCCACACCCTCCGAAAACGCGACCCACCGGGGCCGGAACACCTGCGTCACCACGTCCAGCTCGGCCGTATGGTCGGCGTCCGCGTGCGTAATGAAAACGCCCTCCAGCCTGTCCACGCCGTTTTTGAGCAGGTACGCGGTCACGGCGCTGTCCTCATATGGCGCGGCGCCGAAGGGCGCGCCGCAGTCCACCAGATACGTCCGCCGGTCGGGCGTGCGAATCACGATGCTCTCGGCCTGTCCCACGTCCAGCATAACGACCTTCAATCGCTCTGGTAAGATAAGGCCACCCAAAAGCAGGAGCGCGGCGCACAATCCGGCCGTGGCCGCAACGCGCAGCTTCCCTTCCCGCGCCAGCCCGCCGGCCGCGGACACGGCCCAGAGGAGAACCGTCCAGAGCACGCCCAGCCACAGCGGCCAGGATACCGTGTTATAGGCCGCGAAGGGCAGCTCCGCCAGCGCGCGGACGCAGAACAGTACGCCCTGCATGAGCCTGGTGCATACAAAGGCAAAAGGCAGGGCCAGTACCGGCCAGACGGCGTACAGCAGCATCCCGGCCCAGCCCGCAGCCACCATGACGGCAAAGAGCGGGATGAACACGAGGTTGGCCAGCACCGACACCACCGACACGCTGTTGAAGGCCGTTATCATCACCGGCAGCATGCCCATCTGCGCCGCGAGGCAGACCGCGACGCTCTCCCGCACCAGCCGCGGTAGGCGCTTGAGCGCGCCCGTGATGGGGCGCTGCAGCAGAA
>JAXGQA010000034.1:0-4004 GCA_040766645.1 Christensenellales bacterium | reverse complement strand
ACCGGCTCAGGGTCCATCCGGGACGTCATCGCGTTCCCCAAGGTGCAGAACGCCTCCTGCCCGCTGACCGGCTCGCCCACCGAGGTGGACGAGAAACAGTTGCGGGAGCTGGGCATCAGGGTTAAAATGAAAACGAAGGAATGATATGGAAGCCTTTGAAAGAACGATAAGGCTTATAGGCAAAGAAGGCTTCACTGCCCTGCAAAGCAGCCACTTTGCCGTGGTGGGCGTCGGCGGGGTGGGGAGCTTCGCCGCCGAGGCGCTGACCCGGACCGGCGCGGGGGCGCTGACGCTGGTGGACGCGGACGTTGTCGACGTAACCAACATCAACCGCCAGATACACGCGACCCGGGCCACGGTCGGCCTTCCCAAGGTGGACGTAATGCGCGACCGGGTGCTTTCCATTAATCCCGACTGCCGGGTGCGGGCGCTGCACCTGCGCTACCATGCGCAGGCGGGGCTGGACCTTTCGCAGTTCGATTATGTGCTGGACTGCATCGACTCGGTGTCCGATAAAGAGGCGCTTATTATGGACTGTCTGGAGGCCGGCGTACGCGTCATCTCCAGCATGGGCGCGGGCAATCGCGTGGACCCGTCGGCCTTCCGCGTGACCGACATCTACAGGACAACGGGCGATCCGCTCGCGCGGGTAATGCGGATACGGCTCCGCAAGCGGGGCGTTCGGGCGCTGAAGGTGGTCTGTTCGCTCGAACCGCCCCAAAAGACGCACATCGAGGGCGGGCACCGCAGGTTTGCCGCAAGCGCGGTCTTCGCGACCTCGGCCGCCGGCATGCTGATGGCGTCCGAGGCCATACTGGACGTTTCGGTGCGGCCCGGAAAGGAAGATGAAACATGAAGGAAGTGGGACAGGTGACGGCCATCGACGGCGGCACGGCGCGCATACGCTTCAAGCGCAGCTCGGCCTGCCAGAAATGCGGCGCCTGGATGATGTCTCAGTCGCAGCAGGAGATGTTTCTGAACGTGGAGAACACGCTTCAGGCTGCGGAAGGCGACTGGGTGAAGGTGGACATAGAATCGCCGATGCTTATTAAGGCTTCGCTGATTACGTACATATTCCCGCTGGTGATGCTGATACTGGGGCTGGTCGCCGGGTATTTCCTGAACGAGGCCGCCCATATCACCGCGAATTCCGAGGTCGTGGCCGCCATCGGGGGACTCCTGTTCGTCGCCGTTTCGTACGGCGTCATCCGGCTGTTGGAGCCGAGATTCAGGAAGACCAGGGGCTTTACCCCCCGCATGATTGAGCGCGCGGAGGAACCGCCGGAGCTCCAAATAGAAAACGGCGAAGATACGCAAAATACGGATAACTGACCAAGGAAACCAACCAAGGAGGAAAAACGATGGCTTCTGAGAAAATAATCGAGCTTACATCCCAGAATTTTGACGCCACCATTGCCAAAGGCACGTATCTGGTGGATTTCTGGGCGCCCTGGTGCGGCCCCTGCCGCATGGTGGCCCCGGTTTTGGAGCAGATCGCGGACGAAATGGACGGCAAAGCCATTGTCGCCAAGGTCAACGTCGACCTGCAGCCCGACCTCGCGCAGCGCTTTAAGGTGATGAGCATACCCACCATGATCGCGTTCAAGGACGGGCAGGCGGCCGGGACGCTGGTCGGCGCGCATCCCAAGGCGGCCATACTGGGCCTGCTGGCTTAAAGCCGGACCGAACCGGCCGCGGGCCGGAACAAAATGTACGGGGGAACTTTAGCGTATGATCGATTTTGAAGAGATAGCCAAGTCCGATCCCGAGATAATCGGTATGCTGCAGGATGAGCTCACCCGGCAGCGGGAGCACCTCGAGCTCATCGCTTCCGAGAACTTCGTCAGCCCGGCGGTGCTCGCAGCCGCGGGCACGCACCTGACCAACAAGTACGCCGAGGGGTATCCCGGCAAGCGGTATTACGGCGGGTGCGCCTACGTGGACAAGGTGGAGGACCTCGCGCGCGACCGGGCCAAGCAGATATTCGGCGCCGAGCATGCCAACGTCCAGCCGCATTCGGGCGCGCAGGCCAACATGGCTGTGTATTTTGCGCTTTTGGAGCCGGGAGACACCGTGCTGGGGATGAACCTGTCCCACGGCGGGCACCTGACCCACGGCAGCCCGGTCAACCTGTCGGGGAAATACTACAATTTCGTGCCCTACGGCGTGCGCAGGGACACCGAGGTCATCGATTACGACGAGGTCCGCGCGCTGGCGCTTGAGAACAAACCCAGGATGATCGTGGCCGGCGCGAGCGCCTACCCGCGCTTCATCGATTTTGAAACGCTGCGCAGCATCGCGGACGAGGTCGGCGCGTATCTGATGGTGGACATGGCCCACATCGCCGGGCTTATCGCGGCCGGGCTGCACCCCAACCCGGTCCCCCACGCGCACATCGTGACCACCACCACCCACAAGACCCTGCGCGGCCCGCGCGGCGGCATGATCCTGTGCACCGGGGAGCTTGCGAAAGCCATCGACAAGGCCATTTTCCCGGGTACGCAGGGCGGCCCTCTGATGCACATCATCGCGGCCAAGGCCGTCTGCTTTAAGGAAGCCCTGTCCGAAGGGTTCAAAAAATATCAGAAGCAGATCGTCGACAACGCGCAGGCGCTGGCAGCGGGCTTCATTAAAAACGGGCTGCGGCTGGTGTCCGGCGGCACCGACAACCACCTCATGCTGGTGGATCTCACGCCCAACGGCCAGACCGGCAAGGCTGTGGAAAAGCTGCTGGAGCAGGCCAACATTACGGTCAACAAAAACACCATTCCTTTCGAGACGCAGAGCCCGTTTATTACCAGCGGCATCCGCGTAGGCACGCCCGCTGTCACCACGCGCGGCATGAAGGAAGCTGAGATGGCCCTCATCGCGGACTGGATCTCCGAGATCGTCCGGGAAGGCGAGAGCGCGGTGCCCGGCATCCGGGAAAAGGTCCTCGCGCTGTGTGCCAAATTCCCGTTGTACGCATAATTTTTAAACTGTAGACGACCTGTGGAAACGGCCCGGCGGCAACGCCGGGTTTTCCCATGGTTTTTTGAAAGCAGACTGCGCATATCTGCTATTTGACAAAAAAGATAGGATATGCTATATTAAAACCGACTTAAAAGATAAGAATTGGGAGGCGATAGGGTTGATGCTTTCCACCAGAAGCCGGTACGGCCTAAGGGCTATGTTTGACCTGGCCATGAACTATGGGAGTCGGCCGGTTTCTTTAAAGAGCGTCGCCGAACGGCAAAAGCTTCCCGAGCAGTATCTTGAACAGATCGTCATAGGCCTGCGCAAGGCAAATCTGGTCAAAGGGCTGCGCGGCGCGCAGGGCGGCTATGTGCTCACGCGCCCGCCCGCCGAGATATCGGTCGGCGACATCATCCGCGCGGTGGAAACCGACCTGACGCCCACCGACTGTCTGGCCGATCCCGGCGCTGCCGGCTGTGAGCAGGTCAATTTCTGCCCTTCGCGGTCGGTATGGATCAAGAGAGGGAACAGTATTAACGACGCCATGGACGCCATATCGCTCGAGGACATGATTCGCGATTACAAGGGCATGTGCCCTTCCATATCGTCCGCAAGGAACTGAGGAGAGAAATACGATGGACAGAAAAATCTACATGGACCACGCTGCGACGACTTGTCTGCGCCCCGAGGTATTGGACGCCATGTACCCGTATTTTCAGGAAAAGTTTGGGAACGCGAGCAGCCTGCATACCTTCGGACGCGACGCGCGGGGCGCGGTGGACAAAGCGCGCGATCAGGCCGCACAGGCCATAAACGCGACGCCCGAGGAGATCTACTTCACATCGGGCGGTACCGAATCCGACAACCTGGCCATAAAAGGCGTGGCAGAGGCGCTCAAGGGCAAGGGGAACCACATCATCACCACGGCCATTGAGCACCCGGCTGTGCTCAACACCTGCACGTATCTATCCAAAAACGGGTACGACGTTACCTTCCTTCCTGTCGATAAGGACGGGCTGGTAACGCCGGAGCAGGTGGCCGGGGCGATA
>JAXGQA010000033.1:0-8998 GCA_040766645.1 Christensenellales bacterium | reverse complement strand
CAGCAAAGTACGACACCGTTGTATTCGACCTGGACGGGACGCTTCTGGACACGCTGGACGACCTGACCGACAGCGTTAACTACGCGCTTGAAAAATATGGGTTTCCGAAAAGGCCGCGCGAGGACATCCGGCGCTTCGTGGGGAACGGCGTGGGACGGCTGGTGGCGCAGTGCCTGCCCGACGGCGCGGACACTCCCGAATTTGAGGCGTGCCTCGCCGACATGAAGGTCCACTATCAGGAGCACATGCAAAACAAGACCGGCCCGTATCCGGGCATACCCGAACTTTTGGAAACGCTCAAGCGCAAGGGCGTCAGGATGGCGATTGTGTCCAACAAGCCCGACCCGGCGGTCAAAGGCCTCTGCCCCCAATACTTTGGCGCGTATACCAACGTTGCCATCGGGGAAACGGAGAGCGTCCGGCGCAAGCCCGCGCCGGACAGCGTGCATAAGGCGCTTGCTGAGCTTGGCTCCGGCGCGTCCCGCGCGGTATACGTGGGGGATTCCGAGGTGGACGTGAAGACCGCGCGCAACGCGGGGCTTTTCTGCGTCGGGGTGACGTGGGGCTTTCGGGACAGGTCGGTGCTGGAGGAAGAAGGCGCCGACCGCATCATCGACAAACCGGAGGAACTGCTGAACATATTAGGGTAAAATGCGTGCCGATAAACCCCGGCATCCCTTAAATTTGCGCAATTTATAATACCGTATCATAAAGTTTGGAAACATTCCGAATAACTAGCGCAAAGGAACGGGGATGGCGGTTCCTCGCTCCTTTGCTCTGCATCATAGCTGGGGGGTAGGCTTTTTGTTCTCCCGGACAGTGCCGGGAGTAACATTGTTATCTGTTCCAATAATCAACCGGGCGGGTCAATATGTAACACTTTTTACGGAACGGAAAAGAGTCGCTCCGGTTGATTATTGGGAGTACATGGTATATAATGGAGCCAGCATATAGGCAGAGTAGGCTTGGGTGCGTGAAGCGACTGCGGGACGGGAAGTTGCCCGCGGTACGAAAAACCTTCGGGGTTTGCGATGCACAGGCCGCATTCCGCTGCCGCGGCAGCGGGCGCTTCCATGGGAAGGCCCGCGCAAAATGCGGTGTGCCTGAGCGCGCCGATTTTTTTGTTTTCGCCCGGAAGTCGGCCGATGTGCTGAATTATTGGAGGGGGCGTTTTTTTATGCCAAGAAAATCTTTAGTCCGGGCGATCGTGTTCATCGGCGTGTTCATCGCCCTGGACATCCTGCTGACCCGGCCATTCCGGATGATGGGTTCGGTGGTGACCTTCGGGTTCGTGTCCATGGCGTTGGCCGGGAGCATCCTGGGGCTGTTGTGGGCGGGGGTGGCGGCGATGCTGTCAGACCTGGTCGGGTTCTTCGCGTTCCGCAAGGGCAGGCGTACTTCATCGGGTCTGCGCTGACCGGCGCCCGCGCGGTGCTGTACGGCCTTTTCTATTACAAGAAGCCGCGCGCGTTCCTGCCCAGGTCGACAGCGACGGCTCGATAACGCCCTGAGCCCGGCGGCGGGCAGCGCCTCAAGACGTTGATTAAAGCGGCGGCTTGTTCGCTGACCATCTTCCTGCTCAACGCATTCACCATCCCGTACTGGTACACGATTATCGCCGCGGGGACCCGTACTGGACGTGGTTCGGGACGCTGGTGCGGGCAACACGCCATCGGGTGCGGAGTGCAGACGGTCGTGCTGACTCCTGCTGTTCGGCCTGATGGACGGGTTCACTGGAAAGCGGCGAGATATGTATTGGCCGCAACGGATTTCGCGGCGTATGTCGCGCAGTTCCAGCAATTCCTCAGGCTGGGGCTGGAGCGGATGGAGCGCCTGCGTGCTGCTGGGCGACCCGCAGGAGCGCCTGCGGGTCATCCATGTCGCCGGGACCAACGGCAAAGGCTCGGTCTCTGCGTTCATCGACGCCGCGCTGCGGGCGGCGGGTCTGCGCGCAGGCCTGTTCTCCTCGCCCGAGCTGGAGCGGGTCAACGAGCGCATCGCCGTGGACGGACAGGAGATCGGCACGGCGGAATTGGTCGCGCTCTTGGCGAGGATACGCCCGGCGGTGGAGGAAGCCATGGAGCTCGGCGATGCGCCCAGCCGGTTCGAGATGTTCATGCATGCGTTTTTGCATTTCGTGAAACAGGGGTGCGCGATTATGCCGCCGTGCTGGAAACGGAAGCGGCGGGCGGCTGACCGACCAACGTCTGCGCGCGGCCGCTGGTCTACGGTGATAACGCCGGTTGCCCTCGACCATCAGGCGTACCTCGGGATACGCTGGCGCGCATCGCCGCGAAAAGGTCGGCATCACCGCCGCGCGTTCCGGTGGCGTTCGGCGCGCTGCAGCCGCCGGAGGCGATGGCGGTCATCGAGGCCGTTTGCGAAGAAAAAGCGCTGCAAGCTGGATACGCACCCGCGCAGAGGATATACGAGTTCCTCGGGCCGGACGGGTTTTTCGAGCGGATGGCGCCACGGGGACGGCCGCGACGCGCGGCTGGGGCTGGCCGGGCGTACCAGCCGTGAACGCGGCCGTTGCGCTGACGCTGGGCTTGCCGCCCGACGTGCCGCCTGAGGCTATGCAACGGGGATTGAACACCGTCCGCCACCGGGGCAGGATGGAAGTGTTCCGGCAGGCGCTGCTCCTTGTATTGAGCCCATGACGGGGCGTGGTCAACCGCGGGCGCGATGCGCTTGTCAAAGCCTTGCCCGGTACCGGCCGGGCGCACGCTTCGCCATAGCCATGGCCGCCATGGAAGACAAGGACGTCGCAGGCATGGTGCGCGCACTTGAGCCGGTCGCGTCGCGCTTTCTGGCGCTCAAGGCCGACAACCCGCGCGCGCTGGATGCCAAGGCGCTGGCCGACCGGATTGCGGCAGCGGGCGCGGACTCGGCGCCGTCAACGCTGGATGCGGTCCTGTCGCTGGAGGAGGATACGGTGGTGTGCGGCTCGCTGTATCTCTACGCCGCATTTGTCAAAAGCGTGCAAGGCAGGCTATGAATCGAAGCGCGCGCGGCTCCCGAACATGCCCGCGATGGCGTTCCGGACGTCCTCGGGGACGTTGGCGCTCCCCACCACCGCCACCCGCACCGGGGATATGGAGCCGAGGAGCGTGAGCAGCATGTCGCCCGATTCCTCGCCGTCCAGCAGGGGCGGGACGGACAGGAGCCGCCTTCCGTCGGCGGTGTGCAGGGCGTAGCCGCCGTCCCCGGCGAAGTACACGGTAAGTATCTCCGTTTCCTTGCGGTTGACGGCCGCGTAACGCTTTAAAAGCTCGATGAAGCGTCGGTATTCCTCTTCGATGTTTAGCGCGCCCAGCAGGCTGTGCAGCTCGTTTTGCAGGGTGTCCATCATGTCCCGCATGCGGAACCGCAAAAATCCTTCGATTCGAAGCGTGGGCTGTTCCGAAAGGCTTTCGGCGATGCGCTCGGCCGCGATGTCCCGCCACCGCGCGTTGCGCAGGGCGCCCGCCCGCGCGACCGCTTCCACGGTGGCCGGGGACAGCCCGGAGGTCAGCCCGATGTCCGGCGACGTGCTGAAGTCCGAGGCGATGATGTAGGGCGCGACCACGCCCAAAGCAAAGCCCGCTATCGGCATGCAGGCCGCGCCGGTCACTGCGGGGTCGACGTCCAGATGCAGCTCTAAAGGCGCCGCCTCGCGTTCGACGGCCACGGCCCGCACGTTGTCCGCCGTGTTCATGCCCGAGGCGAGGCGTGCCCACGCCGGGGCAGATCGATGGTCGGCCGTTATGATGTACTCCATAAGATGTCGGATCGCTCCTTTGCCGTTTTGTGTCCTTCTGGCTGTAGTATGGTTGGATTCCGCCGGGTTTTGACGTGGGAAATGCTTGGAGCGCGTGAAAAAATGGACAGCCTTCCATTTGACAAGGGCCTTCCCATCGTCTAAAATAGAGAAAAAAGAATACATGCACCGCGAGGACCAAACGGCGTTTTCTGCGCACCCAAGAGAGGGCGCGCCCCTTATCAAGGCGGCTGCGAGCGTGCCCGGAAGGCGGGGAAGCGTTTACCAGCCTCGTTATAAAGTGCGGGGCAGCCCCATACAGCGGTACGAGTGGTTTCGGCAAACAGGGTGGGACCGCGGGGGAAAACTCCCGTCCCTGTGGATCGGGGCCTTTTCATTTTTGGAAGAAATACAGGAGGATATAAAAATGGTAGTGACTTTTCCGGACGGCAAGAGCCGCGAATACGAAAAGGGAACGAGGCTTGGCGAGATTGCGAAGAGCCTCGGCAACCAGCTTTATAAAAGGGCGCTCGCGGCCGGCGTGAACGGGCAGACGCGCGACCTTTCCGCGCCCCTCGAGGAGGACGCCGAGGTGCGCTTCTATACGTTTGACGACGAGGAAGGCCGCCACGCCTTCCGGCACACGGCCTCCCACATCATGGCGCAGGCCATCAAGCGGCTGTGGCCGGATTCGGCGCTGGCCATCGGCCCGGCCATCGACAACGGCTTTTATTACGATATCGACACCGAAAAGCGTTTTTCGGAGGAGGACTTCACGGCCATCGAGGCCGAGATGAACAAAATAATCCAGGAGGACTCTCCGCTGGAGCGGTTCGAGCTTCCCCGCGACGAGGCCATTAAGTTCGTGCGCGAAAAGGGCGAACCGTATAAAGTCGAGCTTATCGAAGGGCTGCCCGAGGACGCCGTAATATCGTTCTACAAACAGGGCGAGTTCGTGGACCTGTGCGCCGGGCCGCACCTCCCCTCCACCGGACGGGTCAAACTGATAAAGCTGATGAGCGTGGCCGGGGCCTACTGGCGGGGCGACGAGAAGAATAAGATGCTCCAGCGCGTGTACGGCACGGCGTTTGAGAAAAAGCAGGACCTGGACGATTACATCTTCAGGATGGAGGAAGCCAAGAAACGTGACCACCGCAAGCTGGGGCGTGAGCTGGACCTCTTCGGGCTTTTGGACGAGGGGCCGGGGTTCCCGTTCTTTTTCCCCAAGGGCATGATCGTCAAGAACGCGCTGATAGACTTCTGGCGGCAGGAGCACGCAAAGCACGGCTACGAGGAGATACAGACGCCCATTATCCTGAATCAGGAGCTTTGGGAGCGCTCGGGCCACTGGGGGTATTACCGCGAGAACATGTACCTGACCACCATAGACGAGCAGAATTTCGTGATAAAGCCCATGAACTGCCCCGGCGGGATGCTGGCGTATGAAAGAAAGCTCCACTCCTACCGCGAGTTGCCCCTGCGGACGGCCGAGCTGGGGCTGGTGCACCGGCACGAGCTGTCCGGCGCATTGCACGGACTGATGCGCGTGCGGTGCTTTACGCAGGACGACGCGCACATCTTCATGACCGAGGAGCAGATAAAGGACGAGATACTGGGGGTCATAGAACTGACCCGTTACGTGTACGGGATCTTCGGGTTCAGGTTCCACGTGGAGCTTTCCACCCGCCCCGAAAAGTCGATAGGGCGGGACGAGGACTGGGAGATGGCTACCGACGCCCTGAAGGAAGCGCTGAATGCCAGCGGCCTGCCCTTTAAGATAAATCCGGGCGACGGCGCGTTCTACGGACCCAAGATAGACTTCCACCTCGAGGACTCCATCGGCCGGACCTGGCAGTGCGGCACCATACAGCTGGACTTCCAGATGCCCGAGCGGTTTGACCTGACCTACGTCGGCCCGGACGGCGAAAAGCACCGCCCGGTGATGATCCACCGCGTGGTGTTCGGATCCCTCGAGCGGTTCATCGCGATACTCACCGAGCACTTCGCGGGTGCGTTCCCCGCGTGGCTGGCGCCGGTGCAGGTCCGCGTGCTGACCATCACCGAGCGCGCCGACGCCCGTGCGAAGGAACTGGAGGCACTGCTCAGGGAAGCCGGGCTGCGGGTGGAGACCGACCTCAGAAACGAGAAGATAGGGTTCAAGATACGCGAGGCGCAGGCGCAGCGCATCCCCTATATGCTGGTGCTGGGCGACAAGGAAGTGGAGGCCGGCACGGTGGCTGTCCGATCGCGCAAAGCCGGCGACCTGGGCGTGATGGAGGTCGGTGCCTTTATCGCCCGGCTGAAAGAGGAGATAGAGGAAAAGGCGATATAATGGACAAGATTTCGTAAATATATCTTGATTAATACGAAATGCCGTGATATTATAACTTTTATCAAGCAGAAGCTGTTCACTTCTCACCTTCAGGCCATGCCGAAGAGGTCGACGCAAAATCACGCGTGAACGCGCGGATATTTTGTATTTCAGTGGACGGCGGCTGCCGTCCACTTTACTTTTATCCGGAGGTGTTCTATTATTAACGTCGATCTTTTGATTAACGAGCAGATCAGGGCAAAGGAAGTACGCCTGGTCGATGAAAAGGGAGAGCAACTGGGGATACTTCCCATCGAGAAGGCCCAGGAGCTGGCCGACCAGAAGCAGCTTGACCTTGTTTGCATCGCGCCCCAGGGCAAGCCGCCTGTCTGCAAGGTAATGGACTATGGAAAGTACCGTTTCAAGCTTTTGAAGAAAAACAAGGAAGCGAAGAAGAACCAGAAGATCGTCAACCTCAAGGAAGTGCGCCTTTCGGCTACCATCGACCAGCACGACCTGGACGTGAAGGCCAAAAACGCCCGCAAATTCCTGTTAGCCGGAGATAAGGTAAAAGTGTCCATACGTTTCCGCGGCCGGCAGGTCAGCCACAGCTCGCTGGGCCTGCAGGTGATGCAGAACCTGTTCTCAACGGTGGAAGACATCAGCCACATGGAGCGTCCGCCCAAGATGGAGGGGCGCAATATGTTCATGATCTTGGCGCCGAACACCAAATAGCAGTCGAGAGAGATTACCAACATGCCCAAGATGAAGACCCACAGGGGCGCTGCAAAGCGTTTCAGCGTGACCAAATCCGGCAGGATCAAGAGGTCGCAGGCGTACACCAGCCATATACTTAACAAAAAGTCGCCCAAACGCAAGCGCAACCTGCGCAAAAACGCCTACATCGCGGCCCAGGAAGAAAAGAAGATACGTGCGCTCATCCCTTATAAATAGGCGGGGCGCATTTGACAGGCATATACAAGGAGGAGTTTTACGATGGCCAGAGTGAAAAGGTCTGTAGGCGCCATGAAGAAGCGCAGGAAGATATTGAAGCTTGCGAAGGGTTACTTCGGGGCGAAGTCAAGGGCAGTACCGCGCGGCGAACCAGGCGGTCATGAAGTCGCTGCGCTACGCATATATTGGCAGGAAGCGCAGGAAGCGCGATTTCAGGAGGCTTTGGATACAGCGCATCAACGCCGCCGCGCGCCTCAACGACATCAGCTACAGCAAGCTGATAAACGGCCTCAAGCTGGCGGGCGTGGAAGTCAACCGCAAGATGCTGGCCGAGCTGGCCGTGAACGACGCCAAGGCGTTCACGCAGCTGACCGACGTTGCCAAGGAAAAGCTGAAGGCGTAATGCAGGACAGGCTATAGGAGGCCGCGCGCAGCGGCCTCTTCTTTTGGAGGATTAAAGCGTTGATTACCAGCACGGCAAACGCATACGTCAAGCTGATAAAGAGCCTTGCGGCCCACAAGGGCCGGGTGGAGCACGGGTTGTTCCTGGCCGAGGGCGCAAAGCTGGTGAGCGAGGCGATGGACGCCGGGGTTACGCTGCACAGCGTCGCCTTTTCGTCGGATGCTCCGCCCGCGCTGGATGCCCTCCGCGCGCGGGCCGAGGCTGCGGGCGTGCCCGTGTACGATCTCGACGCGCGCGTGTTCTCGGCCGCGTCCGACGCGGTCACGCCGCAGGGGGTGCTGGCCGCCGTGCGCATCCCCGACCCGGGGGCGCCCGGACCCGCCGCGCTGCCGGACATCATAGTCGCGCTGGAGCGCGTGCAGGACCCGGGCAATATGGGCGCCATCATACGCACGGCAGACGCCGCCGGCGCTGGGGCCATGCTGCTTTCGCCAGGGTGCTGCGAGCCCTTTTCCCCCAAGGCGGTGCGGGGCGCGATGGGTTCAGCGTTCCGCCTGCCGCTGTATCGGGCGGAGGATTTCACGGGGCTGTTGCGCCGGTGTGCGGACAGCGGGTACGCTATCCTCGCCGGTGTCCTTGACGGGGAAAACGTGTTCGCGGCAAAGGACCTGCCCGATAAATTCGTGCTGATGATCGGCAACGAGTCGGGGGGGCTTTCGGAAGCCGCGCTTGCCTGCGCCACCCGTCGCCTGCGCGTACCCATGGCCGGAGGGGCCGAGTCGCTGAACGCGGGCGTGGCCGCGGGCGTGCTGCTGTACGCTCTGATGCAAGGCAGGCTGGCTGGGCTGTAGCGCCGCGCTTGCCAACCGGGCGGGCGGATGCTATAATGGAACGCGAAAAAAAGACCCAAAGGCTGTGAAAGGGCAAAAGTCTTTCCGTTAGATAAGCAATGATGATTTAAATGAGGAATGGACGGCTTTCCGAATAAATCAGTGCTTACCTTGAGGGAAAAGCGTAAGAGAGGGCGCGTCACGGGCTGCGAGCCGCCCCTTTTCCCGGAGAGCACCCGTTCGCCCCGGAGCCGGCCGCTGAACGGCGTACGCGCGCTATTAGGCGGACCCGCAGTGGCGCAGCGTTCAAAGCGCCGTAAAGATGTGCCGGGCTTTGGTTTGCCGCGGCATAAGCTGGGTGGCACCGTGAAGCATCGCCTTCGCCCCATGTGGACGAGGGTTTTTTGTTTTTCAGACCTATCGAAGGAAAGGGGATCGAAATGAAGGAACGCCTGGACGCATTGCTGATGCAGGCTGAAAAAGAGGCTGTCGGGGCGCAAAGCGTGGCGGCGGTGGACGCGCTGCGCGTGCAGTACCTCGGGAAAAAGGGCGCGCTGACCCTGCTTCTGCGGGAGGTGGGGAACCTCCCTAAAGAGGAGCGGCCCGGCGCCGGACAGCTGGTCAACGCGGTCCGCGCCAGACTGGAAGCGGCGCTGGATGCGCGGCAGGAGGCGCTGGACGCCGTGGAGCGCGGAGAGCGGCTCAGGGCCGAGCGGGTGGACGTGACCATGCCCGGTCGCGCGCGCCGGGTGGGGAACCTC
>JAXGQA010000032.1:0-10063 GCA_040766645.1 Christensenellales bacterium | reverse complement strand
GCCGCTCGTCACCCCCCGCGCCGGACAGAGGGACCTTTTTCAGCGTCTCCTCGTACCGGGCCTGCACGTAATCCGAAAGGCTGATGTGCTGCAGCCAGGGCGCGAGCAGTTCCTGCCTCTCTTTCATCGCGCCCGACCACGGGAAGGTCCCGGCGTAGGCGAGGTCGTCCCGCACGTACCACGGATACCCGCCAAACACCTCATCCGCGCACTCCCCTGACAGCGCGACCGTCGCCTTGCGCTTCACCTCGCGGCAAAAAAGCAGGAGAGACGAGTCGATGTCGGCCATGCCCGGCATGTCGTTGGCCTCGACAGCGTCCTCCAGCGACGCGACCAGCTCCTGATTGTCCACGATGACGCGGCGGTGGCGGCTGCCGATGTACGCGGCCATTTTGTCCACCCACGCGTCGTCGGAGGCGGGCTGGAAGTCGCTGGCCGTATAGTACTGACTGTTGTCCTCGTATTCGATGGAGAACGTGTTCAGCTTTCGGCCCTCCTTTTTGAACGCCTCGGCCGCGACCGCCGAGATGATGCTCGAATCCAGCCCCCCTGAAAGGAACGTGCACACCGGCACGTCGGACACCAGCTGCCGGTTGACGGCGTCCAGCAGAAGCGTGCGCAGATGGTCACAGGTCTCCTGAACGCTCTCCGTATGCCCGCTGTCCTCCAGCACCCAGTATTCGCGAACATCTGTCCCTTCCCGCGTGTATAGCAGCCAATGCGCGGCCGGGAGCTGTTTTACGTCCTTGAACACGCCGTTGTCGGGGGTATGCGCGGGGCCGAGGCCCATGACCTCGCAAAGGCCGTCCGCGTCCAGCACCGGCTCAATAAGCGAGTGCTTCAAAAGCGCCTTCAGCTCCGAGCCGAACACCAGCACGCCATCGCGGACCGCGTAATAAAGCGGCTTTACACCCAGCGGGTCCCGGCACAGGAACAGCGACTCGCTTTTTTCGTCCCAGATGCCAAAGCTGAATATGCCGTTTATGTGCCTGGTGCAGTCCGGCCCCCAGGCGATGTACGCGCTTAAAAGCACCTCGGTATCCGAGTAGGATGCAAAGTTGAAATCGAGCGCCCTGAGCCTGGCGCGGACCTCTTCGGTGTTGTACAGCTCGCCGTTATAGACAATGGTATATGTATTGCCGTCCACCGTTTTCTGCATGGGCTGCGCGCCGCCTTTGGGATCGATGACCGTCAGCCGCCTGTGCCCCAGCAGCGCGTGCGCGCCCAGGTGGTACCCCACGTCGTCCGGCCCCCGTTTAGCAAGGGTCTGGGTCATCTCCCGAAGCAGGGGCGCCTCCCCCGATATGTCCCGTTTATAATCCACAATGCCTGTTATCCCGCACATCATGCACCACCGTTCCCGTCGTAATAATATTGCCGTTGCCCGCGACACCTTCATCATATGCGCCGCCGCGGATAAGTTGAGAGTTGTTTGCAGATAAAGAAGAAAATGCCCGCCGCGCAGGGCGCAAGCCGCCCTCATAAGATGGTTTATGGGAAGGTACATGCGGAAGGATGATGGAAAATGGGCAGCCTGCTGATAATGGCCGAGGCCGCGCTTTTGGGACCGGCGGTGGAGACCGCCTTATCGCTGTACCCTTTGGATGGCATAGGCCTTTTAAGCGAGGACTGCCAGGACAAAGCGGTGCGGGGCGTCCCCGTTCTGGGCGGCTACGCGTGCGCCGCCGGCTGCGCCGAAACCTTTGAAAGCGCGGCGGTGGTCCTCTTCTACGGGGCGCTCCGGCTGCACTGGATGAACCGCCTGCAGGCGCTGGGCTTTGCGCTCCCCCCGCTTATCCACCCTGGGTCTGTGGTGAGCGGCGCTGCCGACGTCGGGGAAGGGGCCTTCGTCCGGCTGGGGGCCGTGCTGGAGGCCGACGCCGCAGTCTGCCGGGGCAGCATGGTGTCCCCCGGCTGCATTCTCGAGTCCGGATGCACGGTAAAGGACGGCGCCACCCTGTGCTGCGGCGCCCACCTTGAGCGCGGCTGCAGCGTCGGGTACCGGGCCAGAATAGGCGCCGGGGCCGTCATCGGTCCGGGGGTCTGCGTCGGGAACGACGCCGTGGTCTGTCCGGGCGCGGTAATCGAATCGAACGTCCCGGGCGGCATTATAGTCAAAGGTCCGCCCGCCTGCGCAGTGGGCGACGCCGCCTTTGATATGAAATATTAGGGCAACACCGCACAAGCTGTACGGCATTGCCTTGGCATATTCTCCAAAAGCAAAAAAGGCCCGCGAACCTCAAACGGGGTTCGCGGGCCTTTTCACGGAGCGCGGTGCTACGCTTGCGTTTCGCCATTCTTTTTGGAGGATTCCTCACTCTTGTACATAATCTGCTTCCAAACCTGGTTTCCATAGACAGCCGCGCCGGTCACCAATATCCCCTGCACCGCGCCCTCGGCAGTCCAGCCCACGATGGCCATGGTCCCTACCACGCCCGGCACCAGCAGCACCACGGGTATGAGCCAGTTGGGCACGTTGGGAATACTCTTTATAATCTGCCCCAGCACCAGCAGTGCCGGTATAAGCACCAATGCCTTCTCGACGATATACGCCATGACGTCCATATACACATCACCTCCCATTTATTCTATGCACCCCGCCGCGCACATGCGCTTATGCCGGGCCGGCCCACTTCGCGCCCAGCGCCCGGGCGGTCCTTTCCCCGACGATGCGGTCCGTTTTCAGCCCCTCCGAGCGCTGGAAACGCCGGACCGCCTCCGCCGTTTTGGGGCCATATATGCCGTCGAGGCCCTGCGGGTCAAATCCCGACTCATACAGCTCGCGCTGTACGGCCAGCACGTCGTTTCCCCTGACATACGGCGATTCGCGCTTCAAAAACCGCGCAAGCGTGAACACAGGGGCTGGCGCGGCGATGCTGCCGCTTTCGATGACCACGCGATTTCCGGACACGTACCCCGCCGCGCCGCCGGCCTCCGCCCGGTAAAAACAGCCCGCCGTGTCCAGCACGTCCATCGCGTCCCCCTGCTTAAATGTGCGCAGGACCTTGCCGCCCTTGTCCGGCCGCGCGTACAGGAACGCCCTCACTCTGGCCCTGCCCACCGCCTTTTTAGCATCCATATTCCCGCCGGAGCGCGATTTTGCCTCGGCCAGCGGAAAATTTTTGCCCGGGCAGGCGGTCGCCGCCACCTCTCTGTGCCCGACGATGCTCTTTATTCCAGGATAGGCCCGCAGGCAGTCCCAGATGACGCGCATCAGCATCACTTTTTGTGCGGCAGGCATGGCCCTCTCGTCAAAGTTTCCCTGGCACGCGATGCCGATGGAGCGCGCGTTCATCCCCGCCGTCGCCCCCTCGTTCAGGACGTGTCCGCCCTCGTATTCCAACCCGCGCCCCCACACCGCGCGGCCATTGAGCAGCACCACGATGTTGTAGTCAATGCCCCGGTGCCCCCGGCCGATGTGGTAAGCGTGCACCGCCTCCGGCGTCGCGTCGGACGCAAAGTGGTGCAGGACGATGCAGTCGGTGGCTTTCCTTCGGACGTAGGGCCGCGCGGGCTTGAGCATTACATCCTCAATGTACTCAAACATTTACCTCCCCTTCCCTTTACCGATGACGCGGCCCCCTCCGGCGCCCCTCCTCATGGGTGTGATTCGAGTAGTTTTGAATGCATTTTGGCCTTACTAAACCTGCTAAGGAAAGTCAACAGTTTTTTAAGAAAATTCATGATGTTCCTCGTTAAAATTTTTACGAACAACAACAAGGCCAAAATAGAAACGTTTTGGCCTTGTTGTTGTATCTCTAAGACTTAGCCTTGATATACCTCCATGACTCGGGCGTAATAGATGCGAAGGAACTTGTTGAGGGCGGCTACCTTGGCCACTTTTTTCGGTTTGCCTTCAGCTTCCTTTTTCAGCATAAACTGATAGACAGCCGCATCATCGGTTGGTTTCGTCGTTTTAACGCATCGCATGACCTCGTAGCCGGTCTTGCGCAGCAGTGCCGAACCTCGCTTGGATATCTTGCGCTGGGTTCCTGTGTACCTGCCGGATTGATATGGCGGTGAATCAATACCTGCATAGGCGATTAATGCGCTGCCGCTGTGAAAGCGCCGCACATCTCCAATCTCAGCGATCAGCCTGGAGGCCAAAACATCACCAACACCCTTCATGGCGCGTACCACGTCATATTCCGGCAAAGCGGTTGCCAGCTCCTGCATTTGTGTTAAAATGGTTTCCAGAGTCCGATTGATTTCCTTGAGGACTCTGACGGCCTCCAGTGTTAACATTTTGGTCGATGCGGCACCGGAGGGAAGTGTGGGGATACCATCACGAGCCATGTCATAAATCGCTTTGGCCTTGGCTTCGCTTGCATGGTATCCTTTCTTTTTAGCCCAGCGGCAGTAGTCCGTAATAAATCGCCGGTCGCTCTTACAGGTGATATTGTCATAATGCCAGTATTCCTCAACGAAATCACTCAGCTTGTCCCTCGTTGGCGCTTCCGAGTTTTTGCTGTTGAGCAGTTTTTTAATACCCGGCATTGTCCTGTCTACCAAATGCGTAAGCGTCAGTTTGCCCTCCACCTTCATCTTAACGTAATGAAAATACTGCCGCCCCAATATCTTCAACTCGGCATAGATCTCCTCTGGCGCGGTATAATCCATTAATCGAAACCAGTTGTCGATACCGTAGTTTGCAATCCGCACCGCGTCCAGTTTATCGGTTTTCCCCTTGCGCAGCCCTGCTGTCGCGTACTTCTTCATGGCCAGTGGATTAATAACGCTCACAAATAGCCCAGCCTGTTTCAGGCTGTTTAACAGCGGAAGATGATATGCGCCTGTCGCCTCCATGACAACCCTGACTTCGCCCTCTAACGCCTGAATCCGTACAATCAGCCTGCTTATCATTGATTCTGTATGAACCACTTCAAATGGCGACGCAACCACTTCTCCATAAGGCTTCAGTATACATACGGTGCTCTTCTCTTTCGCGACATCAATCCCAACACTGATCATTGGAACCTCCACTATTCGTATTCGTAACTGGTTCCCATCTGCGCTCATTGCAATTCAGTTTGGTTCGTGACACGAAAGCCGTTTATCTTTCAACCTGCTTAAACGAATGCTTACAACAAGGGATGGCCGACAGTTTATTTTACGGATGCTCTGATCCAAAAAAGCCCACGCCGTACCAATTACTCCCTTATTGTATAAGAATAAGCGCAAATGTTCCGCATCTTTTAATGCTTTCACACTTACGCTTTTATCGTACAAAAAAGCCCCATTCAACCCCTCTTTTAATGCCTGCGAGATTTTGTCCGCTGTTGCCTTCCGCATCGTATCGGTGGCATGCCCATATACCTGCGTGTAAAACAGGGGTTTTACAGCCTTGGCAGCACCGTGTCCCAGACGGCCTCCAGTATGGCCAGCGCCTTCGGTTCTTCAGCAAGGACGGCCACAACCGCGTTCCTGTCCGGAACCACGACGATATGCTGTCCCTCGCGGCCAAAGGCCCGGTACACGCCCGGATACCGGCACATCCAGAACTGATAGCCATAGCCGCAATACTCATCCTCCACCGGTCCCGCCGGCGTGACGTGGTTGGAGTCGATATGCTTTCTTGTTGCCTCCTCCACCCATCCGGCGGACAGGATGCGCCCCGTTTCCCATTCGCCCTTGTTCAGGTAAAGCAGGCCCAACTTGGCCATGTCGTCGATGCGCAGGTACAGGCGGGTGGGGGTAAACGTGTGCCCGAGCGGGCACTTGCCCCATTCGGGGTACGGGACCCCCATCGGCCGGAACAGCTTCTCGTACAGGTAGTCCTGGATGGTCGCGCCCGCCGCCTTTTCCACCATAACGCCGGCCAGGTAAGCCGAGGCGTTGCTGTACTGGAACTTCGTCCCCGGATCGGACACCAGCGGCTGCTCGAAGGTATAACGTATCCAGTCCCGCTCGGTAAGCTGCAGGCGCTCCTTCTCCATCAGCAGCGCCCGGCCGTGTCCGCTGGCCATCATCAGGAGGTGTTCCAGCGTGAGCCGCCCGTACCTTTCATCCAGGTCGTCGGGCAGGTGGTCGCTGAACACATCCACCGGACGGTCGCTGAGCGCAAGCAGGCCGTCGTCCACGGCAATGCCCACCGCCGTGACCATGAAGCTCTTGGCCGCGGAGAACACAGAATACGGTATGTCGTCGGCAAACTGCGCGCTCCCCACCGTATTCCCGTCCTGTATCACCCGTATGCCGTAAACGTTGAGTCCTTCCGCCTTTACCCTTTGTATGAAATCATCCATTTGCACGCTGTCATCACCCTTTCCGTTATCGCCCGCCCGTGACCACGCGGTAGGTGTCCCGCGCTATCTCTATTTCCTCGTCGGTGTTTATGACCACGACCTTGACGCGCGAGCCGGACTTCGATATAATACCCTGCCCTTTCAACCCTTCGTTGGCCGCCTGATCCAGCTCTATCCCGAAAAACTCCATATTCGCGCATATCTTGTGCCGCAGCAGCGGGCTGTTCTCGCCCGCCCCGCCCGCGAACACCAGCAGGTCCATGCCCCCCATCGCGGCCGTGTACGCGCCCACGTACTTTCTGCAGCGGTAGGCCGCCGCGTCGATGGCCAGCCGCGCGCGCGGGTTGGTGTCGGCCTGCGCGCCGATCTCGCGCATGTCGTTGCTGATGCCGGATATGCCCAGCCACCCGCTCTCCCGGTTGAGGATGTCCTCCATGGCCCGCGTGGAAAGGCCTTCCTTATCCATCAGGTAGGTCACGGCCGTGGCGTCTATGTCCCCCGCCCGCGTGGACTGGATCAGCCCCTCGTGCGGCGTAAAGCCGGTGCTGACGTCCACTGAGCGCCCGTGGAGCATCGCGTTGGCGGTGCAGCCGCTCCCCAGCATCAGTGAAACGATCTTCATCTCCCCGACCGGCCGCCCGATGAGCTTTGCGGCCTCGCGGGTCATGTACTGGAAGGTGATGCCGTGGAAGCCGTACTTGCGTATGCCGTATTTCTCGCAGTATCGGTAGGGCAGCGCGTAGGTGTAGGCGTATTCGGGCAGCGTCCAGTGCAGCGCCGAGTCGATGACCGCCACCTGAGGCGTGTTTTTCATCAGCGCGCGGCACGCGCGGATGCCGTGCAGGTTGTGCGGGTTGTGCAGCGGCGCCTTTTCACAGTATTCCTCCACCACCGCTTCCACCTCCGCGTCTATGACTACGGATTCGCGCAGCTTGTTCCCGCCGTGGACCACGCGGTGCCCCACCGCCTCTATCTCGGAGATGTCCCGCATCCCGCCCAGCCCGGGGTCGGTGAGCGCCTCGAGTATCAGGCCTATCGCCGCGGCGTGGTCTTTGACCGGAAGCACACGCTGCACATTCTCCCCGCCAGCCCTTTTGAATTTCAGTATGGCGTCGTCCTTGCCGATACGCTCCACGCCGCCGGAGGAAACGACGGCCTCGCCCGGCATATCCAGCACCTTGAATTTGGCGGATGACCCGCCGCTGTTCAGAACCAGTATCTTCATATGCCACCTCGCACGCGCAAGTATTCGGATGTATGCTTTGTTCACGTATAGTATACAGAGTAACCCCGCCGTTTGGAAGAGTTTGTTTCCCCCGCGCCCGGCCAAAAACGCGGCGGACGGGGTCAACGCCCCGTCCTGCCGGCACATGCGCGTTTGCCCGTCAGGGCAAAAATCGTACGAACACTGAAATCAAGCGTATAATGGCCGCTTTGAGGCTGTTATACCATGCGCTTGGCGCCGATATAGTGCGCCGCGAAATAGGCGTTGGAAAGCTCGGAAACGACGACCTTCTTGCTCCCCGAGCTGGCGTGGATAAACTTGCCGCTCCCGACGCTGATACCCACATGGGAGGGTCCGGACCCGGACGTGTTGAAGAACACGAAGTCGCCGGGCTGCAGCTCGCTCTTGGCGACGGCCGTACCCTGGGGGTCCTGGGTGGCCACCGTCCTGGGTATGGCAATCTCGTTTTCCAGCATCACGTAGTGCGTCAGCCCCGAGCAGTCAAAGCCCTTGGGCGAGGTGCCGCCCCACACGTAGGGGACCCCGAGGTATTTGTAGGCCGTCTTTACGATCATGTCGGCCTTGATCTTCCGCCGGGTCGCCGACCCGACGATGCCGTCGACCACAAGCTTTTTGGCCTTCTGGTAACGCACCACGGCGTCTCTGGTTATGCTGCCGAAATATCCGGTGGTTGTGCTGTAGGTAAAGTACCCGAGCGTTTTCAGGTCCTGCTGCAGCTCCTTTACGTAGCTGCCGGTCATGCCCGGACGCAGTGTCTTTGAGCTGGTGTAGTAATCCGCGTAGGACGTGGTGGGCAGCGCGGCGAACAGAGTCGCCAGCATGATGGCCGCCGCGGCCAGCACGGACAGCATCTTCCTTCTTACAATCAACTTCACAATTGACCTCCTTCGCCGCCAAAACGGTGTGCGCCCGAAAGCGCCGGGAGCGTTTTCCGGCTCCCAAATTCGGCTTTTCTTGTGCGTGTATGAGTATAAATTCCCGGATTTGTGCCTTCAACCCTCAAAATATGCCAACACGGCGCAAAGCCCCTTGCCGCCGCGCTCCGGCCGGCTCGTTTTTTCTTTCCCCAACCTCAAGGATTCACGCATTTTTAACGATACTTATGGTATCATAGGCGTATGCGGTTTTATTGACAAAAGGCGCTTGCAAAGGAGGTCACCCATGCGGAAAACAAAGATCGTATGCACGCTCGGCCCGGCGGTCGATGACGTCGGCTCGATGAAGCAGCTCCTCACCGAGGGCATGGACGTTGCCCGGCTCAATTTCTCCCACGGCTCACACGACGAGCACAGGAGCCGCGTCGAACGGTTCCGGCAAGCCTGCCGGGAAACGGGAAAGTACGCCGCCCTTCTGATGGACATGAAGGGCCCCGAGATACGGACGGGACGCTTCAGAGACGGCGTGCAGACGCTGGTGAGCGGGCAGCAGTTCACCCTCACCCCCAGAGAAACAATGGGGGACCAGAACATCGCGTCCATAAGCTACCGCGACCTGCATAAGGACGTGTTCCCCGGCGCACAGGTCTCCATCGACGACGGGCAGATCAGCATGCAGGTGGAGGAGATATGCGGCGAGGACATCGTATGCCGTGTATTGAACGGCGGTCCGATTTCGGACCACAAGGGCGTCAATGTCCCCGGCGTGATGGTGCACGTGCCTATAATGGAACAGCGGGACATCGACGACATCGCCTTCGCGGTGGAAAACGACTTCGATTTCATCGCCATATCCTTCGTGCGCGACGCGCAGGACGTGAAAAAGGTCCGCCAGACCGTGCACGAAATGGGTGGTGAAAGCATCCGGCTCATCGCCAAAATAGAGACCGCGCAAGGCGTGAGCAACATCGAGAGCATCATCGCGGCGTCGGACGGCATCATGGTCGCGCGCGGCGACCTGGGCGTCGAGCTGCCGCTTGAGCACGTGCCCATCGTGCAGAAGGACATCATTGAGAAGTGTTATAAGTCGGGCAAGCCGGTCATTACGGCCACGCAGATGCTCGATTCGATGATGCGCCAGCCACGCCCCACCCGCGCCGAGGTCAACGACGTGGCCAACGCCATATTCGAGGGGACCAGCGCCATAATGCTCTCCGGCGAAACGGCCGCCGGCAAGTACCCCATTGAAAGCGTCAGAATGATGGTCCGCATCGCCAACACCACCGAAGCGTCCATGGACTACAAGGCGCTTTTCAGCGCCCGGCACGCCGCCGGCATTTCCCCGGACATCACCAACGCCATAAGCCTCGCCACGGTGACCACGGCCATGAACCTCAACGCCACCGCCATCGTGACCGTCACCAAGACGGGGACCACCGCGCAGAAAATATCCGGCTTCCGCCCGCACTGCCCCATCATCGCGGCCACCACCTCTCCCAAGGTCATGCGCCAGCTCCAGCTTTCCTGGGGAATACAGCCCTGCCTGAGCAAGGAGGCCCGCTCGGCCGAGAGCCTGCTGGAAACAGGCGTGGAAACCGCTCTGAATTCGCATTTCATCAACGCGGGCGATCTGGTCGTCATCACCGCCGGCGTGCCGGTGGGCATGAGCGGCACCACCAACATGCTCAAGGTTCACA
>JAXGQA010000031.1:0-10927 GCA_040766645.1 Christensenellales bacterium | reverse complement strand
TCCCGATGGTCGTCGTCTTGCCCACGCCGTTGATGCCCACGACGAGCAGCACGCGCTGCCCGGCGCTTTCCATGGGATCGGGCATGAAGCCCGCTTCCAGCCGCTCGGCCAGGACCTGTTTTAAAAGCGTGCGGACCCCGTCTGCGTCCTTCACCTTCTCGGCTTTGGCGCGTTCCTTCACCGCGGCAATGAGGCCGGACGCCCCGCGCGCGCCCACGTCGGCGATGATGAGCGCCTCCTCCAGCTCCTCGAAGAATTCGTCGTCCAGTCTGGAAAAGCTCCCCAGCACCGAATCCAGCGTGCCGGACATCGCGTTCCGCGTCTTTGCGAGGCCTTCGCGCATCCGCTTGAAGATGCCGTCCTTTTTCTCCCTGCCGTTTTCGTTCATGCGTTCCTCCGTTTATGCACTCAGGCGTACCGATATCATCTTGGACACGCCCTTTTCTTCCATTGTTACACCATACAAAATGTCGCTCTCAGCCATGGAGTCCTTCCGGTGGGTGATGATGATGAACTGCGTCTGCTCGGAGTACCGCCTCAGATACTTGGCGAAGCGGACGCCGTTGGTATCGTCCAGCGCGCTCTCGATCTCGTCGAAGATGCAAAAAGGCGAGGGCTTTAGTTTCAGCATCGCGAACAGTATCGCGATGGCGGTCAGCGCCTTTTCGCCGCCGGACAGGAGCGAAATGCTCTGCAGCTTTTTCCCCGGCGGTTGCGCGACGATCTCGATATCGCACCCCAGCACGTCGCCGGGGTCGGCCAGCGAAAGCCTAGCGCTCCCGCCGCCGAAAAGCTCGGCGAACGTGTGGGAGAAGTTTTCGTTGATGATGGCGAACTGCTCGGTGAACCGCGCGCGCATGTTCCGCTCGAACTCCTCTATCACGCGCTCGAGGTCGCTTTTGGCCGCCAGCATGTCGGCCTGCTGGGCGGTAAGGTAGTCGAAGCGCTCGCGCGCCGCCTTGTAGTCCTCCACCGCCGACACGTTGACCGGTCCCATCAGCCGGATGGACGCCTTTATCTCCGCAGCCCTGTGCGCGGCCTCGCGGACGCCCATTTCCAGACGGTATTCCCGCGCTGCGGCGTAGGTGACCTCGTAATCCTCCCAGATGCGCTCCTGCAGCGCGCGGGTCTCGAACTCGAGCTTGGTGAGCTGCATCTCCAGCTTGTGCTTTTTTTCGCGCAGCAATTCACATTCCGCCAATATGGCGCTGCGGTGCTCCTCCTGCTCGTCCTGCCGCGCCGCCAACGCCTGCCGGCGTTGGGCCGCCTCGGCAAGGGCGGCGTTGAGATCCTCCATCGCCCGCTTGTCAGCAAGCGTCTTTTCCCGGCCTTCCTCCAAAAGGGCCGCGAGCCGCTCCATCTCGGCGGCGTTTCTCTCCAGCGTGTTCCTGTGGGCCGAAGACCGTTTTCCCAGCTCGGCAAGCTCGTCCTGCATGCGCTTTTTGGCCGTCTCGGCCAGCGCGCTTTCGCGTTGAAGCGCTGCCAGCCGGACGCGCTCGGCCGTTACTTCCTCCTGCAGCTTTTCGCGCTGGGCCGTCCGCGTGTTTAGCGCCTCGCTCATGGCCGCTATCTCGGCGCGGGTGGCCGCCTGCGAGGACTCTATGTTCCCCTCGGCCGCGCCGCTGCCCTCTATCTCCGCGAGGGTATCGCTAAGGCTCTCCCTGATCCGCGCTTCCTCCTCATTCAGCTCGACGATGCGCTTTTCGTTGTCCACCGCGCAGCCTTCCACTATAGCATGGCGGTCCCTGGCCTGGGCAATGCGTATCTGCAGGGCATGCAGGGCGTCCCGCTTCTCGTCGACAGCGGCCTCGGCCTCCCGTAGCGCGGCCCGTCCGTTCTCCAGCGCCTCCTCGCACTCCTTTTTCTGCGCCTCCAGCGCGGATATCCCGGCCACCAGCTCCTGCAGCGCGCGCTTACGCGCAAACAGCCCGTTGTCGCTGTCCTTGCGGCTGCCGCCGGTCATGGCGCCGCCGGGACTCAACACGTCGCCCGCCGCGGTCACGATCTTGAACGTGTGCCCGGCCTTGCGTGCCAGCGCGATGGCCTGATCCAGCGTTTCCACCACCACAGTGCGCCCCAGCAGCGAGCCGACGACGCCGCGGATGCTCGCGTCGCACCCCAAAAGTTCGCTGGCCACGCCCAGGCATCCGGGCATGGACAGATGCGCGCGCTCCCGGTCGTTCAGGCCGCGTTCGCGCATGGAAGACACGGGATAGAAGGTGGCGCGGCCAAACCGGTTTTTCCTGAGGAACCCGATAAGCTCCTTTGCGTCCTGGTCGGTGGCGGTGACCACGTGTCCCGCCGCGGCTCCCAGCGCGACTTCCATGGCAGTTTCCAGCCCCTTGGGAACGGTCACGAGGTCACCCAGTACGCCCAGCACGCCCTTTTTCAGCCATGCGTCCTTTTCGGCGCGCTTCATGATCATGCGAACACCGTAGGACAATCCTTCATATTCGCGGGCCATGTCCTCCAGCATGGTCTTGCGCGTGATGCGGTCCTGCAGGCCGCTTTCGGCCACCCGCAGCCGCTGCGCGTCCCGCTCCGCGCCGGCGCGCGCGCTTTCATCCTCCTGCTCCGCCCGCTCGAGGGCGTCCTTTCTTCCTTATATTTATGAGTCAGAAGCTCCAGCCCGGCCTGCGATTCTTCCGCTCGGCATCCAGGCTCTCGCGCTCGCGCACGGCGGCCTCACGCGCCTGCTTGATCTCGGCCAGCCGCGCTTGCAGGCCTTCCCTGATCTGCCCGAGGCGCGCCGCCTTGCTGCGCACGTCCATCAGGCTGTTCATCGCGTCCATCAGGCTGGTCTTGCGGGCTTCCAGACGTTCGCGGTCCGCGCTCAGCGCGGCGTCCAGGGCCTTTAATTCCTCCTCCTTTTCGGCCTGCAGGCGCTGCCGTTCCTCCACCGCGCCGGCCTGTTTAAGCGCGTCGTCCGAGTGGAATTCCAGATCCTTTCTCAGCG
Source organism: Christensenellales bacterium (assembly GCA_040766645.1). Taxonomy (GTDB): domain Bacteria; phylum Bacillota; class Clostridia; order Christensenellales; family UBA1431; genus UBA1431. The sequence continues at coordinate 7,971 of JAXGQA010000031.1, read as the reverse complement.
CGGCCGCCTTTTCCTCGCCGGCCGACAGCTCGTCCCGCACACGGGCGTCCTCCCGCCGCAGGTTCTCGACCCGCTCGGCCAGCACGCGCTGGTCCCCCTCCAGCCGCGCGACCCGTTCGGACGCTTCCATCAGGCGCTGCCGGAGGCGCGTAGTCTCGGTATCCACGGCCGCCGTTTCCTCGCGCGTCCTCTGCATCTGCGCCTCGACATCCTGCAGGCGCCGGCCGGCATCCTCCAGATGCGCGCCGATTCCTTCCTTTTCGGCCTCGATGTTCTTCTGCCGCTGCTCGCCCGCTTCATACTGGTGCACAAACAGCCCAAGTTCCAGCTTTTTGAGTTCCTCGCTCAGCTGGATGTACTCGCGGGCCTTTTGGCTCTGTTCCTCCAGCGGACCAAGCTGGGCGCCCAACTCCCCGAGTATGTCTTCCAGCCGCTGCAGGTTCTGCAGCGTCCCCTCCAGCTTCTTTTCGGCCTCCTCCTTGCGCGCGCGGTACCGCACGATGCCCGCGGCCTCCTCGAACACCTGCCGACGGTTCTCGGACCGCGGGGACAGCAGGTCGTCGATACGGCCCTGTCCCACGATGGAGTAGCCTTCCTTGCCTATCCCCGTGTCCCTGAACAGCTCTATGATGTCCTTAAGCCGGCACTGCGTCCGGTTCAGAAGGTACTCGCTCTCCCCCGAGCGGTACAGCCGCCGCGCGACGCTCACCTCGGCGTAGTCAACGGGCAGCGCGCCGTCCGCGTTGTCGAACGTCAGCGTGACCTCGCAGAACTGCATCGGACGCCTGCGCTGCGTACCATTGAATATCACGTCCTCCCGCCGGCTGCCCCGGAGCATGCGCGTGCTCTGCTCGCCCAGCACCCACCGCACCGCGTCGGACACGTTGCTCTTGCCCGCGCCGTTGGGCCCCACGATGGCGGTGATGCCCTTCTCGAAGACCATCTCCGTATGCTGGGCGAAGGATTTGAATCCGTTTATCTCGAGGCGCTTCAAGTACAAGTCTGTTCCCACGCTTTCCTGATATTGGTTTTAGCCCAGTTTATTCTAACACAGCTCCCCTTTCAAATAAAAGGCTGAACCGGTGCCATGCGTGACGCATCCTGTTGAAAACGGTCAGTCGGGCAGGAGGTTGAGCATCTTTTCGGTCTCGTCCACGTTAACGTAGCTGTCCGGCACCTTTCCGACGATGATGGTCTCGGCCACCGGCACCTGGCTCACCGCCTCGACGTATCCCCCGCCCACCGGCGCGACCACCTGCATGGCCGCCTTCATGACCAGTATCAACCGATGGCGGGTCTGGTTGATCCCCGCGCTGGTGAATTCGGACTTGAACTCGGTGCTGACCGTACCCGCGGGCGCGACGGAGACGTGCAGCGCCGGGCCTTCCCCCGCGACCAGCGGCCCGCCCAGGATGGCGCCCACCGGCACGTCCACACCCAAGCGTCCCAGCTCGCCGATGCGCTCCTGCACCGCGCGGGTAACTTGGTGGCTCAGCTTGTTGATGTTGACGGTGTTGGCCTGCAGCATGGAGATGTCCCCGTTATCGTCGTATTTCACCTCCACCAGGTCCGAATACTCAAGCTGACCGATGGTGTCCAGTATGGTGTCGCTCATGGCGGTCACGGCCACCGCCTTGACCCGCGACTCGGACAGCTCTGTGATGACCGGCCGCAGATTGATCTCCACCAGCAGCCAGGACCCCAGCACGACGATGAGTACGATAACCAGCCAGCGCGGAACATTCATCCTCGGAAAACGTATTCCTTTATGAACCGCCATACCGTTTCCCCCTTCAAAAAGGACGGTTGAACAAGCAAAACAGGAAATTTGTGCCCACAGCGCCCGGTTGTGTTATAATAATGCATGCTGGGCGCGCATGTGCCGCCACTTCCCGTGAACGGAGGCATACCATGAAAAAAAGGATCCCGCTCAAGGACGCTTTTGCAGGCGGAACCCGGCGCGCGGCGGATGCCCTCGCGCGCACGTTCCGGAGCGCGGCCGGTACCCTCAGGCGCATTGCCGGACGCATAGGCTCGCAAAAGCCTCTCCGGGCGCTTCCTTGAAAGCCATACGCTCGATCCGGGAGCAGGGGCGTTCCGCGCAAGACGATGCCTCGGCCATGGACGGGCAGACCATTGTGTTTGAAAAGCCGGAAACAGCGCATGCGCCCGGCAGGAAGGGCGCGTCCGTGTTCTCCCCCGTGGAGGTGCGCCACGACAGGTTCGGCCTAGAGATACTTGCGATGACCGCCCGTCTCCTGCTCCTTACCATACTGGTGGTGGGCGTCGCCTTCGCGGGCATCGCTACCGGCGTGGTCAGAGCCTACATCGATATGGCCCCCGAAAGCGATATCAAGGCTATTTCCGTGCAGTCGCAAGGCTCTAAAATATATGACGCCAACGGCGACCTCATAACGACCTATTCGGGTACCGAGGACCGCATCTACGGCAACCGAGATATTTAAAAAGCTTCTGGACGCCTTCATCGCCACCGAGGACATCCGCTTTTATTATCACAACGGCGTGGACATCAAGCGCCTGTTCAGCGCGGTGGTGGGAAACCTGACCAACACCAGCACGGCGGGCGGCAGCACCATCACCCAGCAGCTTATCAAGAACCGCATACTCTCCCCGGAGCGCACGCTCAAGCGCAAGGCGCAGGAGGCCTATCTGGCGCTGCAGCTGGAGGCGTCCTTCACCAAGGAGCAGATACTCGAAGCGTACCTTAATTCCATCAACCTCGGCGGCACCAACTACGGCGTCGCCGCCGCCGCGCAGGATTATTTCGGCAAGTCGCTCGATCAGCTCAACCTGCGCGAGTGCGCGACCATCGCGGGGCTGGCGCAGGCCCCCAACTCCTATAACCCCCGCAAGAACAGCCCGTGCGCAAGACGCCCGAGCGGACCGACAACCGGACGATATCGTCACAAAACGGATACGCAACGGAGGCTTCATCACGCGCAGCGAGTACGAGCAAGCGCTAAAACAAAGCTTTCGGTGGTGGAGAAAGGCAGCAGCTCGGGTATCTATGATATGCCGCACTTCGTCGAATATGCCATAAACGATGTTATAACGCACTTTTTGAAGGAGCGCGGTCTCACGGACACGCAGCAGAACCGTGCTGCCATCGAAAACGAAATACGCACCAGCGGTTACAAGATATGCACCACTGTGGACCCGGATATCCAGCATACGGTCAGAGACCTCTGGCCAACTGGAAGCGGTACCGCGGTTTGAAAACCCCAACCAGAAAACGGTGACCACCAACGCCGACGGCTCGACCTACACCGTCGAGCAGCCGCAGGCGGCCGCCGTGGTCATGGACCAGCACACCGGGCAGATAAAGGCCCTCGTAGAGTTTCGAGCGCACCATGATGAACCAAATCTCGCGACCGACGGCGAGATGCCGGTCGGCTCATCCATCAAGCCGCCCGACCGTGTACGGCCCGCGCTGGACATGGGCCTGACGCCCTCCACCATCGTCCAAAACACCAACGAAAAAATACCGGGCTGGGATTCGCCTTCCGGCCGGCCCAGCAACTACGGGGAAGGCTCGTTCACCGGCCCGACCACCATGCGCAGCGGTCTGGTGCACTCGTATAACATCGTCGCCGCCTCTGATGGAAGGCGTGGGCCTGAACGACGCGTACAACTACATCGCCAAGCCCTGGGCGTCGACGATCACATCAACAAGACGGGCGCAGGCCTCGCCCTGGGTACATCCGGCATCACGCCGCTGGAGATGGCCGGGGGCTTTTCCGCCATCGCCAACGCGGGCGAATACAACGAGCCCATCTCCTTCACGCAGGTGGTGGACGAAAAAGGCAACGTCTTACTGGACGCAACCAGGACGCAGGGAGCACAGGCAGGTTTATAAGCATTCGACCTCTATCAGCTGATAAGCATGATGAAAGAAACCGTATCCAGCGGCACCGGCACGCAGGCGAAGATATCCGGGCGGAAGTCGCCGGCAAGACCGGTACCAACGACGCTTTCCGCGGCGTGTTCTTCGCGGGGATAACGGGTTATTACACGGCCACCGTCTGGATCGGGCACGCGAATTACTATCCGTCGTTCGTGTACGGCACCACCGGCAGCAGCTACTACGGCGCGGCGCCGCTGTGGCGGAACTTCATGTCCAAGATATTGAAAGGCCGCCCCAACAAGGCCATCCTTGACGGCAAGCCGGAGGATTACGGCCTCGTCAAATGCACGGTCTGCAGGACCAGCGGTCTGCTCGCGGGCAAATACTGCACAAACGTATACCGAGTATTTCTCGGAGGACACCAAAAACCCACCCAGACCTGCACGCAGCATACGGCCACCGATTTCAACGACGAGGTGAACGCCTACATCCAGACCGTGTACGACCGCATGTCGCGCTACAACGTCCCCGAGAACGTCCGCGCGGCCATACAGGCAAAATCGAACGCGTTTATTGAAGCGTTGGATGCCGCCAGGGACTACAAGGAGATACAGTCCCTGTTCAACGCTTACAAAGCTGAAATGGAAGCGCTTTTAAAGCCTTACGCCTCCTCGCCCACCCAAACGCCGCCCCCAACCACCGCATCCCCCAGCCCCACCATCAGCCCGACGACAGCGCCGGTGACGCCGTCCCCGAGGCCGTCGTGAGGAAAAGATAAAAGCCTCCGCCGGGAGGCCGCACATACGCCCTTCCATAAACTGGAAGCAAAAATGTTATTGGAACGGATACGCAAGTATTCGTAAGGGACATCCATATAAGCGAGGGGTTTTCTTTGATGCTGTCCTCGACCTTTTGGCTGCTTGGCCTGCGGGAGCAGGAAGTAACCGCGTCCAGTATGCCAATTGGTCTTGTTTTCTTTATGCCCCAGGCGGCACCAATTACTTGACGGTACCCGCCCTCGTTGATGTCCACGCCCCAATCGGACATCTTCCGTCCCAATCGATTTCCTGTACAACAAGCAATCGTGTAATTACGTTTTGCCGCCTGCCCGAAAATCTTTTTATAAACTCCCGCTAAACCCGGCCTGAATTGAGCTTTGACGGTTGTTAAGCGTGGGAAGTTGTTCTTTTATGTGCCGATAAAATGCCAGCATGTTCTCAGTCAATACTTTATTCTTTTTCTTTACAAAATTCACATCCCAACTGAAGTGGTCATCCGGGAATTTATAATATCTGAGCGTGGAATCGTCCGTGCGTATGGTATGTGCCGGAACAACAAACAGAAGATTGTTATTTTGTGCGATCTCTCTTAATGAGTTGAAATCATTGGAGGTTATATCAATGATCGGGTCAAATCCAGCATTTCGACAAGCGGCAGCAAAATTGTGGCGGATGTGAAATTGCGTGCTAAACATGGCATATCGCTGGCACTTTAAATCATCCATATCGATATATTCCTTGTGATATAACACGTGTGTCCTCGGGATACACAAATATACATGTTCCCGAATTAAACGTTCAACAGAAAAACAGTCTGTATCCATAACGCCGGTTGTAACACAGAAATCATATTCGTCTTTTTTCAAAAGCTCCTCCAGATAGAAGTCCACATGATCCTCGTATTTAATATTCACATTTGGATGTATATACTCAAAATCAGTAATTAATTTATAAGACAGGGCGGAAACCACGCCATAAGCCATGCCAAGAAAAATGGTTTCCTTCGGGGTATCCTTTACCTGAGAAATATGAGAACAAATATATTCTTTGCGCTCCAAAATAGTGCGGCATCCATCCAGAAAATACGCGCCATATTGCGTGGGGGACACTCCGCTTACATTTCTGTCAAGCAGTTGGCATCCCAGTTCTTTTTCCAAATCCCGAATCATTTTGGATATGCCTTGCTGGGACACATGATATGCCGCAGCCGCCTTATTGATACTCTTACACTCGCATACGGCCAAAAAAAGTTCCATTTGCCTGAAGGTCATAGCGTGTCCTCTTTTTCTGTTGAGAGCAACCCCACGTTCAAGCTGCTTCAGTTGCAGGCATTTCAGGGGATTGTACACCGGCTGTGGTCAGCAGGACATTTATGTACACCTGCCCGCTTTCAGCAGACGGCAACTCTCAAATTAAAAAAATAAAACAATTATAATAATGAATTCCCAACACCACAAATGGCTCCACGTGTCACAACTTTTTTTTTGTAATTATACATGGATTTTTCTGCTTTTTGTCCTAATTTTATTCTAATATACTTTTGTTTGTCAAGATATCGACAAAGTACGCGGATAAAACAAGGGAGGTAAAGCTATGCAAAACAAGTATTATCCACATCTTGCAAGCCCTATTACAATTAATGGGGTTACGTTTAAAAACAGGATTTTTGGCGCTCCGATGTCTAATCCGGAAATGGATCCGGACTGCAACATGCGGAAAGAAGATGTCGCATTCCATGAAAATCGCGGGCGCGGCGGGCTTGCCAGCGTAGCCATTGGTCTTGGCATTGTCGACGCTATTGGCCGTTCACACACCAAGGAAGTAAAACTTTATGACGTGTTGTCGCTTCCTTCACTTAAAGAAGCATCAAAAGCTCTGCACCGTCACAACTGTAATGCGGTAATGGAACTCGCCCATGGAGGAAAATACGGGAATGCGCGTGGTCATGCCAGCGCTGACGGCATATTAATCGGTCCGAATGATGAAATCAGCCCATCCGGACTTAAGGTTCGCGCAATGACGGAAGAGGATATCTACAGAGTTGCCGATTGTTTTGCCAACGGTGCAAAGCTGGCGAAAGAAGCCGGCTTTGAGATGGTACTTATCCATGGTGGACATGGATGGCTGCTTGGTCAGTTCAGTTCCCCCACGATGAATCACCGAACGGATAAATGGGGCGGCAGTCTGGAAAATCGCATGCGTTTTTCCCTGCTGGTAATCGAAAAAGTACGCGAAGCCGTTGGTCCTAACTACCCCATTGAGTTCCGTATGAGCGGGGCAGAGTATACTGAGGGCGGATACACTATCGAAGAGGGTGTCGAGATAGCTAAAATGGTCGATGGCAAGGTTGACATTATCCATGTTTCCGCTGGTATTCATGAAGACCTGGAGGTATTTACATTAACCCATCCATCCATGTTTGTTGACCATGGATATAATGTGCCTCTTGCGGCCGAGATTAAAAAACATGTTAAAACACCGGTTGCAACATTAGGCGGACTGAACGACCCTGACATGATGGAAGAGATACTTGCTTCAGGAAAAGCAGATATCATAGAGATTGCACGTCAGTCTATCTGTGATCCGTATTTCCCGGAAAAAGCATTCTCCGGCAACGCAGATGATATTAATCGTTGCTGCCGTTGCTACACTTGTTTCTTCAATTATCTGTCAAACAGGACATACTGTTGCGCGTTTAACCCTGTTATTGGTAATGAGCTGGATCACAAGTATGCGTTCCCTGCTACAACTCCGAAGAAGGTTATCGTGGTCGGCGGCGGCCCGGGCGGTATGGAGGCGGCTATTACGGCGGCTGAACGCGGCCATGACGTTACTCTTTATGAGAAGAACAGCGAGCTTGGCGGACAGCTTCTTTGCGAACAATACATTCCGTTTAAGAAGGATATGTACAACTTTGTAAAAGTATTGAAAGGACGTTTGGAAAAATCAGGCGTTGATGTCCGTTTGAATACAGAGCTTACGGCCGAGCAGGCAGCTGCGGAGAATGCTGATGTAATTATTACAGCTATTGGCGCTAAGCCGATTGTTCCGGCAATCCCCGGTATTGATAATAAGAAGGTTGTGGGTCTTGAAGTTCTGCATCAGCCAACTCCCGCGCTGGGGCAGAAGGTTGTAATCCTTGGCGGCGGTCTTGTCGGATGCGAAAGCGCGATATATCTCGACGGCCTCGGAAAGTTTGTTACTATCGTTGATATGAAAAACGACTGGGCGGCGGATGCTTACTGGATGCACAAAAACGCAATGATACGAGCGATACGTGACCGAGATATCAAGATTCATGTAAACACAAAAGCAAAGGCTGTTACA
>JAXGQA010000030.1:0-10956 GCA_040766645.1 Christensenellales bacterium | reverse complement strand
TTTTTTGTGCAACGGACCGGCTCATAATAGCGGATGAACGTGCATATATTTGCATCGTGACGCTGTATGGGAGGTGTTTTCCGTGTATAGAAAACCCAGGGCGCGAAGCGCCCGGCAGGCTCCCAAGGTCCCGCCGGTCGTGCTCGCCGTATTGCGCGGCTGCCTGCTGGGCATGATTTTTACGCTGTCGGCCATACTGCTTTTTGCCCTGCTCTTAAAGCTTGGGCTGTTCGGCGAGGGGGCCATCCCCATCGTGAACCAGGTCCTCAAGGTGGCGGGCATCGCCATCGCGGCCCTCGCGGCCATACGCGGGCAGGTAGCGCGGCAGTGGCTGGTGGCGGGCATCGGGGGCGCGAGCTTTATCCTGTGCGGACTTTTGCTGTTCTCGGCCATCGAGGGCGAGTTCACTCCGTCGTGGCTGATACTTTCAGACCTTGCCATGGGATTTGTGGGTGGCGTTATTGTGGGCTTCATCATACAAAAGCTTAAAAAATAGGAGCCGGCCCCTTGTTAAAGCGAAAAGCCGAAGGTATAATTAAATTAATATTTTGCCTCGGAGGTTCGTGAATGAAGCATATAAAAACGATAAACAAACCCGCACCCAGGCAGCAGGCTGGATCGGTAGGCTGCGGAGAGTGCCAGGCTTCCTGCCAGTCGGCCTGCAAAACTTCGTGCACCGTTGCCAACCAGAAATGCCAGAACAAGTAAATACGATGCGCAAAAGGGCGGTAATATTGCATATTACTGCTTTTTTGGTATGATTCCCGGAGGTCTTATCGCTTGATACACGCTTTCACCTGCAACGGATCACATCTCATACTGGATGTGGACTCGGGCGCACTGTACGCCGCGGACGCTCTTACGCTGCGGCTTATACCGTATTTTGTCGCAAGGGACAGGCAGTCCGCCCACCGCGCGCTGGGCGCGGAATACGCCGCGCCGGAAGTGGACGAGGCATGGGACGAGCTTGAAGCCCTCAGGCAGGACAACGCGCTGGATACCGACTACGCCTACGGCCCGGAATTCATAAAGCCGCCGGGGGTTGTCAAGGCGCTCTGCCTCAACGTTTCGCACGACTGCAACCTCCGGCGGTTACTGTTTCGCAGGCAGCGGCGAATACGGGATGGACAGGCTGCTGATGCCGCCCGAAACGGCGTGCGCGGCCATCGACTTCCTGATAAAGAAAAGCGGGAACCGCAGGCATCTCGAGGTCGACTTTTTCGGCGGGGAGCCGCTTTTGAACTGGGACGTGGTCGTTTCCACCGTCGAATACGGCCGCAGGCGCGAAAAGGAAACGGGGAAGGTCATACGTTTTACCATTACCACCAACGCGCTGGCGCTGGACCGGGATAAATCCGCGTTCATCGACCGTGAGATGGTCAACGTCGTATTGAGCCTGGACGGCAGGAAGGAAGTGCACGACGCGTTTCGGAAAACGCCCGCGGGCAGGGGGAGCTATGACCTGGTCGCCCCGAGGGCGCTCGCGTTCGCACGGCGGCGCGGGAAACGCGAGCACTACGTCCGCGGGACCTACACCGCGCGCAACCTCGACTTTTCGCGCGACGTCCAAGCTTTAGCCGACCTCGGGTTCACGCAGATATCATTGGAGCCGGTGGTAACCGGCGAGGAGAGCGGGTACGCGCTGTCGCTCAAAGATCTTCCCCGTATACGGGAGGAGTACGAGCGGCTGGCGGAATGGTACGTCGAGCGGCGCAGGGGCGACGGGTGGCTGAATTTCTTCCATTTCATGGTCGACCTCGACGAAGCGCCCTGCGTGTCCAAACGTCTTCTGGGGTGCGGCGCGGGCAACGAGTACGTAGCCGTGACGCCAAGCGGGGACATCTACCCCTGCCACCAGTTTGTGGGGGAGGATGCCTTCAGGATGGGAAACGTCCGCGAGGGAACCTTCGACGCCGCACTGCAGGAGCGGTTCGCGGAGCTGAGCACGCTGACCAAGGACGCGTGCGGCGGCTGCTGGGCCAAATACTTTTGCTGCGGCGGTTGCGTCGCAAACGCGTGGAAGATGAACGGGGACCTTACGGTCCCACACGCGGTGAGCTGCGAGATATTCAAGGCGCACATGGAGTGTGCGCTGTGGGTGTACGCAAAGGAACGGTTGCTTTTGTGACCGATGCAATAATTCCGTTAAGGGGGAACATCCCATGGCGAAAAAAGGCGCAGTAAAGCTGTCGCTGTACGTCATAATCGTCGCGTTTCTATGCTATGTCGCGGTAAACGGGCTTTCGTTCGGCGTTTACAAAATAAAGCCGGTCTCGGACGTCATCAAGCGGGGCCTTGACCTGACCGGCGGCATTTACGTGGTATATCAGGCGGACGACACCAGCGTGGAAGACTTTGAAACAAAAATGCAAAGCACACTGATAAAGCTGCGCGTGCGTCTGGACGGCAAGGGCCTGACCGAAGCGACGGTGGTCCGGCAGGGTGCGGACAAGCTGCGCATCGAGATACCCATCAACAAGACCAGCGGGACCGAGGGGCAGGACGTCAACTCCATCTCGGCATTTTTGAAGACGCCGGCTGTTGTCAAGTTCCTGGACCCCGACGGGAGCATCATCATGGGCGGCGAGAACATCGAATCGGCCCGGGCGGCGTACGACAGCCAGTCCGGGTATTACGTGGTTTCGTTCCAGCTTGACGAAAAGGGCACCAAAGCATTTGCGGACGCCACCACCAACAACGTCGGCAATTCCATAAGCATCACAGAGGACGGCAAGACCATATCGTCCCCCACGGTGAACACGCCCATAACGGACGGCAAGGGCCAGATCGAAGGCAACTTCACGCGGGACGAGGCGCAGGAGCTGGCCGCGCGCATCGAAAGCGGCTCGCTGCCCATAACCCTCAACGAGATCGAGTCCCATTCGATAAACGCCACACTGGGCACCAACGCCCTGAACTCGAGCGCGATGGCCGGCCTTATAGGCGTTCTGCTGGTCATGGCGCTGATGACAGGATACTACAGGCTTCCGGGCATCGCCGCCAGCCTCGCGCTTCTCAGCTACATCCTCCTGATGCTCTTTTTACTGGCGCTCCTCTCCATACAGCTCACCCTCCCCGGCATCGCGGGCATCATCCGAGCATCGGCATGGCGATGGACGCGAACGTCATCATCTTTGAGCGCTTCAAGGAGGAAGCGCGGGCCGGAAGTCGCTGAGCGCCGCGCTGGACAGCGGATTCAAGCGCGCCTTCACCGCCATCATCGATTCCAACACCACCACCCTGATAGCGGCCCTGGTGCTGATGATATTCGGCACGGGATCCATCAAAGGCTTTGCGTACACGCTGCTCATCGGCATCTGCCTGTCCATGTTCAGCGCGATAACCATCACGCGCTTCCTGCTCAGGAACACCCTTCGGCTCAACATCCGGAAAAAATCCCTGTATGTCGCGAGGTTGAAGTCATGAAAAATTTTGATTTTGTAGGCAAGGTCAAATATTTCGCCGCGGGTACCCTGCTCCTCATCCTGCTGGGGGTGGTGATGTTCCTGGTGCACGGGTTCAACATGGGTCTGGATTTCGTGGGCGGCACGCTGATGGAGCTGGACATGGGCAAGAGCTTTTCCGAAGCGGACATCACCGATGCGTTTGCCCGGCAAGGCATAAAGGAAGTGCAGATCACCACCAGCAGCGACCAAAAAACGACCGCGCTGGTCCGCATGCGCGCGATGGAAAACGATACCCGGGAAGCGGACGCGCGCGCCGACGTGCTGGAAACGCTCAAAAAATCATACCCGGACGTTAAAATGGCCAGCGCGGACCGCGTGAACGGCGTGGCCAGCGGCGAAATGGTCCGGAACGCCTTCCTCGCGGCCGGGATAGCCTGCGTGCTGATGCTCATATACATCACCATCCGGTTCGAGATGCTGAGCGGCATCGCGGCCGTTGCGGCGCTGCTGCACGATATGCTCATCATGATCGCGTTCATGGCCATATTCAACCTGCCCATCAACTCGTCGTTCGTGGCCGCCGTGCTGACCATCTTCGGCTACTCCATCAACGACACCATCGTCGTGTTCGACAGGATACGCGAGAACCGGAACCGCCTTTCGCGTCGGGAATTCACGTTCGCACAGGTGGCCAACCGGAGCATCCGGGAAACGATGGCGCGGAGCATCAACACCTCGCTTACGACGCTCATAACCATATCCGCGCTCTACATACTGGGCGTGGATTCCATCAAGGAATTCTCTCTCCCCATCATCGTGGGCCTTATCTCGGGCGCCTATTCCTCCATATTTATCGCCTCGCCCATCTGGGTGTGGCTCTATGACAAGCCGTTTTTTGAAAAACGGCGTAAGGCAGAGATGAAGTTCAAAAAAGCGTAAACAGTATAAAAAGCGGCCGGGCGCGCCCTTGCGCGTCCCGCCGTTTTTGTGTTCGGGAGCTTTTGCAGATGCTGCGATACATCCAGACAAACGCGGGAAACCTCACCGGGGAAGAATACGAAGCGCGGGCCGCCGCCCTGCAAGAGGCTGCCGGCATATCGCCGGTCGCGGCGCGCATACTCGCACGGCGCGGCATGGACGAAGCGTCGGCGCGCGCCTTTTTGCGCGACGGCTTCGAGAACCTGCACGATCCGTTCCTGCTCCCCGGCATGGAGGCGGGCGTTGAGCGCATCCTGCGGGCGCGGGAGAAAGGCGAGCGTGTCACGGTGTTCGGCGATTACGACGCCGACGGCGTCTGCGCCAGCGTGCTTTTGGTGCACGCGCTGCGCGCGGGCGGCTTTAACGCGGAGTTCTACCTGCCCAGCCGGCACAGCGAAGGGTATGGGCTGAATAAACATGCCCTGGAGCGGCTGGCGCAGGAGGGGACCGACCTTTTGATAACGGTGGACTGCGGCATCACGGGGGTGGAGGAAGCGGCCTTTGCCCGAACGCTGGGGCTGGATATCATAGTTACCGACCACCACCAGCCGCTGGAACAGCTTCCCGAAGCCGTGGCCTGCATCGCGGCGACGCTCCCTGACAGCCGGTACCCGTTTGCCGGGCTGTGCGGCACCGGCGTCGCGGCCAAGCTGGTGCAGGCGCTGTTCGGCGAGGAGGCTCTGCGGCCCTGTATGGGCATCGTGGGACTGGCGACGGTGGCCGACCTGGTCCCGCTGCTGGGGGAGAACCGCATTTTCGTCAAGGAAGGGCTGAACGCCCTGCGCACCGCGCCGCCCCCCGGGATACGCGCCCTGTGTGATATCGCGGGCGTCCCGTACGCGAAGCTCAACGCCGGGCACCTCGGATTCCTGCTGGGGCCGCGCATCAACGCGGCCGGGCGGATGGGAGACGCGCGTGTCGCGGCAGAGCTGCTCCTGTGCGAGGACGGCCAAACGGCCCACGATCTGGCCGTACGGCTGGAGCAGGACAACGCACGGCGGCGCCGTATGGAGCAGGACATAGCGCAGCAGGCGCTGGATATGCTGCAGGACATCGACATCGCGCGCGCCCGCGCCGTGGTGCTGGCCGGTGCGGACTGGGACCACGGCGTGATAGGCATCGTCGCGTCCCGGCTGGTCGAAACGCTGTGCGTCCCGGTCATACTGTTTGCGCGGGAGGGCGAGGTATTAAAGGGTTCGGGCCGCTCGGTCCCCGGCGTCCATCTGTTCAACGCGCTTAGAGAGTTCAGCGGCCTGTTCGACAGGTTTGGCGGCCACGAGCAGGCGGCGGGAATGACCATGCCGGCCAAAAACCTGCCCGCCTTCACCAAAGGGTTTGAGGAACTGGTGCGCACGCAATACGAGGAAGCGTTCTTCACGCCCAGCATGCGCTACGATGCCGCCATAGAGCCTTTCGAGGTCACCGACGCGCTGGTCCGCGACCTTGAGCTGTTCGAGCCTTGCGGCATCGGCAACCCCGCCCCGGTCCTGCGGCTGCGCGGGAACGGTGTACGCGGAGTGACACTGATGGGTACGGACAAGCGGCACCTGCGGTTCAGCCTGCCCGTGCCGTCCGGCGCGCTGGAGTGTGTTGCCTTCGGCTACGGCAGCCGGGCGGACGAGCTGGGGGAGGACATTGGCCTCGAGCTGCTGGTAACGCCGCAGATAAACCGCTACAACGGGACCGAACGCATCCAGTGCATGGTGCGCCACCTGGATGCAAATACTGCGTTTCACGAACCGGAAAAGGTCATAACCCGCATGGCTCCTGATTTTGCTGATGCAATCGCCGCGCAAATCCTTTATAATAGTAATATTCGGTATACTTATGCAAACGCCGGGAGCGGCTTGGAGGCCGGACTGCACGCTGTTTTAAAAGACCGTCTGAAGCGCAGCGCGCGGGGCACGCTGATACTCTGCAATACGCCGCCGGGCGCGCGGGGCACGCTGAACGCGATAAAGGAGCTGGGGTTGGAGGACCGCGTGCGGGTCGCACGGGGCGCAGTCGGGGAAAATCCCGCGCTGTTCAACACGCTCCTGCTGGCCCCTACAGACCCGGCCAAATCCTGCCGGCGCTTCAAAAACGTGCTGGTCATGGACGTACTCCCCTTCCCGGACGCCGTGCCGGACGGCGTGTCGCAGTGGTGGGCATGCGGCGCGGAGGAAAGCGCGGGCTTCATCGCCGGCTGCGCGTTTGGGCGGAACGAACTGCTGACGGTATACGCGCTTTTGCGGCGGACACTCGCGCGCAGGGCCGCGTGGCAGGATACAGGCGCACTGGCCGCGGCGCTGAAGGTACCCGGCCGAACGCCGGCGCAGCTCATGCTGGCGCTCAGGATATTTGCCGAACTCGGGCTTTTGTCCGAACGCGAAACGGACGGGAAACAAAGGGAGTATTCGGTGCCCGCGCATACCGAGCGGACACAGCTTGAAAAATCGAAGACCTACAACCGCATGCGCGCCTATGCGCAGGCTCTGGCGCAGGAGGCGCAGGCGGGATCATAAAATTTAAGGCGATGGGAAACCCCGTGGACATTGTGCAGGAATTCAAAAAAAAAGTCGAGCTGACTTATAGCAAGGAACAGGTCGACACCATAATAAGGGCGGTTGAATTCGCCCTGGAAGCGCACCGGGAACAGGTGCGCCGTTCGGGCGAGCCGTATATCACCCACCCCTGCCACGTGGGCGAGATACTCATGGAACTCGGCATGGACGCCGACACCATAACGGCGGCCGTGCTCCACGACGTCATAGAGGACACGCCAGCGACCTTCGACGAGGTCAACCGGCTGTTTGGCGCGACGGTGGCCAACCTGGTGGACGGCGTGACCAAGCTGACGCGGCTGGGCAATTTCTCCCGTGAGGAACAGCAGGCCGAGAGCCTGCGGAAAATGTTTGTGGCCATGGCCAACGACATCCGCGTCATCATGATAAAGCTTGCCGACCGGCTGCACAACATGCGCACTCTCCAGTACCTCAACACGGCCAAGCAGACGCGCGTGGCCAACGAAACGCTGGAGATCTACGCCTCGCTTGCGCACAGGCTGGGCATCTACAGGTTCAAGGCTGAACTGGACGACCTCGCGTTCCGGTATCTGAAGCCGGACGTTTTCTTTGATTTGGAGAAAAGGTCAACGCGGTGCGCGCCACGGAACAGCAGATACACGAAATCATGGACACCATCCGCAAGCGCCTGGAGCAGATAAACCTCAAGGCCGATTTTGAGGGCCGCCCCAAGACCATATACAGCATCTATAAGAAGATGCAGGACCAGAACAAGCCCTTTGAGGAGATATACGATCTCACTGCCATCCGCGTCATCGTGGAGTCGGTCAAGGACTGTTACACGGTGCTGGGCATCGTCCACACCATCTGGAAGCCCATACCCGGACGCTTTAAGGACTATATCGCCGTGCCCAACAAAAACATGTACCAGTCGCTGCACACCACCTGTCTGGGCACAGGCGGCGTGCCGTTCGAGGTCCAGATTCGCACCTATGACATGCACAGGACGGCGGAGTACGGCATCGCCGCGCACTGGAAGTATAAAGAGAAGCGGCATGAGCAGTCCGACCTCGATTCCAAGCTGGCGTGGCTGCGGCAGCTCCTCGAGTGGCAGAGCGACATGAAGGACGCGCAGGAGTTTATGGACTCCCTGAAAATAGATTTTTTCAGCGACGACGTGCTGGTGTTCACGCCCAAGGGCACGGTGGTGGACCTGGTCAAAGGCTCCACGCCTATAGACTTCGCGTTCAGCATCCACACCGAGGTAGGGACCAACTGCGTGGGCGCGAAGGTCAACGGCCGGCTGGTGCCGCTGGATTACCAGCTTTCCACCGGCGACATCGTGGAGATACTCACCTCCAAGCACTCGTCCGGACCCAGCCGGGACTGGCTGAACATCGTTAAGACCTCACAAGCCAAGGCCAAGATAAAACAGTGGTTCAAAAAGGAGTTCCGCGAGGAGAACATCGTCAAGGGAAAGGACATGCTGGAAAACGCGGCCAAGCGCGCGGGCTACAGCCTGCCCCAGCTGTTGAAGACTGAATGGCTGGAGCCGATCTATAAAAAATATTCTTTGAACTCGCTGGACGACCTGTACGCCGCGGTAGGTTACGGTGGCGTTATGACCGGCCGCGTCATAACCCGACTTTCGGAGGAATACCGCAAGGAACACAAGCTGGAGCAGGCCAAGGCGGCCCCGGCCGCAGAAAAGCCCGTCCGGAAGACCGTCGATTACGGTGTGCTGGTCAAGGGCGAACCCAACATGCTGGTGCGCTTTGCCAAATGCTGCAACCCGCTCCCGGGCGACGACATCGTCGGCTACATCACCCGCGGGCGCGGCGTGTCGGTGCACCTGAGGGACTGCGTCAACCTCCACGACCTCGACGACGTGGAAAACCGGCTGGTGGACGTGTCCTGGGCCAGCGAGAAAAGCCGCGCCTATCCGGTGGAGATACAGGTCATGGCCAGCGACAGGACCGGGCTTCTGCTGGAGATATCGCAGCTTCTCACCAACCTCAAGCTGAGCATGCTGTCGGTCAACGCGCGGGTCACCAAGAACAAGACGGCCATTATGAATTTCTCGGTCGAAATCACGGACACACAGCAGCTCGACCGCATCATCAAGCAGATACGCAACCTGCCCGACGTCACACGGGTGTTCAGGTCGCACGCGTGACGGGAGGGCTTTTTCATGCGGTGTGTGGTTCAGCGCGTAAAATGCGCGCGGGTGGAAACGGACGGCCGGGAGGTAGCGCGCATCGGCGCCGGGCTGCTGGTTTTATTGGGCGTTTCACAGGAGGACGGGCCAAAGGACGCGGAGTATTGCGCAAAAGCTCGCGCAGCTGCGCATATTCCCCGACGCGGAAGGGAATGAACCTGTCCGTCTCGGACACGGCGGGGGAGGTGCTGGTGGTTTCCCAGTTCACCCTGTTCGGGGACTGCCGCAAGGGCAACCGCCCCAGCTTCACTGAGGCCGCGCACCCCGAAAAGGCCGAGACGCTCTACGTCGCGCTGATGGAGGCCCTGAAGGATCTTGGCCTTCGCGTGCAGGGCGGCCGGTTCCAGGCGGACATGGACGTTTCGCTGGTGAACCAGGGCCCTGTCACTATCCTGATTGACAGCACAAAAACGTTTTAGAATTCCGGAGGAAGCGTTATGAACATAGAAAGACTGGTCACCGGCCCGGTAAGCGTGAACACCTATGTCTTGTGGACCAGGGAGGACGGGGACTGTATCGTCATCGACCCCGGCGGATACACCCCCGCGCTGGCTGCGTTCCTCAAACAGCACAGGCTCCGGCCCGCGTACATCCTGCTCACCCACGGGCATTTTGACCACATCGGCGGCGTTTACCGCCTGAAGGAGCTGTTCGGTGCGACCGTGATGATCCACGCGGACGACGCTGTTATGCTGACCTCGGCAAAAGAGAATCTTTCGGGCCTCGCGGGGGTCAGCATCGTCATGCCCCCGGCCGACCAGACGCTTACCGACGGCGCGGTCGTCGAGGCGGCCGGCGTCCGGCTGACGGTGATGCATACGCCGGGGCACTCGCCGGGCGGCGTTTGCCTTGTAGGGGAGGGTGTCGTCTTTTCGGGGGATACATTGTTTTGGGAGTCGGTGGGGCGCACCGACTTCCCGTCCAGCCGGCCCGAGGCCCTCACAAAGTCCCTGCAGGAAAAAGTGATGGCGCTCCCGGACGACACCGTGGTCTATCCCGGGCACGGCCCCGAGACTACCATCGGGCATGAGCGGAGAAACAATCCCTTTTTGAAGCGCGCCCCCGGAGGAGACCCGTACCTTTGAAAATCCGGCTTGATACCCAGACAAAGGAATACTCCAACGACATCTGCGAGATCATCCGGCTGTTCACCGGTCCGGACTCCGTAGAAACGGGAGGGGCAGCGCAGGCCAAAGAAGGCGCAGTGGTGACGCACGAGTTTTCGTACGCGTCAGGCGCCTTCAATAACGCCGTGGACATCGCCGTCACCGGCAAAGACGGCATGGTGACGCGGCGCGTGCGCCACCGCAGCATTGAACCGTTCGCGGGCGACCTGAGCGACGCGCTGGTCTATAAGCGCTACGCCAAGCGCGCGGCCAAAAACGCCGTGTACGTCTGCATGCAGAAGGCGTTTCCCGCCCGGCTGCCCTGGGGGTCGCTGACCGGCATACGTCCGACGCGGCTGGTCGCCGAGCTGCGCGCGCAGGGCCTCGACGACGCACGGACGGCCGACGCGCTGCAAAGCGCCTTTTTCCTCGAGCGCGACAAGGCCCTGCTGCTCATCGAGACAGCCGACAACCAGCGGGCCGTCCTCGATTCTCAAACGTCCGTTGACCTCGACGTGTATATCGGCATACCGTTCTGCGTGTCCCGGTGCGTGTACTGCTCTTTTCCCGGCTATGCCATCGGCAGATCTACGAACGTGGGCGCGTATCTGGACGCGCTGGACCGAGAAATAAACGAGGCCGGGCGGGCTGCCGTGGACAGCGGCTGGAAGCCCCGGTGCCTGTACGTGGGCGGGGGCACGCCGACCTCGATTTCCACGGCCGCGCTGGAAGCGGTGCTCAAA